>NZ_CP081844.1:2201005-2514090 GCF_019803445.1 Caenibius sp. WL
GAACAACGAGAAGGAACTGCCCGACGCTTTCCTGCGCCGTTGCTTCTTCCACTACATCAAATTCCCCGATCCGGAGACGATGCGCGATATCGTGGAAGTCCACTTCCCCGGCATTCAAAAGCAACTGGTCACCAAAGCGATGGAAATGTTCTACGAACTGCGCGAAACGCCGGGGCTGAAGAAAAAGCCGAGCACTTCGGAACTGCTTGATTGGCTCAAGCTGCTGCTGGTCGAGGATATGCCGCTGGACGTGCTCCAGAACCGCGATCCGACCAAGGCGATCCCGCCACTCCATGGTGCATTGCTGAAAAACGAACAGGATATCATGATGTTCGAACGTCTGGCCTTCATGGCCCGGCGGGAGCGTTGATCGTATGGCTTTTGCCGGACAATGCGCCTGCGGGCAGGTGAAAGTAGCGGTCAAGGCGGATGCGCCTGTCGCCACGCGCCAATGCTGGTGTCGCCAATGCCAGCAGCTTGCCGCCGGTGGACCGACGCACAACGCGATCTTTGATGCCGGCGATGTCACCGTAACCGGCGATACCGCCTCCTCCGGTTGGACTGCCGCCAGCGGCAATACGCTGACGTACTACTTCTGCCCGTCCTGCGGCACGCAGGTTTACGGGCAGAGTTCGGCCCGGATGCATCTCAAGACCGTGCGGATCGGTGTGCTGGGCGCAACGCCCGCGCTGAGGCCGCAGATGGCGATCTGGACAGCCGAGGCCCCGGAATGGGCGATGATCGATCCCGCGCTTGAACGACATGCGGGCCAGCCCCCTGCCCCGGTCATTGCAAAGGATTGAGGGATGTTCCTCAGTTTCCTCGACGAATTGCGTGCAGCCGGGATTCCGGCAAGCCTCAAGGAGCATCTGATCCTGCTTGAGGCGCTGGACCGTGATGTGATCGAACAGACGCCGGAAGCGTTCTACTATCTTTCGCGCGCAACGTACGTGAAAGACGAGGGGCTGCTCGATCGCTTCGACCAGGTGTTTCAGAAAGTCTTCAAGGGGATTTTCAGCGACTATGGCCAGCAGCCGGTGGATATTCCCGCAGAATGGCTGAAAGCCGTGGCCGAGAAGTTCCTCACGCCTGAGGAGATGGCGCAGATCGAATCTCTCGGCAGTTGGGATGAGATCATGGAGACGCTCAAGAAACGGCTTGAGGAACAGCACGGCCGCCATCAGGGCGGAAACAAGTGGATCGGAACTGGGGGAACGAGTCCGTTCGGCAATTCGGGCTACAACCCCGAAGGCGTGCGGATCGGCGGAGAAAGCCGCCACAAACGCGCGATCAAGGTGTGGGAAAAGCGCGAGTTCGCCAATCTGGACAGTTCGCGCGAACTGGGCACGCGCAATATCAAGGTGGCGCTGCGTCGCCTGCGCCGCTTTGCGCGGGAAGGCGCGGCCAGCGAACTGGATATCGACGCCACCATCCGCGGCACGGCCCGGCAGGGTTTCCTCGATATCCATATGCGCCCGGAACGGCACAACGCGGTGAAAGTGCTGCTGTTCCTTGATGTCGGGGGATCGATGGATCCCTATATCCGACTTGTCGAGGAACTGTTCAGCGCGGCCACCACCGAATTCAAGAATCTGGAATTTTTCTACTTCCACAACTGCCTTTATGAAGGCGTGTGGCAGGACAATCACCGCCGATGGCAGGAACGAACATCCACTTGGAATATCCTCCATAAATACGGGCACGATTACAAAGTGATCTTCGTCGGCGATGCCGCGATGAGCCCATACGAAATCGCCTATCCCGGCGGGTCCGTCGAACATATGAACGAGGAAGCGGGCGCTGTTTGGCTGGAACGGGTGCTGCACACCTATCCTGCGACCGTCTGGCTCAATCCGGTGAAGCAGGATTACTGGAGCTACAGCCAGTCGACCACGATGATCCGGCAGTTGTTCGGCGAACGGATGTATCCGTTGACGCTGGACGGGCTCGACGATGCCATGCGGGAACTGACGCGCAAGCGGAATTGAGTGCTGGCGGACAGGTGTCCGGCACCTATCCGGATCAGCGATAAAGCAGAAACCGGCGGGTTTCTTCGCTCCAGCGCTGTTCATCCACCGCTGCCAGCGCATCGAGATCCCCGGCGGCAGCTTGCCGATCATCAACCCATTCGCGCAGTGCCGGGCCGCCGTTGATCACATCGATGGCCAAACGCTCGAACTCATACTCATAGGGAAAATCGCGCCAGATCGGATAATCCGGGTAGAGATTGCGGATCGCCTTGAACGCCAGGGCCTGCAACCGCCAGGGGCTAAACGCGATATGATCGTAGAATCTGCCTTCAGCATGAATCATCAGCGCGTTGCAAAGCTGCCCCTGATGCTTGTGGAAAGTCGGTTCGAACCAGCACGGGCGAATGGCGCAACCGGCCAGCCATACCGGCGCCAGTCGGTGCATCTCGCCCAGCACTTTCACGGCATCGATATCGGGTGCGCCGAACAGCACTTCGAGCGGACGGGTCGTGCCCCTGCCCTCGCTCAAGGTCGTGCCTTCCAGCATCACAGTGCCCGCATAGGCGCGCGCCATGTTGAGATTGGCGGCGTTGGGGCTGGGATTGATCCAGATGCGGCTATCGGGCCAGCCAAAGCCCGGCGCGGCATCGGGTTGCCAGCCTTCCATCGGGATGACGCGATAATCGACATCGAGTTTGAAATGATCGACGAACCACTGGCCCATTTCGCCCAGCGTAAGCCCATGCCGCATGACCATCGGCCCCGCACCGACGAAGCTTTCCTGCCCAGGCAGCAGCAGCGTGCCTTCTACCGGCCTGCCGGCGGGATTGGGGCGATCGAGCACCCACACGCTCTTGCCTTGCGCGGCAGCAGCTTCGAGCATGTAAAGCAACGTGGTGACGAACGTGTAGATACGGCAGCCCAGATCCTGCAGATCGAACAGGAACACATCGGCCGTATCCATCATTGCAGGCGTGGGACGGCGCACTTCGCCATAAAGGCTGAAAATGGGAATGCCGTAGGCTGGGTCCAGCTCATCGTCGGTTTCGACCATGTTATCCTGCTTGTCGCCCTTCAACCCATGTTGTGGGCCAAAAGCCGCCGTCAACGTGATGTCAGAACAGGCCGCCAGTGCATCGAGCGAGTGGACGAGACCCTGTGTAACGGAGGCGGGATGCGCGACGAGCGCTACCCGTTTCCCCAACAGCGGTTTGCGCAGTTCCTGTTCCGCCAGCAGGCGATCGATCCCGAATTTCATACGCGCTGCGGTGCCGGAACCGCCGCAATGAAGCAAGACGGATCGTGAAAATCAGGCTCACCCGCTGGATGCGCCAGGGCCCAATAGCTTTTGATCCCGCCCCGCTCCTCGATCACCGCGCTGAGTCCCACGCGGCCCGTATCGAGCTTGAAACCGGGAAGCTTCGCCGTGAGCACGAAAAGCTGTTCGCCGCTTTGATGATCGATCACCGGCCCTTCGCCCGCTTCGATATCCTGCCGGTTTTCGCGGTAGGCCGAAAAACGATAGGCCGCCCAGCGCTGCGACGGAGAGAAATTGAATTCCTCATAAGCAGTGCCGCTTTGCTGTGCGAAGAGTTCGAAGCAAGTGGTTTGCCACAATTCGGCCCCCCGCCCCGAACCGGCATAGCTGGGCAAGACCAGCGCCGAACAGCCATCGACCCGCCACCGCAGGAGCAGGCCGCTCGCCGGATGATCGAAAATGGTGGCAGTGATATTTTTAACGGCAACAGACGGTGTATCGGGGTGGCAGACGAGCCTATGCGTTCCCAAGCGGGTTTCTCCGTGCTAGGCGCGCGCGCGATGACCAGCGCCATGAATTACCAATCGACTCTGCTGCGCCTACTCGACGAGCGCGGCTATATCCACCAGCTTACCGATGCCGAGGGGCTGGACGCCCTTGCGCAGCGGCAGATCGTGCCGGGCTATATCGGCTTCGATCCCACTGCGCCATCGTTGCATGTGGGCCATCTGGTTTCGATCATGATGTTGCGCCAGTTGCAGCGCGCCGGTCACAAACCCATCGTGGTGATGGGCGGCGGCACCGGCAAGATCGGCGATCCCAGCTTCAAGGACGAGGCGCGCAAGCTGCTGACCGGCGATGTGATCGCGCACAACGTCGCTTCGATCCGGCGCGTGTTCGAACGCTTCCTGACTTTTGGCGATGGACCGACCGATGCGATTATGGTCGACAACGCAGAGTGGCTGGACAAGCTGGAATACATCCCCTTCCTGCGGGATATCGGACAGCACTTCTCGGTCAACCGCATGCTCAGCTTTGACTCGGTCAAGCTGCGGCTCGATCGCGAGCAATCGCTGAGCTTTCTCGAATTCAACTACATGATTCTCCAGGCATACGATTTCTTGGAACTGTCGCGCCGTGCGGGGTGCCGCCTTCAGATGGGCGGATCGGATCAATGGGGCAATATCGTCAACGGCGTGGAACTGTCGCGCCGGGTGGACGGGACGCAGGTCTTCGGCCTCACCACTCCGCTGCTGACCAATGCCGATGGCACGAAAATGGGCAAGACCGTCGGTGGGGCCGTCTGGCTGAACGAAGACCAGCTTTCCAATTACGATTACTGGCAATTCTGGCGCAACACCGCCGATGCCGATGTTCCGGCGCGCCTGCGTCTGTTCACCGATCTGCCGCTGGATGAAATCGCGCGTCTATCGGCATTGTCGGGCAGCGCCATCAACGAAGCGAAAATCGCGCTGGCCAACGAAGCGACGAAACTATGCCGTGGCGAAGACGCGGCGCAAGCGGCCGAAGCGACAGCTTCGGCGACGTTCGCCGGTGGCGGGGTCGGGGCGGAATTGCCCGAATTCGCACTGCCTGCCGAAGGGATCGGCCTGATCGATGCCCTGGTCGGCATCGGCTTCGCTGCGAGTCGCGGTGAGGCCAAAAGGCTGATCGCCGGTGGCGGGGCCAAGCTGGATGGCGAAAGCATCAAGGACGATGCCCATCTGATCCCCGGCGGAGCGGAAGTCCGCATCTCGGCTGGTAAGAAGAAACACGGCGTACTGCGCCCTGTGTGAGGTGGGTGGGCAACTTTTACCGAAATTTAAGCCACCCGTGCCATGCTCGCCCAGCAGCAGGACAAGGAGATGTTGTGATCGTGGCTGGTGGTGCCCACCTTTCCGTTCCGGACATGCGCCGTTCCACGCGCCATCCCGTCAATCATACGGTTGTCGCCGAACATCGTGACCATGGCGATGTCTCTATGCGCATCGTCAATATCTCGGCGCAGGGCTTCATGATCGACAACGCCGAAAATCTTGCCCGTGGCGATCGTGTGCTGATCCGCCTGCCCGAAGTCGGCCGGATCGAAGGCTATTGCATGTGGACCAAGGACAACCGCGCCGGGTTCCAGTTCGAACGCCTGCTGCGGCTCGACAGTTTCGCCAGCATCGTCGAACAATTGCAGCCCACACCGCTACGACGCTCGCACTGACGCGGCACTTCATCCGTCGAAAGACGGAGCATGGCAGGCCATAGCTTCAATTGCTTGGCATGCTGCCCCACCGATGTCATGGGCGCTGTGTGCAGGACGTAAATTCTCCGTTACAGATCCGCGACTACCAGTTTTTCTGGCTGGCGCGCTTCTTGGCAGTCTTCTCGACACTCTCGATGGTGGTCCTGATCGGCTACCAGACATACGACGTCGCGCGATCCGATTACGGCATGGATAAGGCGCAGGCGGCTTTCCAGCTTGGTCTTCTGGGGCTCGTCCAGTTCATTCCGCTGTTCCTTCTCACGCCGGTCGCGGGCTATGCGGCCGACCGTTTCGAACGGCGCAAAGTGGCAGTCTTCGCCAATCTGCTCGACAGTTGCAGCGCGCTGGCGCTCGCTCTGTTCACCTGGTTCGACGCGCTTAACCTGCCGATCCTGTTCACCATCGCGGCGGCGCATGGTGCCGCCCGGATTTTCACCGGGCCCGCGCTCAGCGCGATTGCGCCGAACATTGTGCCGCCCCGGCTGTTGCCCAAGGCCATCGCGCTCAGTTCTATCGCCTGGCAGGCGGGTACCGTCATCGGTCCGGCGGTCGGCGGGCTGCTGTTCGGTCTGTCCGAATCGTTGCCCTATTTCGTATCGTTCGGGCTGCTGCTCACATCCGCGGCGCTGACTCTGGGCATCAGGCCGGTTCATCCACCGCGTGACGGGAAGGAGCTGAAACCGCTCCGCCAGATGGCCGAAGGGCTGACTTTCACGATCAGGCAGCGTTTCCTGCTCGGCTGCATCACGCTCGATCTGTTTGCCGTCCTGCTTGGCGGGGCCACTGCCCTGCTGCCAGTCTATGCCCGCGATATTCTCCATGTCGGGGCGGAAGGACTCGGCATCATGCGCGGCGCGCCAGCACTGGGTGCGGGGTTGGTCGCGCTGTGGCTGTCTTTCCGCCCGGTGGAACGGAATGTCGGGGTCAAGATGCTATGGGCGGTGGTGGTGTTCGGCGCAGCGACTATCGGCTTCGGCCTTTCTACCGAGATGTGGCTGTCGCTCACGATGCTGTTCGTCCTTGGCGCCGCAGACATGGTTTCGGTCTTCATTCGCAGCACGCTGGTGCAGCTTCACACGCCGGATGCGATGCGCGGGCGCGTGTCGTCCGTTTCGGGTCTCGCCATATCGGCATCGAATGAGCTGGGCGAAATGCGCGCCGGCGCATTCGCCGCGGTGATGGGCAGTGTGGGCGCGGTTGTCATCGGCGGCGCAGGTGCGATATTCATCACGGCATTGTGGTCATGGCTGTTCCCGGAATTGCGCCGGGCGCGAACATTCGATCCACAGGATTCTGACGACAACAAGGGAAGAGCGACATGAAAGCCGACAATATCCTCGCCACTATCGGCAACACCCCCCACATTCGTCTTTCCCGGCTGTTTCCGAATCACGAAGTGTGGGTGAAGTCCGAACGTTCCAACCCCGGCGGCTCGATCAAGGATCGTATCGCGCTTGCCATGGTCGAAGCGGCGGAGGCCAACGGCAGCCTTAAACCCGGCGGCACTATTGTCGAGCCGACCTCGGGCAACACCGGGATCGGTCTTGCGATGGTAGCCGCAGTCAAGGGGTACAAGCTGATTCTCGTCATGCCCGAAAGCATGTCGATCGAACGGCGGCGGCTGATGCTGGCCTATGGCGCCACTTTTGATCTCACACCGCGTGAAAAGGGCATGAAAGGTGCGTTGGAACGGGCGGCGGAACTGGTCGCCACCACACCCGGCGCATGGATGCCGCAGCAGTTCGAAAATCCCGCTAATGTCGCGGTCCACGCGAACACCACCGCACAGGAAATCCTCGCCGACTTCGCCGATACGCCGATCTCGCTGCTGGTCAGCGGCGTGGGCACCGGCGGGCATCTGACCGGCTGCGCCGAAGTGTTGAAAGCCCGCTGGCCGGATATGAAGGCCTACGCGGTGGAACCCACGCTTTCCCCGGTCATTTCCGGTGGCCAACCCGGCCCCCACCCCATCCAGGGGATCGGCGCGGGCTTCATTCCGGGCAATCTGCACACCCAGGCCATCGATGGCGCGATTCAGGTCGAAGCGGAAGACGCCAAGGAAATGGCCCGCCGCTGCGCTCGGGAGGAAGGCATTCTGATCGGCATCAGTTCAGGGGCGACACTGGCCGCCATTGCCCAGAAGTTGCCCGATCTTGCCCCCGGCGCGCGCGTGCTCGGCTTCAATTACGATACGGGCGAACGTTATCTTTCGGTTCCCGACTTCCTGCCGGAGTAAGCGTGCATGAGCGGCTTTGAGCCCATCCGTTATCACCACGGCGAAGTGGCGCTTACCGGGCGGTTGATCCGTCCGGCGGGCCCACCCCGCGCCGGGATCGTGATTTATCCTACGATCATCAACGGATCGGCGCGGATCGAGCAGGCTGCGCGCGATCTGGCGGCTTCCGGCTATCTGGCGTTTATTGCCGATTTCTACGGCGAGATTCCTGCGGATTTCGACGCCGCGCGGCCGCTGGCCGACGCGGCCCGGGCGGATACCGGCTATTTCCGCCAACGCTTGCGCGCTGCGTTGGATGCCTTGCGCGGCCTGCCTGAAATGCAGGGCCTGCCGATGGCCGCCATTGGCTATTGCATGGGCGGTGCGGCAGTCCTTGAACTGGCGCGCGACGGGGCCGATCTGGCGGCGGTGGTCAGTTTTCACGGCCTGCTCGACACGGACCGTCCGGCACCCCCCGGGGTGATCGCCGCGCGCATTCTGGTGTGCCACGGCGATGCCGATCCGCTCGCCCCGCGAGAGAACGTTCTGGCTTTCTGGAAAGAAATGGATGCCGCTGGGGCGACCTGGCATTTCCATAGCTATTCCGGCGTGAAACACAATTTCACCGACCCGGCCAGCGATCTGCGTGGATCGGATATGTTCGGCTACAATGCCAGCGCCGACCGGCAAAGCTGGGCCGCGATGCAATCGCTGTTCGACGAAGTGTTCGCAGCCGGCTGACCGCCCCTTATCGCTGCGCTTCTGCCTTTGCTTGGGTATCGGGCTTGCCGTCGCCATCGTCATCAAAAAGGTCGGGCTTGCCGTCGCCGTCGCTATCCCAGGCGTCGGCCACGCCGTTGGCATCGCGATCCCAGGCATCGGGCACGCCATCGTTATCGGTGTCGACGGACGGAGGAACCTGGGCCGCGCCGCCCGCTTTCGGCGGTGGAGCATGATGTGTCTGCGCCATAGCTCCGGTTGCGCCCAGAGCGATGGCCAATGCGGTGGCGGTGCTGGCTGCGGCCAGCTTCCAGGGAGAAGTCATTCGCAATTCCTTTCGCAGCCCCCTGTTACGAAGCCAGACTCAGACATCGAAACAGGGGGAGCGAGGAGATTGCGACAGCTTGGGCCGCCCACCGGGTGAACCGGCATGTCTGCACCATCCACCGCAGATTGGCGCCATTTCACGGCCCGATCAGGCGGGACATCCGCCCGATAAGGTCACTTTCCAGCGATAATCCGTCTCAGGACACCGCGCCGAAAGCGTCAGCGGGCAAGGCCATCATGGCATCGCTGCCGCCTTCGATCATATGGCGCAGCGCACCCGCCTCGGGCATCATACGATCGGCGAAGTAACGCGCCGTGACGAGCTTCGCCTCATAAAAGGCCTTGTCCTCGGCACCTTCGGCCAGCTTGCGCGCAGCAACGCGGGCCATGCGCAACCACATCAGCCCCACGCAGACGATACCCATCAGGCTGAGGTAGTTGAACGCGCCCGCCCCCACATTGTTGGGATTGGTCATGCCGTTCTGGAGGAACCACATCGTGGCGGCCTTCTGCTCTCCGACGGCTTTGGCCAGCTTGGCGGCAATCTCGCTCAGTTGCGCATCGTCCTTGGCGGCGGCGATATCCTCGTCCACCAGTTGGAAGAATGCCTGGATCGCTCGCCCGCCATCCTTGGCCAGCTTGCGGCCGCACAGGTCCATCGCCTGCACGCCGTTGGTGCCTTCGTAGATCATCGGAATGCGGGCATCGCGGACGAACTGTTCCATCCCCCATTCGGTGATGTAGCCATGGCCGCCGTAGACCTGCTGCATGGCCACCGTGACTTCGAACGCCTTCTCGGTGGTATAGCCTTTGACGATCGGCGTCAGCAGCCCGATCAGATCATCGGCCGCCTGCCGTTCCTCCGCCGTCTTCGCCTTGTGCGCCAGATCGACCTGCAACCCGCTCCACAGCGCCAGTGCGCGCAGACCTTCCGTCAGCGCCTTGGCATTCATCAGCATGCGCCGCACATCCGGATGGACGATGATCGGATCGGCCGGTTGACCGGGATCTGCGGGGCCGGTCAGCGCCCTGCCCTGCCGCCGTTCGCGGGCATAGTTGGCGCCGTTCTGGAAAGCCGTTTCCGCCTGCCCCAGCCCCTGGATACCGACGCCGAGGCGCGCCGCGTTCATCATCACGAACATCGCCGCGAGCCCACGATTTTCCTGCCCGACGAGCCAGCCCTTGGCCCCGTCGTAATTCATCACGCAGGTGGCGCTGCCATGCAGCCCCATCTTCTCCTCGATCGCGCCGCAGGACAGCGTGTTGCGTTCGCCGAGCGAACCATCCGCATTCACCAGAATCTTGGGAACGACGAACAGCGAAATTCCCTTCGTACCTTCCGGTGCGTCGGGCATCTTGGCCAGCACGAGATGGATGATGTTCTCTGTCAGGTCGTGTTCGCCGGATGAGATGAAGATCTTCGTGCCGCTGATCGCATAGGAACCATCATCCTGCGGCACAGCCTTGGTGCGGATCAGGCCGAGATCGGTGCCGCAATGCGCTTCGGTCAGATTCATCGTACCCAGCCATTCGCCGGAAACCAGCCTGGGCAGATAGGTCTGCTGCTGCTCCTGCGTCCCTGCATTGGCGAGAGCAGCCACCGCCCCCATCGCCAGCCCCGGATAGAGGCCGAACCCGATATTCGCCGCATCGACGAATTCCTCGACCACGAAATTGAGCACGTGCGGCAGCCCTTGCCCGCCGAACTCGGTAGGCATCGAGATCGCCCCCCAGCCCGCCTCGCGGAACTGGTTGTAGGCTTCCCTGAAGCCCGGCGGTGTCGTCACCCTGCCATCGGGATGGCGGGTACAGCCTTCCTTGTCGCCGATCATGTTCAGGGGGGCGAGCACTTCGCCAGCGAACTTCCCGGCTTCTTCCACCAGCGTATCGACTAGCTCGGGCGTGACCGCTTCGAACCCCGGCAGATCCGCGTAAGATGAAAGATCGAGCAGTTCGTTAATCACGAAACGGGTGTCGCGGACCGGTGCATTGTAGCTCGGCATCGTATTCCTTCCTGCTGGTGCAGCCATGGAGGCTGCTGGGCTTCAGATGAGCAACGTTTCAAGGGCGGGCTGGTTCATGGCTCCTCGCGCGGGGCCAGTCCATCGCCTTCGAGCCTGCGATAGAAACAGCTCCGTGCGCCAGTGTGGCATGCAGGCCCTTCGGGCACGACTTTCATCACTAGCGCGTCCTGATCGCAATCGACGAGAATCTCCTGCACACGCAGCACGTGGCCGGAGGTTTCGCCCTTCATCCACAGCTTGCCGCGCGAACGCGAATAGAAATGGGCGAATCCCGATTCGCGGGTCTTCGCCAGCGCTTCGGCGTTCAGGAAGGCGATCATCAGAACTTCACCGTCACGGGCATCGGTCGCAACGCCCACCATCAGGCCGTTATCGTCGAATTTCGGCATAAAGGCCGACCCTTGCTCGCGATCGTGCGAATCATGTGAATGGCTGGAAATGGTCATTGTCCTTTGTCGCAACTGATCGTCCGGACCACACGTCCGGGCTTGTTGCACGATAACCACAGATGGCACCGAAAATCCACGTGCCTTGCGGAACACGCTTCCTTCGTTCCGGCATTGATGGGAAACAGTTCTCGCGGTCTTGGAGGGCCGCTCCGCCGGATCTGGCGCGCGAAGCAAGCGCTGAGGTACAGGGGGGATTTAGGCAGCAGCCCATTAAACGAGGCGCGCCGAAACAAGAGGGATCGGACCCGAAGGGGCCATCTGGGGGATGGTTTCTTCAGTCCTAAGAATTTCGTCACGCGGACGCCCGGGATCATTCCCGGGCGTCTTCGTTTATCCGGATCATTCCAGCAGAAGCAGCTTTAGCGGGTTTCGTTATAAGCCTGTGGATCTCCTGCCTGGCCGGTCAGCGCCTCATCCGCCACCCGGGCAAAGCAGGCGATCACCACCTGCTCGGCTCCTGCCCGCCGCAAGGCCGCGACACAGGCATCGCTGGTGGCCCCGCTGGTCAAAACATCGTCCACCAGCACCACCCGGGCACCGCGCACACGCGCCTGCCATTGCGGGGCAAGCGCGATTGCGCCCGACAGGGCGCGCCGGCGCGCCTTGCGGCCGAGCCCGCCCAGTGAGGGCGTTGCTTTGCGGCGCACCAGCGTGTCCACACAGGCGTGCCCCCGGCGCAGTCGGGCCATTTCGCGGGCCAGCAGGGCAGACTGGTTGAAGCCCCGGCGCCATAGCCGCCAGCGATGCAGCGGCACTGGTACGAACAGCCAGTCCGGCCCCACGGTTTGCGGCAGGCGCGCCGCGATCAGGCGCGCCATCATCGGTGCAAGAGCGATCTTGCGCCCATGCTTGAACGACAGGATCAGCTTGCGCGACGCCGGGTTGTAGAGCGTGGCGGCGGCAATCCCGTCATGACGCGGCGGGGTGGCAAGGCACGGGGCGCAGATCGTGCCATCCTGTGCAGCGTCCGAAGCGATGGGCCGCTGGCAAAGGGCGCAGCAGGGCTCCCCCGGGATTGCCAGTTCGCTCCAGCAGGCAGCGCACAGACCGTCCTGCGCGGCCAGCCCCGCGCCGCACAGCGGGCAACGCGGCGGGAACACCAGGTCCACCACCGGGGCGAACGCACGGGCGATATGCTCCGAAACCCCCATCGCCCTGTCATGGACCGGGCGTGGAAGCCCGGCAAGGTGCTTGCGCGATCGGGCCGTGCGCGGCAGGGGGCATGCATGGCCGACAACGCTCCTCCCCCGCCCCGGATATTCCATCCTGCCCGCCGCCGCGCCGCCCGGCAGCGGCTGCGGCACCTCCAAGGCCAGCCCGATGCGCCGCACTATATCCTCGATGACATGATCGAGGACGTGCTGGAGCGGTTGAGTTTCCTCCGCCATGAACCGCAAAGCGCGCTTGTGGTGGGCGACTGGACGGGAATGCTGGCCGCTACACTGGCCGCGAACGGCTGCGCTGTCACCCGTGCCGACAGCGTGCCGGGCGCTGGGGAACAGGCAATCGATGAAGAACGGCCTTACCCCTTCGGTCCGTTCGAACTGGTGGTCAGCCTCGGCACGCTCGATACGGTCAACGACTTGCCCGGGGCACTGGTCCATATCCGCAATGCGCTTGCCCCCGGCGGGCTGGCCATCGCCAGCTTCATGGGAGCGGGCAGTCTGCCCCAGCTGCGCCAGGCCATGCTCGCCGCCGATGGAGAGCGGCCCGCCGCTCGAATGCATCCGATGGTGGATGTGCGGGCCGGCGGGCAACTGCTGCAGCGTGTGGGCTGGGGCCAACCGGTGGTCGACAGCCGGACGCTGACGGTGCGCTTCGGCTCTCTGGAGCGGCTCGTTGGCGATCTGCGTGCGCAGGCGCTGGGCAATGTGCTGGCTTCGGCTGCTCCTCCGCTCACGCGGGCGATGCAGACCAAAGCTCAGGCCGCTTTCCGCGATGCGGCGGACGCCGATGGGCGCACATCCGAACGCTTCGAAATATTGACGTTAAGCGGCTGGCGGGGCTGACATTCTGACGCCAGCCCCGACCTGACTGGATTTCAGCCCAAGGCCGCCTGCGCTGCCGCGAGGCGGGCAATCGGCACGCGGTAGGGCGACGCGCTGACGTAATCGAGCCCGACCTGTTCGCAGAAGGCGATGGAAGCCGGATCGCCGCCATGTTCGCCGCAAATGCCGAGCTTGATGCCTTCGCGCGTCGCCCGGCCCCTTTCGGCTGCAAGCGAGACGAGCTGGCCCACACCTTCCACGTCGAGGCTGACGAAGGGATCGCGCTGATAGATGCCCTTTTCGACATACTGCGCCAGGAAGCGTGCCGCATCGTCGCGGCTGACACCCAGCGTCGTCTGCGTCAGATCGTTGGTGCCGAAGGAGAAGAAATGCGCGGATTCCGCGATTTCCCCCGCCATCAGCGCCGCGCGCGGCAATTCGATCATCGTGCCCACGATATAATCGAGCGTGGTGCCGCATTCGGCGAACACTTCCCCTGCCACCCGGTCGATCAGATCCTTCAGGATATCGAGTTCGCGCTTGGTGCCCACCAATGGCACCATCACTTCGGGGACGATCGCTTCGCCTTCGGCCTTGGCGACGTCGCACGCGGCCTCGAAAATGGCGCGGGCCTGCATTTCGTAGATTTCCGGGTAAGTGATGCCGAGACGGCACCCACGATGGCCCAGCATCGGATTGAATTCGTGCAGTTCTGCGGCCCGTCGGCGCAAGCGGTCGACGCCATAGCCGGTGGCCTGCGCCAGTTCCTCGAATTCCGCGTCGCCGTGGGGCAGAAATTCATGCAGCGGCGGATCGAGCAGACGGATAGTGACCGGCAGGCCCTTCATCACTTCGAAGATGCTGCGGAAATCAGCGCGCTGTTCGGGCAGCAGCTTGGCCAGTGCTTCCCGCCGCCCGGCTTCGTTGTCCGCCAGGATCATCTGGCGCACGGCGGTGATCCGCGTGTCGTCGAAGAACATGTGTTCGGTGCGGCACAGGCCGATGCCTTCCGCGCCGAACTGCCGCGCCATCTGGCAATCGGCGGGCGTTTCGGCATTGGTGCGCACTTTCATCCGGCGGTGCTTGTCGGCCCAGGCCATCAACGTGGCGAAATCGCCGACCAGTTCGGGTTCGATCGTTTTCACTTCACCGGCCATCACATCACCCGTGGCGCCATCGAGCGTGATCAGATCGCCTTCCTTGAGATCGCGATCACCGATCCGCAACGTACGCTCGGCCAGATTGATATGCACCGAGGATGCGCCCGAAACACAGGGTCGGCCCATGCCCCGCGCGACCACCGCCGCGTGGCTGGTCATCCCGCCTCGCGCCGTGAGGATGCCCTTGGCCGCGTGCATGCCGTGAATGTCTTCCGGGCTGGTTTCAACGCGGACCAGAATCACCGCTTCGCCGCGTTCAGCGCGCTTTTCCGCCGTATCGGCGTCGAGCACGATGGCACCGGCGGCCGCGCCCGGCGAGGCAGGCAGCCCCTTGGTGAGAATATCGCGCGGCGCATCGGGATCGAGCGTCGGGTGCAGCAACTGGTCGAGCGCCATCGGATCGACCCGCTTGATCGCGGTCGCTTCGTCGATCAGCCCTTCGCCGACCATATCGACCGCAAGCTTGAGCGCGGCCTTGGCGGTGCGCTTGCCCGAACGGGTCTGGAGCATCCACAGCTTGCCGCGTTCTACGGTAAACTCGATGTCCTGCATGTCCTTGTAATGCTTTTCGAGCAGTTCGAAGACATTGGCCAGTTCGCCATAAGCTTCGGGCATCGCCTCTTCCATGCTCAGCGGCTTGGCATTGGCAGCCTCGCGGGCGCGCCTGGTGAGGTACTGCGGCGTGCGGATGCCCGCGACCACGTCTTCACCCTGCGCATTGACGAGCCATTCGCCGTAATAGGCTTTCTCGCCCGTCGCCGGATCGCGGGTGAAAGCCACACCGGTGGCGCTGGTGTCACCCATGTTGCCGAAGACCATCGCCTGCACGTTGACCGCCGTGCCCCAGCCACCGGGGATATCGTTCAGCCGCCGATAGACCTTGGCGCGGTCGGAATCCCAGCTATCGAACACGGCGGCAATCGCGCCCCAGAGCTGTTCGTTGACATCCTGCGGGAACGGGCGGCCAAGATCGCGCTCGACGATGGCCTCGTATTCGCCGACCAAGGCCGTCCAGTCTTCCGCCAGCATTTCCGTGTCGGAATAGTAGCCCTTGTCTTCCTTGGCGGTTTCCAGCGCTTCCTCGAACGCGCCGTGATCGAGCCCGAGCACCACATCGGAATACATCTGGATGAAACGGCGGTAGGAATCCCAGGCGAACCGCTCGTCGCCCGAAGTGGCGGCAAGGCCTTTCACCGTTTCATCGTTGAGGCCGAGATTGAGCACGGTATCCATCATGCCGGGCATCGAAACCCGCGCGCCCGAACGGACCGAAACGAGCAGCGGATCGGCCGGGTTGCCGAACGTCTTGCCCACGGCCTGTTCGATATGCCGGAGCGCGGTGGCGACTTCGCTGCGCAGCTCCGCCGAAAAGTCCGATCCGCCAGCGAGATAGGCGACACATTCTTCGGTCGTGATCGTAAAGCCCGGCGGCACGGGCAGGCCGATTCCCGCCATTTCCGCCAGATTCGCGCCCTTGCCGCCCACGATCGTCTTGTCGCGGGCGCGCGCATCAGCATGATTGGCGCCACCACCGAATGTGTAGACCGACTTGTTCATATCGAGCCGCCAGCTCCTGTGCTGTTTTCGAGGGGGGTGACAGGGGTGACACAGTCCATAAGGACCGATCCCCTACCCCTCGATCCTTGAGAAATTCGCCACTTTATGCACCGCGGCCCGGAAGCGCGCCAGCAGGTCCAGACGGGCCGCGCGTTTGCCGGGATCGGCATCGTTCACAGTCACTTCGTCGAAGAAGGCATCGATGGGCGCGCGCAGCGATGCCAGCGCGGCCATCGCGCCCGCGAAGTCTTCCGCATCGATGGCGGCCACGGCCCTGGGTTCCGCGGTGTCGAGCGCATCGATCAGCGCCTTCTCGGCCGTTTCGGGCGTATAGGCCAGCGTTGCGGCAGCGCCCGCTTCCGGCCATTCTTCCTTCTTGAGGATATTGGCGGCACGCTTGTACCCGGCGAGGAGATTGGCGCCATCCTCGGTGTCGATGAACGACTGCAGGGCATGGACCCGGGCGAGCAGGCGCACGAGATCGTCCTCCCCACCCAGCGCGAACACGGCATCGATCAGATCGTGGCGAATGCCCGCTTCCTTCTGTTGGACCTTGAGCCGGTCGGCGAAGAAATCGAGCAGATCGCCTTCGGCAATGCTCATTCGCAGGCCGTTGTCGGTCAGCAACCGAATGATGCCCAATGCGGCCCGGCGCAGCGCGAACGGGTCTTTCGATCCGGTCGGCTTTTCATCGATCGAGAAGAAGCTGCGCAGGGTATCGAGCTTGTCCGCCAGGCTGACGGCCACCGTCACCGAGGCGGTGGGAACGTCGTCCCCCTGCCCGACCGGCTTGTAATGATCGCGCACGGCATCGGCCACGGCGTCGCTCTGCCCTTCGGCGCGGGCATAATAGCCGCCCATAAGGCCCTGTAATTCCGGGAATTCGCCAACCATTTCGGTGACGAGATCGGCCTTGGCAAGGCGCGCGGCCAGTTCCGCCTCATCAGCGCTGGCGCCTTTGACGATGCCCTGTTCCACCAGCCAGCGAGCCAGGTTGGCCACCCGGTCGACCTTGTCGGCCACAGTGCCAAGCTTTTCGTGGAACACGATATTGCCCAGCTTCACCGCGTGTTCGGCCAGAGCCTTCTTGCGGTCCACTTCCCAGAAGAAGCGGGCATCGGACAGGCGCGCAGCAAGGACTTTGCGATTGCCGTCCACGATCGCCGCGCCATGGTCCGCCGCCACGATATTGGCGGTGCAGACAAAGGCGTTGGCAAGCTTGCCCTGCGCATCGCGGCAGATAAAATATTTCTGGTTGGTACGGGCAGTTAGCTGGATAACCTCAGGCGGAACCTCAAGATATTCCTCGTCGAACCGGCCGAGCAGCGGCACCGGCCATTCGGTCAGCCCCGCGTTTTCGACCACCAGACCTTCGTCTTCCACCAGCGCCAGCCCGGTCGAGCCTGCGGCGGCCTGCGCGCCGGAACGGACAATGTTTTCGCGTTCGCCATGATCGACGATCACGTGGCAGGCGCGCAGCTTTTCGGCATAGTCGGCCGCGCTGCCGATGGTGATCTCACCGGGGCAATGGAAGCGGTGGCCACGGGTGGCGAAACCGGAGGCAACGCCGCCCACTTCGCATTCCACCAGATCTTCCCCGAAAATCGCGACGATGCCCGAAAGCGGGCGCACCCAGCGCAGGCTCTCACTCGACAGCGAGGCCGCGCCCCAGCGCATCGATTTCGGCCAGGCGAACGCGCGGACGATAGCCGGGATCGCTTCGGCCAGAACGGCTTTGACCGCGCGGCCCGGCTTTTCGGTCACGGCGTAATAGATGCCGTCACGCTCTTCCAACTGGTCCTGCGTCAGCCCGGTCTTGCGCAGGAAGCCTTCCAATGCCTGAGGCGGCGCGGAACTGCGCGGGCCTTTCACTTCCTCGCGCACCGCTTCGGTCTGCGCGGGGAGATCGCGGGCGATCAGCGCCAGGCGGCGCGGGGTCGACCATACGGTGATAGCGCCCGTGGCCACGCCAGCTTCGGCCATTTCCTTGCGGAACAGCTTTTCCAGTTCCGCCCGCGCGCCGGCCTGCATCCGCGCAGGAATTTCTTCGCAGCGCAGTTCGAGGAGGAAATCGCTCATACCGTCCACCCCGGATAGTTCGCCGCCCAGCGGCCTGCTTCCTTGGCCATGTGGGCTTCGCACGAACCGCGCGCCAGATCGCGCACCTGCGCCATATAGCTGGCGCGTTCCTGCACGCTGATCACGCCGCGCGCCTGCAACAGGTTGAAGATATGGCTCGCCTCGATCGCCTGTTCATAGGCCGGGATGGGCAGATTATTGGCGAGGCAGTTGCGGCATTCCTCCACCGCCTTGCGGAACAGGTCGAACAGGCTTTCGGTGTTCGCCACTTCGAAGTTCCACGTGCTCATCTGGCGTTCGTTTTCGAGGAACACGTCGCCATAAGTCACGCCGCGGTCGTTGAACGCGAGATCGTAAACGTTGTCGACGCCCTGGATATACATCGCAAGACGTTCGAGACCGTAAGTCAGTTCGCCCGCCACCGGCTTGCAGTCGAACCCGCCCATCTGCTGGAAATAGGTGAACTGGGTGACTTCCATCCCATCGCACCACACTTCCCAGCCCAGGCCCCAGGCGCCCAGCGTGGGGCTTTCCCAGTCATCTTCGACAAAGCGGATATCGTGTTTGAGCGGATCGATCCCGATCACTTCCAGGCTCTTGAGATAGAGTTCCTGAATATTCTCCGGGCTCGGCTTGAGCACCACCTGATACTGGTAATAGTGTTGCAGCCGGTTGGGGTTTTCGCCGTAACGGCCATCCGTCGGGCGGCGGCAGGGCTGGACGAACGCCGCGCTCCACGGTTCCGGCCCGAGAGCCCGCAAAGTGGTTGCGGGGTGGAACGTGCCCGCCCCCATTCGCATATCGTAGGGCTGCAGGATCAGACAGCCTTGCGCGCCCCAAAAGGAATGAAGCGCAAGGATCATGTCCTGCAGGCACAGTGCACGGCCATCACTCATGGCGGGGCCCATGGCGGATGGGTTTGGGATGGTCAATGCCGCAATGCAAAAGCGTGGCTGAAAAGCCGGTTTTCCATGTCGCTTCCACCGAGTAGGAGGCATAGCGTTCACATCGATGAAACCTCCACCGGAGCAGGCTGGTGCAATGAGACTTCCAATCAGGCAATGGGCTGGGGCATGCGGCGCCCTGATCGCGGCGTTTGCGCTGTCCGGCCCGGCGGCCCGCGCAGAAGCGCCCGCTCCCGCCCCTGTCCTTTCCCCGGCGGCGGTGGAAACCCCGGCGGGAAACGTCGCGCTGTGGAAAGTCGCGGACGAGGATACGACGATCTATCTGTTCGGCACGATCCATCTGCTCGACGGGGATGACGCGTGGTTTTCGGACACTATTGGCAAGGCTCTCGCCACATCGGATCAGCTTGTCACTGAAGTGGATCAGGATAGCGGCGCGGCGGCGAGCGCCATGCTCCTGCGCCGGGCGATGCTGCCCCAAGGGCAAAACTTGCGGGCTCTGATGAGCGCGGAAGATCGCGCGGCTTACGAAAAGGCGCTGCACGCCATCCGCATGCCGGCGGAGACGTTCGACCGGTTCAAGCCGTGGTATGCCGGCCTGATGCTCAATCTCCTGCCGCTGATGCAGAACGGCTATTCGGTCGACAAGGGGGTGGAAGCGGTGCTGACCGCGCGCAAACGGCCGCAGACTGGCACCGGTGCGCTGGAAACAATGGAAGAACAGGTCGATCTGTTCGATGCCCTGCCGCAAACGGCGCAACTCGCCTATCTGCGCAGCACCGCGAAAGCCGCGCCGGATATGGTGGCCACGATTGCCGACATGGTGAAGGAATGGCGCGCGGGCAATGCCGACGCCCTGGCGGAATTGATCAACGACGAAGAAACCGATCCCGCACTGCTGGATCGTATTCTCTATGCCCGCAACACCAGTTGGGCGAACTGGATCGTCAGGCGGCTCGAACAGCCGGGCACGGTGTTCGTGGCCGTGGGTGCGGGCCATCTGGCGGGCCAGGGCAGCGTGCAGGACCAGTTGCGCCGCCGCGGGATCGGGAGCGCGCGTGTCCAATGACGATCCGTCTCGCTCTGGGCGCTGCCCTCGCTCTTTTTGCCGCGGCCTGTTCGCAGCCGCAGGTTCCGGCCACCCCGGCGCTGTGGGAAGTGAGCGGCCCGGACGGCCAGCACGGCTATCTCTTCGGGACGATCCATGCTCTGCCCGCGCATGTCGATTGGCAATCGGGCCGGATCGATGCGGCATTGGAACGGGCGGACAGACTGGTGCTCGAAATTCGCCAGTTGGACGACAGCGCTGCCATGCAGGCGATTTTCACCCGGCTTGCCCGGACGCCGGGCCAGCCCCCGCTTTCCGCCAAAGTCGGCGCGCCCTATCGCGAGGCTCTGGCCAAGCTGATGCAGCAGGCGGGGCTGAAGGAGGCGCAGTTCGCCGATGTCGAAACCTGGGCCGCCGCGCTCACGCTGGCCCAAGCGGTGCGCGGGGCAGCGGATGGCGAAGGGGTGGACCGGGCGCTGATGGCGATGGCCGGGACCAAGCCGGTGGAGGAACTGGAAGGAACCGCGCGGCAACTGGGCCTGTTCGATGCCCTGCCGGAGGAGGAGCAACGCGATCTCCTCGACGCGGTGGTCGCCGAGGCGGCGAGCGCGGCCAGCAACGAGAATCGCATCGAAGGCTATTGGCGCAAGGGTGATATGGCCGCCATCGCGCGCGAAACCGGGCGCGGGATGCTGGCCGATCCCGAATTGCGCCAGGCCCTGCTGGTCGATCGCAACACGGCATGGGCGGATCGGGTGGCGGCGATGCTGCAAGCACGCCAGCGCCCGTTTGTCGCCGTAGGCGCGGCCCATATGGCGGGAGATGAGGGCTTGCCCGCCCTGCTCGCGCAACGCGGCTATACCGTGCGGCGCGTGCAATAGGCCGTCGCAGGCAGGCGATAGCGGCAGCGCTTGCATTTCCGCCGATTTGCCGATAGGGGCCCGCGCTTCGCGGCCATGGTCATCCCTGGAGGCGTGGCGCGAAAGCATAGTAACCGTTTTTCGAAAGGTAAGCAGATGAGCGACGCTCTTACGTTGCCGGCCGAAGCGCGCGAAAAGGCAGGCAAGGGAGCCTCCCGTGCGCTGCGTCGTGCAGGCCGTGTCCCCGCCGTGATTTATGGCGGCAAGGAAGAACCCCAGACGATCCACGTTGAAGAGAAGGAACTGGTCCGCCAGCTCGGCACCGGTCACTTCGCGAACTCGATCGTGATGATCGAAATCGGTGGCAAGAGCGTGCGCACCCTGCCCAAGGATGTCGCTTTCCATCCCGTGAACGACCGTCCGCTGCATGTCGATTTCCTGCGTCTTTCCAAGGATGCCAAGGTCGAAGTGCTGGTGCCGGTGGTGTTCGCCAACGAAGAAGCCTCGCCGGGCCTCAAGAAGGGCGCCGTGCTCAACGTCGTCCGTCACGAACTCGACCTGATCTGCGACGCGGACAAGATTCCGTCGGAAATCGAAGTCGACGTGACCGGTCTGGAAGTCGGCGATTCGATCCACATCAGCCATGTGAAGCTGCCCGCGGGTAGCGAAAGCGCGATCACCGATCGCGATTTCACCATCGCGACGATCGTCGCTCCGTCGGCGTTGAAGCGCGCCGAAGCGGAAGCCGCCGATGGCGAAGCCGCTGCCGAGGAAAGCGAAGGCTGACCCTTCGCCCCGGCTTGGGAAAAGACGCCGGCCCGCACTCGCGCGGCCGGCGTTTTTCTTTTAGGGAACCGTGATGCAACTTTGGGTAGGCCTCGGAAATCCCGGACCGCAATATGCGATGCACCGGCACAACGTCGGCTTCATGGCCGTGGATGTGATCGCGGACATGCACAGCTTCGGTTCGGTGCAGAAGAAGTTTTCCGGATGGGTGCAGGAAGGGCGTATCGGCACCGAAAAGATCGTCCTGCTCAAGCCCGCCACTTTCATGAACGAAAGCGGCCGTTCGGTTTCGGAAGCGATGCGCTTCTACAAGCTCGATCTTTCGGCGTTGACCGTGTTCCATGACGAACTGGATCTGGCGCCGTTCAAAGTGAAAGTGAAAATGGGCGGCGGCATTGCCGGGCACAACGGCCTGCGTTCCATCGCGCAGCATCTCGGCCCCGATTTCCGCCGCATCCGCATCGGCATCGGCCATCCCGGACACAAGGACCGGGTCACGCCTTATGTGCTGGGCAATTACGCCAAGTCCGAAATGGACGATCTGGCCGCCATGCTGGGCGGGATTTCCGCCGAAGCCGAATGGCTGGCGCGCGGCGAGGATGCCCGGTTCATGAGCGAACTGGCCCTCCGCCTCTGATCGCCCGCCTTTTTCGCCATATCGGTCAGCAGTGCCCGTTCGTCTGCGGCATAGACATCACCAACCGGCGGATCGGCCTTGCCCCCTCATCCTCGCATCCATAGGCTGCGCATCTGGCAGCAACTTCGTTACCGCTGCAATAACATAAGGAGAGGAAACCATGCCGGAACTCGATCGCCGCGCGCTGCTGGCGGGCACCGTGGCCGCCACGACGCTCGCCGCCCTGCCCCAGGCCGCCCACTCCGCCCGGACGGGCGCCGTGCAGCCCGATCTGTCCGGCAAGGTCATCCTCGTTACCGGCACATCCAGCGGTTTTGGCCGCCTGGGCGCGGAACATTACGCCCGGCTCGGCGCGAAAGTGTTCGCGACCATGCGCAATCTGCCCCGCCCCGAAGGGGATGCCCTGCGCCAGTTGGCCAGCGACGAGAAGCTCGATCTCACGGTCCTGCCTATCGATGTGCGGGATGAGGCGCAGGTCGCCGCCGGAGTCCGGGAAGCGGAGCGGCTGGCCGGGCGGGCGCTCGATGTCCTCGTCAACAATGCCGGGATCATGATCACCGGCCCTGTCGAAATGCAGGACACGGAAGCCCTGCAATTGCTGTTCGATACCAATCTGTTCGGTTGCCAGCGCATGGCGCGGGCGGTGCTGCCCGGCATGCGCAAGGCAAAAGCGGGCTATATCGTCAACATCGCCTCGCAGGCCGGGAGAGTGATCTATCCGGGCATGGGCGCCTATTCGGCCAGCAAATTCGCGGTGGAATCCTGGGCGGAACAGCTTGCCTATGAAGTTGCCACGCAGGGCGTGGGCATCGGCATTATCGAACCGGGCGGCTATCCCACGCGGGTGATGGAAAATTCGAATCCGGTCTCGTCGGCGCTCAAGGCGCGCGAGCCGGAAGAACGCAAGGCCGCCTATCCGGGCCTCGCCGCGCAGATGGGGCAATCTTCCTCCGCCGGGCAAAGCGATCCGATGGATGTGCCGCGCGCCATTGCCGCGCTGATCGCGATGAAGCCGCAGGATCGCCCCTTGCGCACCATGGTGTCGGCCACACCTTCGCCGCAAGAACCGATCAATGCCGTGGCGGCCGAAGTGCAGCGCAAGATGCTCGGCGGCGGGCCATTTGCGGCGGCGGCGCAAATGGTTCTCGGCAAGTAGAACGGGCCTTGGCCGCCGTGTGACGCAGCGCGGCCTTGATTCCGCGCGCAAAGCGTCTAATCGCGCTGCCTTGGCCGGTGCGCGTCCCGCTCATCCCGGTTTACCTTGTGGTTTTGCGGCAGGTGGATCGATCCGCCCGCCGGGAAAGCACGGCAAAGATATTCAGGCGCGATACCGGCCCTATCAGCCGGGAAACGCTCTGAGGCGAAGGAGCAATAATGGGTTTCCGTTGCGGAATCGTCGGCCTGCCCAATGTCGGCAAATCGACCCTGTTCAATGCGTTGACCGAAACGCAGGCGGCGCAGGCAGCCAATTATCCGTTCTGCACGATCGAGCCCAATGTCGGGCAGGTTTCCGTGCCCGATGCCCGGCTTGAGACGGTGGCGAAGATCGCCAATTCGGCGAAGATCATCCCGACCCAACTGGCATTCGTCGATATCGCGGGCCTTGTGAAAGGGGCGAGCAAGGGCGAAGGTCTGGGCAACCAGTTCCTTGGCAACATTCGCGAAGTGGATGCCATCGTCCATGTACTGCGCTGTTTCGAGGATGACGATATCCAGCACGTCGCCAACAAGGTCGATCCGATTGCGGATGCCGAAGTGGTCGAAACCGAATTGATGCTGGCCGATCTCGAAAGCCTCGAAAAGCGGGTGCCCGCCGCGCAGAAACGCGCGACCGGAGGCGACAAGGAAGCCAGGATCACCGCCAGCGTGCTCGGCCAGGCTCTGGACCTGCTGCGCGAAGGGAAGCCCGCCCGCCTGACCGAACCCAGGGATGACGAGGAAGCGCGGGTCTTTAAGCAGGCGCAATTGCTCACCGCCAAACCGGTGCTCTACGTCTGCAACGTGGCGGAAGAAGACGCCGCGAAGGGCAACGCGCTTTCCGAGCTGGTGTTCGCGAAAGCCGCCGCCGAAGGGGCGCAGGCCGTGGTCGTCTCGGCCGCCATCGAATCCGAACTGGTCGGCATGGATATGGAAGACCGGCAGGAATTCCTCAGCGAACTGGGGCTGGAAGAAACCGGCCTCGCCCGCGTGATTCGCGCGGGCTATCAGTTGCTCGGCCTGAAGACGTTTTTCACTGTCGGCCCCAAGGAAGCCCGCGCCTGGACGTTCCCCACCGGCGCGAAAGCGCCGCAGGCCGCCGGCGAAATCCACACCGATTTCGAAAAGGGCTTCATCCGCGCCGAAACCATCGCCTATGACGACTACGTTGCCCTGGGCGGGGAAGCGCCCGCGCGCGATGCAGGCAAACTGCGCCAGGAAGGCAAGGAATACGTGGTGCAGGACGGGGACGTGATGCACTTTAAATTCAACGTCTAGGCGGGCGCTTATGATCCATTTCGAAGACCTTGTCACAGGAACGGTGGAGCGTTTCGGACGCTACGCGGTGACGCGGGACGAGGTCATCGAATTCGCCGGAAAGTACGACCCCCACCCCTTCCACCTGTCGGATGAAGCGGCGGCGGAAACGTTTTTCGGGCGGCTTTCGGCAAGCGGGTGGCACACCTGCTCGATGACCATGGCGATGTTCGTCGCTCATATTCACGATACACCGCATGCCAGCCATGGCGGCGCGGGGATCGATGATCTGCGCTGGCTCAAGCCGGTCTATCCGGGCGACGTGCTGACGATGGAAACCGAAATTCTGCGCAAACAGCGCAGCCGTTCACGCGCCGATCTCGGCCGGATATGGACGCGGATGACCACGTACAATCAGGATGGCGTGGCCGTGCTCAACATGGTCGCCATCGGGCTCTACGCCGTGCGCGACCCTTCCGCCCCCATCGCGGACGAGGGCTGAGCCCACCGCCGCTTCAGCCTCGCTTCAATTGCCGCACTGGACGGTGCCGAACTGGTCATAGACGATATGGCCTTTCGCATCCTGCACCCGCAGGCGCCCGTCATAATCGCTGCTTTCCATCCCGGTGCGGCGGGGCTTTTCGGATGCGAGCGACAGCTCGAACGCATAGCGTTTGCCGGCATAACGCGCATAGACGCCATAAGGCAGCGCCTTGCTGCCCGTGTCGGCGGCGAAGCGCACAACGGCATCGTCCAGCTTGAGATAGCCCCCATCCGCCCGCGCGAGCATGACCGCGCCCACACCGGCGTTTTTCGCCACGAACGCGCAACCTGTGCCGAACAGGCTGTTGGCCTGCATGTCGGGCAGGAGAATCGGTTGCGGCGCGATCGGCACACCCGCGCCACGATTGGCTTTTTCCACCATCGCCACGTCGCGCGCATCCTGCGCGGCCTGTTCGGCCGGGGACAGGGACTTGCTGCATGCGGCAAGCATCAGCAACGCAACCACGGCAATCCTGCGCATCAATGTCTCCCGAACAGTTTTTCGACATCGGCCATCGACAGTTTGACCCAGGTCGGGCGGCCGTGGTTGCACTGCCCCGAACGCGGGGTCCGTTCCATTTCCCTGAGCAGGGCGTTCATTTCGGCCACTGACAGGGTTCGCCCGGCCCGCACCGAACCATGGCAGGCCATGGTCGCCAGCACGTGATCGAGTTTTTCGCCCAGCAGCAGCGAGGAACCGTGCTGGGCGATATCGTCGGCCAGATCCTGCAACAGCTTGTGGGGATCGCCGCTTTTGATCGCCGCGGGCATCGCGCGCACCAGCATCGCGCCAGGCCCGAACCGTTCGACGATCAGGCCCAGCCCGGCGAAATGGCCGGCCTGTTCTTCCAGCCTGTCGCAAGCGGGTTCGTCGAGTTCGACCACTTCGGGGATCAGCAATGTCTGGCTGGCGGCCACCGTGTCACCGGCACCGGCGGCGCGCAGGCGTTCCAGCACCAGGCGTTCATGCGCGGCGTGCTGATCAACGATCACCAGCCCATCGGCCGATTCCGCGACGATATAGGTGTTGGCGACCTGACCGCGCGCGATGCCGAGCGGGAAACTGGCGGCATCGTCCGGCAGTTCAGCGGCTTCTTCCGCCCGCCCGGCGGGGGCCGCGAGCGGCTCGGCCATCGTTTCGGCCTCGTAGCCGCGCCAGATCCTGCCCGCTTCACGCACCGATGCGCTGGGGCGCGACCAGTCCCGGCCGGAAAACATCGAGCGCAACGCGGGAGTCGGTTCCACGGGAGATTCCGGCGGCGCTTCTGCCGGGCCCGGCGAAGCTTCGGGCTCCACCTGCCAGCGGGCCATGGCATCGGCTGCCGGCGTCTGTGCGCTGCGGCGGTCGCCCGTTGCCAGCGCTTCCCGCAGCCCGGAAACGATAAAGCCGCGCACGGCGGCGGAATCGCGAAAACGCACTTCCGTCTTGGCGGGGTGGACGTTCACATCCACCTCCTCCGGCGGAAGGTCGAGAAACAGCGCCAGCACCGCATGGCGATCGCGCGCCAGCATGTCGGCATAGGCCCCGCGCACCGCGCCAGTCAGAAGCCGGTCTTTCACCGGGCGGCCGTTGACGAACAGATACTGATGGTCGGCCACCCCGCGATTGTAAGTCGGCAGGCCAGCCACGCCCGTCAACCGCAGGGGGCCGCGTTCCGCCGCGATCGCCACGCCATTATCGCCCAGTTCGCGGGCCACGATCTGCGCCACCCGCGCCGCCAGCCCTTCCCCGCCCTGCACCGCCAGAATGCGCCGCCCGTCATGCTCCAGCGAGAAGCCGATTTCCGGCCGGGCGAGCGCGAGACGGCGCACGATATCGAGGCAGGCGGCGTATTCGCTGCGCGCGCTGCGCAGGAACTTGCGGCGGGCGGGCACTTTGCCGAACAGATGCTCCACCCGCACCCGCGTACCGGGCGGCAGGGCCGCAGGGCCTTCCTCGGTCAGAACCCCATGATCGACGACGCGTTTCCAGCCCTGCTCCGTGCCGCGCACCCGGCTTTCCAGCGTCAGCCGGGCCACGCTGGCGATGGAGGGCAAGGCTTCCCCCCGGAAACCCAGCGTGCTCACCTGTTCGATCGCTTCATCGGGCAGTTTCGAAGTGGCGTGCCGTTCGAGCGCGAGAGCCATGTCCGCAGGCTCCATCCCGCAGCCGTCATCCGTCACTTCGATGCGGGAAAGGCCCCCTTCCCCCAGCGCGACGGCAATCCGTGTCGCCCCCGCATCGATTGCGTTTTCAACGAGTTCCTTGAGCGCCGAGGACGGCCGTTCGACCACTTCGCCGGCGGCGATACGGTTGACCAGCGTTTCGGGAAGGCGGCGAATGGCAGGCATTGCCCTTCTCTAGCCACATGGTAAGCGGATTTCGAGATGAGCGGTGCAAAAGGTTTGTCGATTTCGACACAATTTTTTGGCCTATCTCCCTGCTTTGGGTTAAGGACCCCGCCATCTCTATCTTGCCGGGGCGCTCCTTGCGATTCTTACCCGGACATCATACGGAATCGTCGATGAGTTCTTTCCTTTCGCAATTCTTCAAATTCGGCTCCCAGAATATCGCAATCGATCTCGGTACGGCGAACACGCTGGTTTACTTGCAGGATCGCGGCGTCGTGCTGAACGAACCGTCGGTTGTTGCCATCGAAACGATCAATGGCGTGAAGCGGGTCAAAGCCGTTGGCGACGATGCGAAGATGATGATGGGCAAGACTCCCGACAATATCGAAGCGATCCGCCCGCTGCGCGATGGCGTGATCGCCGACATCGAAATCGCGGAAGAAATGATCAAGCACTTCATCCGTAAGGTGCACGGCAAGAAGAACATGTTCCGCTATCCGGAAATCGTGATCTGCGTGCCTTCGGGTTCGACTTCGGTGGAACGCCGCGCAATCCGCGATGCCGCTTCCAACGCGGGCGCCAGCCAGGTCTATCTGATTCTCGAACCGATGGCCGCCGCCATCGGCGCGGATATGCCGGTCACCGAACCGGTCGGCTCGATGGTCGTCGATATCGGCGGCGGGACGACCGAAGTCGCCGTGCTTTCGCTGCGCGGCCTCGCCTACACCACCAGCGTGCGCACCGGCGGCGACAAGATGGACGAGGCCATCGTCTCCTATGTGCGCCGCCATCACAATCTCCTGATCGGCGAAGCCACCGCCGAACGGATCAAGAAGGATTATGGCTGCGCGATCGTTCCGGAAGACGGCGTCGGTGAAGCAATCACGCTCAAGGGCCGCGATCTCGTCAACGGCGTGCCCAAGGAAATCACGATCAGCCAGGCGAATATCGCCGAAGCGCTGTCCGAACCGATCAGCGCCATTGTCGAAGGCGTGCGCATCGCTCTGGAAAATACCGCGCCCGAACTGGCGGCCGATATCGTCGATCAGGGGATCGTGCTCACGGGCGGCGGCGCTCTTATCGGCGGGCTTGACCAGCATCTGCGCGAAGAAACCGGCCTGCCGGTCAGCGTGGCCGAAGATCCGTTGTCCTGCGTGGCGCTGGGCACCGGCCGGGCCATGGAAGACCCGGTATTTCGCGGCGTGTTGATGACCGCCTGATGCACGCAATCCGGCGACGCATATCCGCCGCCGGCCGTGAACGGGCGGGGTCGATGAATCCCGCTGCAAAGAGGAGAAGGCGCTGATGGCGCCTCCGAAATCTCGGAACCCGGGCTATTCGCGCAAGGCGCAATTCAGCCTGTTCACCGGCTATGTCGCCGCCGGCCTCGGCGCGCTGGTCGGTGGGCTGGTGCTGATTGTCGCGCTGGTCAATCCCGGCACCTTTTCCGGCACCCGGGGCCTGGCCAGCGATGTCGCCCGGCCGATCGGCGAGATCGGCGCCGAAGGGCGCGTGGGCGCCCAGGGGTTGTTCGGGGCTATCGCGGGCTATTTCGAAGCGGGCAGCAAGAACGCCCGGCTCAAGGAAGAGAACGAGATCGCTCGCGTCCGCCTCGCCGAAGCGCAGGCGGTCAAGGCTGAGAACGCGCGGCTGAAGGCCCTGCTCGGCTTGCAGGAGGATGAGGTCAAGCCCGTCACGGTGGCGCGGCTGATCGGCTCCACATCCGCCAGCACGCGACGTTTTGCGTTCCTTTCGGTCGGACGCGCCCAAGGCGTGCATCCGGGGATGCCGGTGCGCAGCCCGCATGGGCTGGTCGGGCGCGTGCTCGAAGCGGGCACGCATTCCGCCCGCGTCCTTCTGTTGACCGACAGCGAAAGCCTCGTGCCCGTTCGCCGGGCGCAGGACGATGTGGTGGCCTTTGCCGAAGGGCGCGCGGACGGGACATTGCGGCTGCGTCTCGTCAATCTCGGCATCAATCCGATGAAGCGGGGCGATGTGTTCGTGACATCGGGCGCCGGCGGCCTTTACCGGCCGGGTATTGCGGTGGCTATCGTCGACAAGGTCACGCGCGACGGCGGCATCGCCCGCGTGCTGAGTGATCCCGCAGCGACGGATTTCGTCGTCGTCGATCCGATCTGGCAACCCAAAGCGCGCGAAATCGTCAACGGGCCGCGCGAACCGCTGGCGGAATGATGGAATATCGTCTCGGTTCACGGCACTCCGGTCAAGGGTCGCAGATCAACCGCGCCCATTCGCCGTTCGTCGCGCTGGTCGTGCCATGGGCTTCGATCGTTCTCGCATCCCTGTTCCCACTGCTGCCGCTGATCGCCTCGATGCCGATCTCCCCGCCGATGGGTTTCATGATGCTGCTGGCATGGCGGCTTGTCCGGCCCGGGCTTCTGCCGATCTGGGCCGGCTTTCCGCTCGGGCTGATCGACGATCTGTTCAGCGGCCAGCCTTTCGGCTGCGCCATTCTCGTATGGTCGCTGACGCTGATAGCGCTTGATGTGATCGAGACACGCTTCCCGTGGCGCGGCTTCCTGCAGGATTGGCTGGTGGCCAGTGCGGCGATAGCCTCCTACATTCTCGTCTGCGCCTTTATCGCCGGTTCGTGGAACATCGGATTGCCCACTATCCTTGCCCCGCAACTCGTCCTCTCGATCTTGTTCTATCCCTTGATCGGGCGTCTGGTCGCCTTCCTTGACCGTTTGCGCCTGCGCCGTTTCCGGACCATCGGCTGATGCCGGGCAAATTCACGCAGCATGTCACGCAGGCGACGCTGCAAAACCGCTTCGAACGGCGGGCCGTGGTCATTGGTGCGGTCCAGGGCGGGATTGGCCTGCTGCTGGCCGGGCGTATGGCCTACCTCTCGATCGCCGAGAACGAGAAGTACAAGATGGAAGCGGAGAGCAACCGGGTCAACCTGGCGCTGATTCCGCCACGCCGGGGCTGGATTCTCGACCGGAACGGCGCTCCGCTCGCTTCCAACAAGGCCGATTTCCGGGTCGATATCATTCCCGATCGCATGCAGGATGCGGCGCGCGAAATCGACACGCTGGGCCAGCTTCTGCGGCTGAGCCCGGTTGAAATCCAGGATCTCAAGGACAAGATCGAAGACGCCAGGGGCTGGCAACCGATCGAGGTCGCCAGCGGGCTGGATTGGGACCGTTTCGCCGCCGTCAGTGTGCGTCTGCCCGATCTTCCCGGTGTGGTGCCGCAGCGGGGCTACAGCCGGTTCTATCCCACGGGCCCCTCGGTCGGGCACCTGATCGGCTACGTCGGTGCCGCATCGGCCAAGGAGTACGAGAAGGAACGGATTCCTCTCCTCATCACGCCCGGCTTCAAGCTCGGCAAGGACGGGATCGAACAGCAGTTCGACAAGGTCCTGCGCGGGCAGCCGGGTGCGCGGCGCATGGAAGTGACAGCCAGCGGCCGCATCGTGCGCGATCTGGAGACCCGCGAAGACGTTCAGGGCAAATCGATCAAGCTGACCATCGACGGCCCGTTGCAGGACTATGCCGCGCGGCGGATCGGGCTTGAATCCGGCTCTGTCGTGGTCATCGACTGCCTGACGGGCGATCTGCTCTGCATGGCGTCGATGCCCAGTTTCGATCCGAACAGCTTTTCCGACGGCATTGGCCGTATCGAATGGAAAATGCTTTCGGACGACGATCATGTGCCGCTGCGCAACAAGGTCCTGAAAGGGCTCTATCCCCCCGGATCGACCGTCAAGCCCATGGTTTCCATGGCTTTTCTCGAAGCGGGTCTCGATCCCCATGCGACGACGTTCTGCGGCGGCGGGCTGCGGGTCGGCAATCGCGTGTTCCACTGCTGGAACCGGCGCGGGCACGGCACCGTCGACATGGCCAAGGGCATTTATCAGAGCTGCGACGTCTATTTCTATCACTTCGCGCAGCAACTCGGGATGGATGTGATCGCGCCGATGGCGCGCAGGCTCGGGATGGGGCAGGAATTTCCCCTGCCGGTGGCAAGCCAGTTCTACGGCACCGTGCCCGATCCGGCCTGGAAGATGAAAAAATACGGCCGCGCATGGCAGCCGTTCGACACGGTGAATGCCACCATCGGCCAGGGCTACATGCTGGCCAGCCCGTTGCAACTCGCAGTCATGGCCGGGCGCCTCGCCACCGGGAACAAGCTCATGCCGCGCCTGTTGCTCGGCAATGAGAAGCCGAAGATCGAATCCATGAATTTCCATGGCGACCACGTTCAGATTATCCAGAATGCGATGAACGAGGTCGTCAACGGGCGCGGCACCGCAGGTCGGGCAAAACTGCCTATCCCGGAGGTGCAGATGGCGGGCAAGACCGGCACGGCGCAGGTGGTTTCACTCAGCGTGTCGAGCGGCAAAGGCGGCCCGTGGAAATACCGTGACCACGGCCTGTTCATCTTCTTCGCCCCGTTCGACAATCCACGCTATGCAGGGGCGGTGGTGATCGAGCATGGCGGCGGCTCCAGCGCGGCCTATCCGATTGCCCGCGATGTCACAACTTTCCTGTTCAACCCACAGATTGCACTCGAAAAACTCTACGAGATGGAGAAACAGTGGGGCGGCACGCCGCAGCAGCGGATGGCAGCGCGTTACGCCAGTTACACCAAGATCTACGGCAGCGGCGCGCCCAAGGCTCCGAACGAGGAAGCCGCCGCCCAAAGAGCGGAAGAACGCGATCGCGCGGCCGCCCAGCCCAGTGCGATCGCCAGTGAAGCAGTCGGCCCCGGCGCCGAGCCCAGCGACACCGCGGGCGCGGCTTCGCGGCAAACGCCCGCGCCATCGGCGGATACGGTGGCGCCCACATCCCCCGCTACGCCTGCTGCCAGCGGAGCCCGGGAATGAGACCGTCCATCGTTCCACCAGCGATTGCCAGCCTGCCATGGCAGGTGATCCTGCCGCTGACGGCGCTGGTGGTGTTCGGCGCCGCCGTTCTCTACTCGGCGGCGGGTGGGCATATGCAACCCTATGCGGAATCGCATCTGGTCCGCTTCGGAGTCTTCCTGCTGATGGCGCTGATCATGGCGCGCTTTCCTCAGGATATCGTGAAGCTTGCGGCTTATCCTGTTTATATCGCCGTGCTTTTTCTTCTGATTCTGGTGGAAACCCTGGGCGCCATCGGCGGCGGCAGTCAACGGTGGCTCGATCTCGGCTTTATCGTGCTGCAACCTTCGGAATTCATGAAACCGGCTATCGTGCTGGTTCTCGCGCGGTTCTACAGCACTTTGCCCGCCAATATGGTCGGCAACTGGCGTTCGCTCATTCCCGCCGGGGCGCTGATCGGCTTGCCTGTCGTTCTGGTCCTGCTGCAGCCCGATCTGGGAACCGGGCTAGCGATCACGTTCGGCGGGGTGGTGATCATGTTCATGGCCGGGTTGCCGTTCCGCTGGTTCGCCGCGGCAGGCGGGGCCACGCTGGTGGTTGGCCCCCTCGCCTACTTCTTCGCGCTGCACGATTATCAGCGCCGCCGGGTGACGACATTCCTCGACCCCGAAAGCGATCCGCTGGGCGCGGGCTATCACATCACGCAATCCAAGATCGCCATCGGTTCCGGCGGGATCACCGGCAAGGGCTTCGGCCAGGGCTCGCAAAGCCATCTCAATTATCTGCCCGAACCGCATACCGATTTCGTGTTCGCCACCATGTCGGAAGAATGGGGCCTGCTCGGCGGCCTGCTCGTGCTGGCGATCTTCGCCATCGTGCTGCGCTGGGGGCTGAGCGTGGCGTCGCGCGCGCCCGATCGCTTTTCGCGCCTGCTGGCGGTGGGCATGACGGTTACGATCTTCTTCTACATCGCCATCAATCTGATGATGGTGATGGGGCTGGCCCCGGTTGTCGGCATCCCCCTGCCCTTTATGAGCCATGGCGGATCATCGATGCTGACGAACATGCTCTGCGTCGGCACGCTGATGATGGTGGATCGCTGGAGCCGGAAAGCCGGTGGGCGCAGCCTGTCGTCCTTCGGCGGGTGAGAAACTTTTTCAAAAAATTCTTGCCGTCCCCCTTCCGTCTCGAAAATCAGCGGCTATAGGGAGCCCACCGTACGAATCGTGCGGTGCCGGAAACGGGAATGGACGCATAGCTCAGTTGGTAGAGCAGCTGACTCTTAATCAGCGGGTCCTAGGTTCGAGCCCTAGTGCGTCCACCATCCCTTCTCCTTTACGGCACCCCACCAGAACGGAACGGACGCATAGCTCAGTTGGTAGAGCAGCTGACTCTTAATCAGCGGGTCCTAGGTTCGAGCCCTAGTGCGTCCACCATTCTCCCTCTTCTTCACACGCTTTCATGCCAGCATCGGTAGCGTTCTTCGGCGCGGTTGCGGCTATCGCGCGTTCCCGTGGCGAACGGCATTTCGGCGAGGGAATCTTCCCTCGCCGATGCCAGCCCGGATACCCCTTTTGCTATTCAGTGGGCGCAGGGGATAGCGGGGCGATATCCTGCCAACCGCCGCCCAATGCCTTGAACAGATCGATCCGCGCCGAGCCGAGGGTGCGGTCGGCGGATGCCAGTGTGGCGCGTGCATCCAGCAAGGTCCGCTGCGTATCCAACAGTTCGAGAAACGACAGCGAGCCAGCCCGGTAACGCCGGTTGGCGAGATCGTATGCCGTGCTGGCCCGATTGGCTGCATCGGCCAGTGCCTCCCGCCGCGCGGCTTCGGCGGCAACCATGGTCAGGGCCTGTTCCACTTCTTTCAGAGCGGTCAGCACCGCGCCGTCGAACCTTGCCAGGGATGCCTGCGCCCCCGCTTCCGCCTGCGCGATCCGCGCGCGGGCGACGGCGATGTTGGGGAAGCTCCACGACAGCAAGGGGCCGAATGAGAAACTGAAGGAATCGCTGCCTTTGACCTGATCGTTGCGGAAGAAGTTGCCCGATCCGCCAAGTGCGATGCGCGGATAGAGGTCGGCCGTGGCCACCCCGATCCGGGCTGTGTCGGCGGCCAGTTGCCGTTCCGCTTCGCGAACGTCCGGGCGGCGGGCGATCAGCCCCTGCCCGTCCCCTACCGGGATTGGTGACACTGGCTGCGGCATTCTGGTGCATCGGCGCGCTTCTTCCGGGACCTGAGCCGGGGGCAGCCCCATCAATGCCGCCAGTTCGAACAAGGCATATTGCCGTGCGCCTTCCAGCGGCGGCAGGGCGGCGCGGGCATTGGCAAGGGCCGCCGCCGCGCGTTCCACGTCGAGACGCGATGCCGTGCCCACGCGCTGCTGCGTGGTCACGATTTCCAGACCGCGCTGGGCGATGGCGATCGATTCCCGGGCAACGGCGCCGGATTCGGCCAGAACGCAAGCACCGGTATAAGCCCGTGCGGTTTCGGCGGCGACGATCACCGCCACGCGATCCCGCGCGGCGGCAGTGGCATCGCGATCCGCCCGCGCCGCCTCGATCGAACGGGTGATGCGGCCGAACAGATCCACTTCCCACGAAATGCCCATGCCCCCGGTGTAGGACCACTGTTCCTTGCCGCTGCCCTGGCCGGCGACGCCGGAACCATCGCCATAGCTGGCCCCGCCGGAAAGATCGGTGGACGGCAACCGTCCGCTGTGCGATTCCCGCAGGACCGCCTGTGCCCGGGCCAGATTGGCCGCAGCCACGCGCAGATCGGTGTTGGCGACCAGAGCCTTGCCGATCAGGCTGTCGAGCGCCGGATCGTCATAGAGGCGCCACCACCGGCCCTGCGGCTGTTCGGCCGATGTGCCGGGGGCCGCGCTGACGAACGGCCCCGCGCTCGCTTCGGGCAGAGGGGCTGGCGGGCGATAGTCGGGCCCGGCGGCGCATGCTCCCAGCCCCACGACGCAAGTGGAAACGAACAGCGCCCGGCGCATGATCCTGCCGGTTGTCTTACGCATGGGATATCTCCGTCCGGGCCAGCAGCTTGGCCCGCTCGCTTTCCGCGGCGGCCCGGTGATCGCGGGCCACGAAACTGTAGATCGTGGGTAGTACGAACAGGGTGAACATGGTGCCGACCAGCATCCCCATCACCACCACGATACCGATGGCAAAGCGGCTGGCCGCACCGGCGCCGTTGGCGAACAGCAGCGGCACGAGGCCCGCCACCATGGCTGCCGTGGTCATCAGCACAGGGCGCATGCGGACCGCCGCCGCGCGCTGGATCGCCTCAATCCGGCTCAGGCCCTGGCTGTGCTGCATCTCGTTGGCGAACGACACCATCAGGATGCCGTGCTTCGATATCAGCCCGATCAACGTCACCAGCCCGATCTGGGTGTAGATGTTGAGCGTGGCATAACCGAGATAGAGCGGCACCAGCGCCCCGCACACCGCCAGCGGCACGGTGACAAGGATCACCACCGGATCGCGGAAGCTTTCGAACTGGGCGGCGAGCACCAGGAAAATCACCACCAGCGCGAAACCGAACGAGATCGTCAACCGATCCCCTTCGTGCACGTACTGCCGGCTGTCCGAGAGCCAGTCCACTGTCATGCCCGGGGGCATCGGCTGCGATTCCAGGAAGGACACCGCTTCGCCCATGGTGACACCCGGAGCCAGAACCGCCGAGATCGTGGCCGAGTTCATCTGATTGAACTGCGGCAACTGGTTGGCTTGCGGACGCATGTCCACACGCACCACGGTGGCCAGAGGCACGAGCGCCCCACTGTCCGCCTTGACGTAGTAACGGCCGAGACTTTCGGGCGTGAGGCGCTTGTCCTGCGGGACCTGCGCGATCACATCGTAGGAACGGTCATGCCAGTTGAAACGGTTGACGTAGTTTTCCCCCACCAGCGTGGCCAGCGTTCCGGCAATCGCATCCATCGACACGCCCATCTGCCCGGCCTTCTCCCGGTCGATGGTGATCCGTGCTTCCGGGCTGTCGAAAGCGAGATCGCTGTCGACGAAAGCGAACAACCCGCTGCCCCATGCCGCGCCCTTGATCGTTTCGAGCGTGGCGTAGATTTCCGGGAATTCGTCGGGTGAGCGGATCACCATCTGCACCGGCAGGCCGCCGCTGCCGGCGGGAAGCGGCGGAGGCTGGAACGAAGTCGCGAAAACGCCGGTGATCCCCGATCCTTCCGCGTTCAACTGGGCCTGAATATCGTCGGCCGTCCGGTCGCGGTCGGCCCAGTCCTTGAGAATGATCCCGCCGAACCCGGCATTCTGCGCGTCCAGACCGTTGGCGTACCAAGAACTGACATATTCGGGCATCGAGACGAAGATTGCCTGAAGCCCCTTGGTGAACCGCGCCGTATAATCGACATTGGCGTATTGCGGGGCTTTCGATTGGACGAACACGTAGCCCATATCCTCCTGCGGGGCGAGTTCGCGCCGCGCGCCGGAAAACAGGATCACGATCCCCGCCAGCACCGCCAGACCCACCAGCAACACCGCGCCCCGCGCCGCCAGCGTCTGGCCCAACAGCCTTTCATAGCCGTGTGTCAGGCGCTCCATGGTGTGCTCGATCCGGCGGGCAAGCTTGCCTTCGTTCATCTTGTCGTTGAGCAGGAAGCTGCTCATCATCGGCGACAGCGTCAGCGCGATCACGCCCGAGACGATCACCGCCCCGGCAAGCGTGAAAGCGAATTCGCGGAACAGGGCCCCGGTCAGGCCGCCCATCAGGCCGATCGGGGTATAGACCGCGGCCAGCGTGATCGTCATCGCGATCACCGGCCCGACGATCTCACGCGCGCCGACAAGCGCGGCTTCCACGGCGGACAACCCTTCCTCGATATGACGGTGGATATTCTCGACCACCACGATGGCATCATCGACCACCAGTCCGATGGCCAGAACCATGGCCAGCAGAGTGAGCAGATTGAGCGAGAAGCCGAACGCCAGCATCAGAGCCGCCGTGCCCACCAGCGAAAGCGGAATGGTGACGACAGGAATAATCACCGCCCGCACCGACCCGAGGAACAGGAAGATGACGATGACCACGATCACGATGGCTTCGACCAGCGTGTGCGTCACTTCATCGATCGAAGCGTTCACGAAATGGGCCACGTCGAACTGGCTGATCACTTCCAGCCCCGGCGGGGCGACGCGCTGGATATCGGGCAGAAGCCCTTTCACCGTGCGGACGATTTCCAGCGGATTGCCATCAGGCGTGGGCGATATGGCGATGAACACCGCCGTCCGCCCCCGGCTCCACGCGTTGCTGTTGTAATTCTGGCCGCCAATCTCGATTGCGCCGATATCGCGCAGGCGAACAAGGCCATCCTTGCCGCTTTTCACCACCATGTTGCGGAAATCGTCGACATTGGTGAGATCGGTGCCTGCCGTGATGTTGATCGCGGTATCGGTCCCTTTGAGTTGACCCGGCGCCGCCTGTACGTTGTTGGCGCGCAGAGCCGCTGCCACTTCCCCGGCGGATAGCCCACGTGCGGCCAGCTTGTCGGGATCGAGCCACACGCGCATGGCAAGCGTCTGCCCGCCGCCGATATCGGCCGAAGCCACGCCGGGAACGGCGGTGATCAACGGCTGGGCAACGCGGGTGGCGAAATCGGTGATCTGCGGAATCGTCAGCGTATCGCTGCTGAACGAGATATATTGCACGGCCGAAGCGCCATCGGTGATTTTGGTAATCACCGGATCGCTCGCCCCCGGCGGCAGGCGGTATTTCACCTGCTGCACTTTGGCGAGAACTTCGGTCATCGAACGGTCCGCATCGGCGTTCAGCACGAGCTTGGCCTTGACCTGGCTGCGCCCCTGCGTCGACGTGGAAGTGAGGTATTCGATCCCGTTAGCCGTGGCGATGGCCTGTGCGATAGGGGTCGTGATGAACCCCTGCATCACATCCTGCGTCGCGCCCGGATAGGACGTGTTCACCACAATCGTGGCGCTTTCCATGTTCGGATATTCGCGCACCTGCAACAGGAACACCGAGGCGCCGCCGATCAACAGAATCAGCAGGCTCACCACGATGGAAAGGATCGGGCGGCGGATGAAAAGGTCGGTAAAGCGCACCGGTCAGTCCTTCAACGCGGGAACGATGGTCTTGACCCGCACCGGCGCCCCCGGCTGCACGCGGATCTGCCCTTCGGCCACCACCACGTCACCGGCCTTGAGTCCCTTGGTGACGATCACACTATCGCCGATCCGGCGCCCGGTGGTCACGGCCACGATGGCCGCCTTGCCTTCCTTGCGCGCGTTCTTGCCGCGAATGACCGTCACGCTGTCGCCCGAAGCCGATGTCTGAATGGCGGTGACAGGCACCACCAGCGCCCCGCCCTGCGGCGGCAGTTCCAGCGCCACGGTCACATACATGCCAGGACGCAGAACCTGCCCGGGATTGGGCAGCAGCGCCTGCACCAGGACATTGCGCGTGTCTTCGCCGATGCGCGGTTCGATCGTCGTCACCCGCCCGGTGAACACGCGGCCCGGCCACGCATCGGAGATCAGACGGACAGTGCCGCCGACCTTGAGATGGGACAGATCCTGCTGCGGCACGGTGAAATCGGCGTAGAGCCGGTCGAGCGCGGTCAGCGAAGCGATTTCATCGCCGGGGTTCAGGTACTGGCCCAGATTGACCCGCCGCACACCGATCTGCCCGGCAAAGGGGGCGACAATGCGCTTCTGCGCGATCCGCGCGTCGTATTGCCGCACGGCGGCGATGGCCTGATCGTATTCCGCCCGCCGCTGATCGAGCACTTCACGCGATTCCGCGCCGGTGGGCGCCAGTTCGCGCGACCGGGCCAATTGCAGCCGGGCGAATTCCGCCTTGGCCGCCGCCGCGGCGCGGTCCGCGCGTTCGGGCCCATCGAACAGTTGCACGAGCGGCGCCCCGGCCCCGACATGCGCCCCCGCCTGGAACCGGATCGCGGTAACACGGCCCGCCACTTCGGGCGCCAGCATCACCTCCTGAACCGCGCGCAGGGAACCGACCGCTTCGAGCGCATTCGGCATATCGCGCGGCTCCACGAATGTCGCGGTCACGACCGTGGGCGGCGGCGCGGCCTGTGCGGGCGCGGCATTGCGCCAGCTCCGCCATGCGAACAGCAGCAGGAAAACGATAACGATGAGGCCGACTGCCATTGCGGCCTGCCGCCATGGCAGGACCGGCTCCTTGCCGGTCTGGCTCGATGATGTCTGCAAGATAGCTCCCCTTGCGAATCCGGAGGCACGCTCATAGAACCTCAACAATGGTTGAGGTAAAGCCTTTTGTTCGCGCCCTCTTGTTCGATGGCATAAAAACCGCATGAATTCGGACATGCATCATCGTGCACTGTCGGTGGGCGAAGTTGCACGCCGGGCCGGCATCTCCGTTTCGGCGCTGCATTTCTACGAAAAGCAGGGCCTGATCGAAAGTTGGCGGACAAGCGGGAACCAGCGGCGTTATCACCGCTCGGTCCTGCGCCTGATCGCAATCATCCGGATCGCCCAGCGGGTCGGCATTCCGCTGGCCGATATCAAGGCCCACTTGCCGTCCCCGCGCGGAAGCGGGGCGATCACCGGCGATGACTGGGCGGCGATGTCGCGCGATTGGCACCGCGATCTCGACCAGCGGATCACGCTGTTGACCCGCCTGCGCGATCAACTGGATTCGTGCATCGGCTGCGGTTGTCTGTCGATCGCCAACTGCCCCTTGCGCAATCCGAACGACCGGGCAGCGGCATATGGCCCCGGCGCGCGCATCGCGGACCTGTAGCGCCCCTTCGCGTTACAGCAGTCCGCAACGGCGAAGCACGAACGCCGCACGCTCCGCCACCGGTCCGAACGGCAGCGGCACCAGATCGTACCCCTGCGCTTCATAAGCAACCACCATCGCATCATGGGTGGCGACAGCTTCGGCCCAATCCTGCTTGCGTTCCGTGTCGTTGGCATAGATCTCCCGCCACGGCGGGGCGATGAAGACGGTGCGATTGTAACGCAGTTCCGCGGCGGCCTGCACCAGATCCGGCGGACAGGAAAGACCGCAGAGCGCGCGATAACCGATGACATCGGGAATGCCCCGGTCGAACAGCACCGGCCCATCCTGCGCCAGCGCCCGCCGATAAACGGCTTTGTCATGGTCCAGCATCGCCGTGGCGAAAGCATCACGATCAGCCCAGGGTAAGGCTGTGCCGCCGATTGCCTGCTGCGCGCGGATAATCTGCCGCCCACCTTCCGGCATATGCGCAATGCCATGTTCGCCAAGCACGGCGAGCAGAGTGCTTTTCCCCGATCCCGGCCCCCCGGTGATGACGAAAAAGCGGTCCATTGCGATCTCCTTCAAGCGGCGCGGGCGAACGTCAGGACCAGCGTGTCACGCCACGCAGGGGCATCCGGGGCCAGCGCCTCGATCGGAGACGTTTCGTGCCGCACCATGCGGTCGTCCAGCAGCAGGCCCTCCCCCGGCTGCATCAGCCGGTGGCGCAGGACGATCCGGTCCGCACCGTCGCGCACAAGAGTTTCCCCGCCGCCGATATTGCCGCTGCCGATCAGGCAGATCAACACCCAGTCCCGCCCGTCCCGGTGCATGCCTTCGGGCGTGGGCAAGCCCGGTTGCCCGGCCTGCGCCACGATGCGGAACTGGTGCGCCTCCACCAGCCAGGCGGCGGGAGGTCGGGCCTCATGTGTGGCCACCCTATCCGCCATGACCTGAAGGATATGGCGGAACGGCGCGCTGTCCGCGATGGCCGGTTCCATCGGCGCGAACCAGCGGGCGATGCCGCCGTTGAGCGCATTGTGCGCCCGTTCCTGAAAATGCGGGCGATGCGGCAGGCGCACAATACCGCTGCGGGAAGCCTCAAAAGCCGCATAGCGCCGCTGGCGATAGCTGCCCCCGTCAGCCATGAATGTGTCGGCAGGCAGATCGTCCCAGCTTGCCGCAAAGCGGACCCAGCTTTCCTGGGCCGCTGCGGCCAGTTTATCCGCGCGCAGGTGCAACACATGCCCTGCCAGCGCATCCCGGGGTGGTTTCCCTACCGTTTCGCAAACAGTCATAGTCTGTCCCTGCCGGATCGCTACCCGGGGCATCCGGAGCCTGTCGTCAGAGCGGCGCTCCGTAGAGCGCTTCGCCTTCCACCTGCCAGCGCCCTTTAAAGCGCATCGCTTCGGCCGCGCGGCTGACCTGCCCGTTCCGCTCCGCACGATACTGGACGACGAGCGTCTGCCGTTCGAGATCGCAGATCGCGTCGATCAACGCAAAATGCAGGCTCTCGGTCTGCTCCAGCGCCCTGGTCCAGTACCGGCGCAGGGCGGCCTTGCCCTCGATGACAGGCGAACCCGTCACTTGCGCGGCGAGCGGGCTGATGAAGCGCGCTTCGTCCACATAGGTATCGAGCACAGCATCGATATCGCGCGCATTCCAGTGCCCGATCCACAGGCGGGCGAAATGTTCCATTTCCACGCGGTTCATGACACTCTCCTTTCCAAACAGGCCTTCTCAGGCGAGAAACAACAGGGCGGTCAGCCCGGTGAGCACGGCCATCGCTTTCACGAACATCGCCATGGCGCGCGGGTTGGTGAGCAAGCCGCGGGCCCCTGCCCCGAACGCTGCCCAGACGGCGATGGAGGGCAGGCCAACCGCCGTGAACACCGCCACCAGCATGACCAATTGCAGGCCCAGCGGCCGCCCCGGCACGGTGAAAGTGGCAATGGCGGGCATGGTGATGACCCAGACCTTGGGATTGACGAACTGGAACGCCGCCGCCTGCCAAAAGCCGAACGGCTGCGCCTTGCCCGATTGCGTCACCCCGTCGGAATGCCACAGGACAACCGCCAGCCACACCAGATAGGCCGCGCCCGCGATCCTGATTGCCCAGCGCAGGGCAGGCCAGGCTTCGAACGCGGCGCCCAGCCCCAGCCCGCTCAGCCCCAGCATCGCCGCGCAGCCGAAGCAGATGCCCAACATATGGGGCACCGTCCGGCGAAGCCCGAAAGCAAGGCCGGAGGAAGCAAGCATGATATTGTTCGGCCCCGGCGTCGCCGAACAGACGAAGCTGTACAGCATCAGCGGGGCAATCAGCGCAGGTTCCATGAGTGTGCTCCTGAGCGCGAAATGATCTTAATTGATCTATGTGTCAAACGTGATATTGAACCAGTTCAATTTTTGGGATCAAGACATGGCACATTGGCGACCGCAGCTGGCGAACGGAGACGGCCCGGTTTACGAACGCCTGCTTCACGCACTCGAACGCGATGTGCGCGCGGGGCATTTGCGCCCGGGGGACCGGCTGCCGCCTCACCGGGACCTAGCGCACAGCCTGTCCGTCAGCGTGGGTACGGTCAGCCGTGCCTATGTCGAAGCCGAACGGCGCGGGTTGATTTCCAGCCATGTGGGGCGCGGTTCGTTCGTGGCCCAAGGCGCCGTGCCGGGCCAACCGGAACCGGACAACGCGATTATCGACATGGCGCAGAACGCTCCGCCTCTCGCCCCGTCCGAACGCTGGATGAGCGAAGGGCTCGCGCGGTTGCGGTTGCGCGCCGATCTTGCCGACTGCGTCAACTACGCCCCGCCAGAAGGGCTTCCGGCGGTACGGCACGCGGGCGCATCGTGGCTGCAACGGCGGCACGGGCTGGTACGTGCGAGCGCCGACCGCATTATCCAGTGCAACGGGGGGCAGCATGGGCTGGCGCTGGCCTTTTCGGCCCTGGCCCGGCCGGGCGATACGATCCTGTGCGAGGCGGCGACCTATGCCGGGATCAAGACTCTGGCCGGCCATTCGGGCTATCGGCTGCACGGTGTGGCGATGGACCAGGGCGGCATCGCACCCGAAGCGATTGCCCGCGCCGCGCGGGATACCGGGGCCAGAGTGCTGGTGGTGATCCCGACCTTGCAAAATCCCACCACGGTCACGCTCGATGCCGGGCGGCGGGCCGAGATCGCCAACGTGGCGCGCAAGCACGATCTGCTTATCGTGGAAGATGAAGCCTATCGTGCCTTTGCCCATGAGAATGCGCCTGCGAGCCTCGCCGAACTGGCACCGGAACGCACTTTGATGGTTGCGGGCGTTTCCAAGGCCATCGCGCCGGGCCTCCGGCTCGGTTTCCTCGTCCCGCCGGAAGACGATACGATCCGCAACCGGTTGCTCGTGGGCCTGCGGGCATTGGGCTACAGCCCGCCGACGATCAACGCCCTGCTGTTCAGCCAGTGGGAACAGGACGGCACGGCCGACCGGATCGCGGACGATGTGGTGGCGGAATCCGATATCCGCACGCGGCTGGCCCAGGATATCCTGGGGAATGCCCTGGCCACGCCCGGCGCGGGGCGCAGCCTGCACCTGTGGTTGCCGATGCCGATGATCGCGGCGGAACGGTTTACCGCTCAGGCGCTGCGCGCCGGTGTGGCGCTCACCCCGCCGGATGGCCCGGCGGTCACAGCGGATGCCCCTTCCGGTGTCCGGCTCTGTCTTGGCGGTGTGCGCAATCGCGACACTCTTGAACGGGCGCTGCGATGCCTGCATGGCCTGCTGCAACCGGGCAGCGGCGACAGCGCATTGGGGCTTGTCTGAATGATGACGGCGCACATCGGAGTAGGCCAGCGGTCGCATTGGGTTTCCTATGTGTCGCTCGCTTTCGTCATGCTGTTCTGGTCGGGCAATTTCATTGTCGGCCGCGCGGTGCACGGCGCGATTCCGCCGTTCACGCTCGCGCTCGTGCGCTGGACCGGCGCGGCCTTGCTCGTCCTCCCTTTCGCGCTGCCGCGTTTGCGCGCGGATTGGCAGATCGTCCGTCGGCATTGGCGGATCACGCTGCTGCTGGGCGTGGCCGGGGTCGGCGGGTTCAATGCTTTCGTCTATTCGGGGCTCCGCTACACCACGGCCAGCAATGGCCTGCTGTTGCAGGCCGCGGTGCCCGCGCTGGTGCTCGCTTTCAATCGCGCGATCTTCGGGCAGAGATCCGCCGCCGTGCAGATCGTGGGCGTGATCCTTTCGATGATCGGTGTGGCGCTGATCGTGCTACGCGGCCATCTGGAAGCGCTTCTCGGCCTGACGATCAATTTCGGCGATCTTCTGGTTCTGTGCGGGGTGATCTGCTGGGCGGCTTACACCAGCCTGCTGCGTATCCGTCCGCCGTGTCACCCGCTCAGTTTCCTGCTGGCGACGTTCCTGATCGCCATCGCCACTATGCTGCCGCTGGCGGTGGGGGAATATCTCGGCGGGCAACGCGTCCGTTGGGATACGGCGACATTCGGCGCTTTCGCCTATGTCGCGGTGTTCCCGTCTCTGCTCGCCTATCTGATGTACAATGCGGCAGTGCGCGATCTGGGCGCAGGCCCCGCCGGGCAGACGATCACGCTCATGCCCTTGTTCGGGGCCGCGCTGGCCGCGCTGCTGCTGGATGAGAAGCTCTATGGCTTCCATCTGGCCGGCATGGCGGTGATCCTGATCGGTATCGTGCTCGGTGCATGGGCCGACGCCCACCAGCGGAAAGCGCTGCATCGGACATAAGAAACCCGCAGCGCCACAATTGCGCGGCACAGCAGATTTCCCGCTGTCGCGCATTCCATCTGCATCATAGCCTGACCATCGATCCTGTCAGTCTTTGGAGAGATGCCGTGAATGCCCCTGCCCCGATCCCTGACCATGTCCCGGCCGAACTGGTCGTCCCGTTCGACTTCCGCAACGACGAGGCCATCCGGCAGGACCCCTACGGCTATATCGCCGGTCTGAAAGATTGCCCGGACATCTTCTTCTCCCCTGATCTCGGGGGGTATTGGGTCGTACGCCCCTCGGCGGCGATCGGTGAGGTCTTTTCCGATCACGAACGGTTCACGGCAACTTCCCTTGCCATTCCCAAGCGCGATTCATCGGTGGTCCTGATCCCCAACAATTTCGATCCGCCCAAGCACACCAAGTATCGCAAGGCGATGGCAAACAGCCTGTTCTCGCCTCGGGCTCTGGCAACGATCGATGCGGACACGCGCGATTTCACGCTGAAACTGTTCGAGGCATTCGCCCCGGGTCGCTGCGAATTCGTATCCGAATTCGCTTATAAACTGCCGATCGACACGTTCCTCAACCTGATGGGCGCGGACCTGTCCTTGCGCGATCAGTGCCTGTCATGGATCAAGCTGATCTTTCGGGGGCGCACGGTCGAAGAAACCAATCAGGGCTTCATCGAAGCCTACACCTGGGTCAGCCAATGGCTTGAGGAACAGCTTGCCGATCCGTCGCGCAACAGCGGCAGCATGTTCCAGGCGCTGGCACAAATGACCATCGATGGCGAAAAGCCTGCGTTCGACGATCTGCGCGCGATGACGCTGATGCTGTTTTCCGGCGGGCTGGACACGATCACTTCGCAGATGACGCATATCATGCGCTTTCTCGCGGAAAGCCCGGCCCATCGCCAATACCTGCTCGACAAGCCGGAGGAAATCCCGGTGGCGCTCGAAGAACTGCTCCGCCGGTTCGGCATTTCCTTTATCGGTCGGGCGGCCGCCAAGGATCAGACGTTCCATGGCGTGTTCATGAAGCAAGGCGATGTGGTGTGCGCAGGCACGCCGATTGCGGGACTGGATCCCGACGAGTGGGAGGATCCGCTGGCGGTCGATTTCCAGCGCGGCGGCGGGAAGCGGGTCAAGCACCTCGGCTTCGGCGCAGGCCCGCATCTGTGCATAGGCGCCTATCTCGCCCGCAAGCAGCTCACGATCATGATGGAGGAACTGCTGCTGCGCATGCCCAACCTGCGCATCGCCGCCGATACCGAGGCGATCGAAAATGCGGCTGGAGCGACGATGATGCTCCGTTCTCTGCCGCTCGAATGGGATGTCGCGGGCTGACGGCTCGCAAGCAGGAAACCCCTTCGCCCGCCCTGGTCATCCATGCTGGGGCTGGCGAACGCCGCCGGCTCTGGCCCGAGGCTTCTTGCCCGATTTCAGAATCTTGCTCCCTTCGGTATTCACTGCGTCGATATATTCTTCCAGCAAATCCGCAAACAGCGCGAGCCTGTCATCCGGCAGATGGCCCTGCACGGCGAACATCATCGCCCGGCGCGAATGGGAAATCAGATGCGCCTGTTTCAGCCCTTCCGGTGTGGGGGTGAGAATCGTGAGGCGCTTGTCCTTTTCGTCCTGGCAGCGTTCGATCAGGCACAGTTTGATAAGCGGGCGAATGGTTCTGCTGAGAGTTGAAGCATCAACGCCGAGGTTGCGTGCCAGTTCGGTCATCCTTTGTCCGGGCTGGTCCACCACCGTTTCCAATATATCGACCTGAACCGGTGTCAGTTCATGATCGCCCACCAGATAGATATATCGTTGAATAGCGCGATTGTGGGGATTTCGGCGCAAGGACATGATCATCTGCGCGACCCGTTCGGTCACCGACAAGGGGGCTTCCCCGAAGACGATGCCCTGTTCTGCAAGTTTATGCGGCGCCACGTCCCTGTCTCACGATCATTCTGCCGGTTGGCTGGCTATTAATGTCAAAAAAACAGTCAGATGCAAACGGAATGCAAGCAATTCGCCACACTGGCGCATCCTTTCGGCAGACTATCCCCCGAAACGATGCCCCGGAAGCCCTTTGACCCCCAACCCTCGCACCGCCAGCAGCCTGCCGTCATAGGGCGTTTCCGGAAACTGCCCGGGTATGCTCATGGTGGTGACGAACACGATATCGCAATCGGGGCCGCCGAAGGTCAGGCTGGTGGGCTTGGTCGAAGGCAATGGCACGACGCGGTCCAACGTGCCGTCCGGGGCAAAGCGTCGCAGTTCCCCGCGCCCACTGAAAGCGCCGTTGAGTGTGCTCCAGAGATAGCCTTCGGCATCCACCGTCGCGCCATCCGGGATCGAAGCAGGTTCGAGCTTCGCGAAATCGCGCCGGTTCGCGGGGGTGCCGCTGGCTTCGTCCCAATCGTAACAGGAGATCGTGTCATCGACCGAGTCGGTGAAATAGAACACCTGGCTGTCGGGGCTCCAGCACGGGCCGTTGGAATTGGCGATCCGGTGATCGAGCGTGTGCAAGGTGAGATCGGTATCAAGCCGATAAAGCGTGCCGCGCCGCGCCTCATGCGTCGTCGGTTCCAGAATCGCCGTCATGTCGAGAGAACCGACAATGAACCGGCCCCGGCTGTCGACTTTGCCATCGTTCAGCCGGACATTGTCCTTGCCCGCTTCGGGATGATGGAGGGGCTCCAGCGCGCCGGTTGCGAAATCGAAGAAATGCAGCCCGGTTTCCAGCGCCACGACCGCGCCCCCATCCTGCCGCAGGGCGAGCGAACCGATCGTGGCGGGCAATTCCCATGTCCGCACGTCCGAACCATCGGCCGCGCAGCGCCAGATTTGCGGGGCCATGCTGTCGACCCAGTAAAGGCGTTGTTCCGCCCCGTCCCATACAGGGCCTTCCCCCAGCGTGTTGGTGCAATCCACACATATGCTGACATCGATCATTCGCGGCCATCCTCTCGCTTCTCTCGTCGCCTGTCCGCGCAGGACCGCCGACCATAACGGTTGCCTGCCGGTTGCACAGCGGAATTCGCCGAAGCGAAATCCGCCCACCGCATGTTACGTTTCAAGGAAAGCGGTGATTTCCGTCAGGAACCGTTCCCGATTGTCATGTTGGGGCCAGTGGTTGGAACGGGCCATATCGATCCGCCGCACATCGGGGACATGGCGAACGAGGTCGTCCCCCATGCGCGATTGCCAGCTTTCCGATCCGTAGATCAACAGCGTCGGGCAGGCGATGCGTCGCCACAGGCTGAACACTTCTTCTTCGGTGTTGTCCGCCGCCGGCCACAACCCCAGGCATGTGTCGAACTTCCACTTGTAGTGGCCGGTTTCGCTGCGGCGCAGACCATGGATAGTCAGATGGCGGGCCTGTTCGGCGGTCATCCAAGGGTTTTCCGACTGCATCCGGGCCTGCGCTTCATCGACCGATGCGAAAGTCCGCACGGTGCGGTCAGCCGCGGCGCGCCGTGTGTCGATCCAGTGGCGATAGCGGTCGGCTACCGAACGCTGGCGGTACTGTTTCTCCAGATCGCCGGGCGCCCCCACCGCCTCCACCGCGACCAGATGCGAAAGCGTTTCGGGATAGACCCCGGCATAGCGCAACGCGACATGCGCCCCCATCGAATGCGCCACGATGGCGGCGCGGGATGCGCCCAGTTCGAACACGAACTGCGCCAGATCGTAAGTCAGGCTGGAAAAATCGTACCGCCCTTCCGGGGACCAGTCGCTATCCCCATGCCCGCGCAGATCGGGAGCAACCACATGCCAGCGATCACAGAGATGCCGGGCCACCCCATCCCAACTGCGGCAATGATCCTTGTTCCCGTGGATGAGGATCAGCAGGGGCGCATCCGGATTGCCCCAGTCGACGTAGTGCAGCCGCGAACGCTGCGACATGAAATTGTGCGATGTGGGCCCGAAATGCCGCATCCCCATCCTCTTCCTTGCGGTTGTTGCATCCGACCGGATACGCCAGCCATGCCCCTGCGCAAGAGGCTGGCGCACATTCCCGGAGGAGCGGAACGCCAGCCCTGCCCAGCCCGATGGCGGGCCATCATGGCCATCGAACCGTCAGAAGCGCCATGCCAATCCGACGCTCAACACCCACGGATCGAGCGTGTTTCTGGTGTGGAGCACTTTCGCGCCGCTGGCGTCGTACCATTTCGCGTCGACTTTCATGAAGTAACGCTTGGCATCCAGGCTCAAGGCCATGCCCGATGCGTTGAGCGGAATGTCGATGCCCGCCTGCAGGGCAACGCCGAGGCTGTCGTTGATCCTGTTGCGCGTCGCGCCCAGCGCCCGCGCTGTCGCGCCGGACTTCTCATCGATAAAAATGAAATAGGCGGGGCCCGCGCCCAGATAGGGTTTCACGCCCCCGGCGTTGAAATGATACTTCGCCGTCAGCGTCGCCGGAACGATCTTGGCGTTGGCGATCAGTTCCGCCCCGGCCAGGCTGCCCTTGCCGTCGATATCGTGCTGAGTGACACAGCAAATCGTTTCCAGAGAAACATTGGGCGAGACAAAATACTCGATTGCCACAGTGGGCACGACATTGTCGTTCGCCTGGGTTTCCACATTCGCCGGTAACGCCGCGGCAACGGCGGGAACCGCGAATTTGACCTTGTCGAGCTTGCCATCGGGCAGGACCGCGGTGCCCAGCACCTTGATCTGGATTTTGCCTTCAGGGCTGGCGGCCTGAGCCGGGAGACCGAAAGCAACGGCCACGGCCAGCGTCGCAATGGCGGCAACTTTATGCATGAACAATTCCTCGCGCCGCAATGACCGCCCCCTGCGGCCGATGATGTGTTGCGGCGCAGGCATGGTTGCCCTGACTGCCATCAGCCAAACATTGATCAGGCACAAATTACAGCAGGAACAATATTTTACGCCGCATCCGGGAATTTGATCGCCATCAATGTCGGAGTGATTTTTTCGACGCAGGGCCTTCCTGTCGAATCGATAGTACGAGGGAAGGCAATATCCATGGAAAGGATCGTTGCGCGTGCCGGCATCTGGTTCGCGGTCGTTCTGCTCGCCGTCATGGCAGCAGCAACCGCGCGGGATGCCGGTTTCGCCGTTCATATGATCATCGTTGCGGCCGCAGCCCTGATCGGGCTGTGGTTCGCCATCAGCAAGCCCGATTTTACGGCCATTCTCAGCGGCATCATGCCCGGGAAACCCGATCAATCGCAGTATGACGACGATCCGGTGCGCTGGGGCGTGATCGCCACGGTGTTCTGGAGCATCGTCGGCTTCGTGGCCGGTCTCGCCATCGCGCTCCAGCTTGCCTACCCTCTGCTCAATCTGGAACCTTACCTCAGCTTCGGGCGTCTGCGGCCGTTGCACACCTCGGGGGTCGTCTTCGCTTTCGGCGGCAACGTGCTGATCGCGACATCTTTCTACATCGTGCAGCGCACCTGCCGGGCACGGCTTGCCTTCCCCGCGCTCGCCCGGTTCGTTCTCTGGGGTTACCAGCTGTTCATCATCCTCGCGGCGACCGGCTATCTTCTGGGGATCACCCAGTCCAAGGAATACGCCGAACCCGAATGGTACGTCGATCTGTGGCTGACAGTCGTCTGGGTCGCCTATGGCGTGGTGTTCATCGGTACGATCCTGAAGCGCAAGGAGCCGCATATCTATGTGGCGAACTGGTTCTTCCTGTCCTTCATCATCACTATCGCGATGCTGCACATCCTCAACAATCTGGCGATGCCGGTATCGATTGTGGGGGCGCAGTCCTATTCCGCGTTCTCAGGGGTGCAGGACGCTCTTATCCAGTGGTGGTACGGGCATAACGCGGTCGCCTTCTTCCTGACCGTACCGTTCCTCGCCATGATGTACTACTTCGTGCCCAAGCAGGCGCAACGGCCGATCTACAGCTATCGTCTGTCGATTCTCCATTTCTGGTCGCTGATTTTCCTCTACATCTGGGCCGGGCCGCACCATCTTCACTACACGGCGCTGCCCGACTGGGCGCAGACGCTCGGCATGGTGTTCTCGGTGATGCTGTGGATGCCGAGCTGGGGCGGCATGATCAACGGCCTGATGACGCTCAACGGCGCATGGGACAAAGTGCGCACCGACCCGATTATCCGCATGATGGTCATGGCGCTCGCCTTCTATGGCATGGCGACGTTCGAAGGGCCGATGCTCAGCATCAAGGCCGTCAATTCGCTGTCGCACTATACCGACTGGACCATCGGCCATGTCCATGCCGGGGCGCTCGGATGGAACGGGATGATTTCCTTCGCCGCCATCTACTATCTGGCTCCACGCCTGTGGAACCGTGAACGGCTCTACAGCCTGCGGATGGTCAACTGGCACTTCTGGCTCGCCACTCTGGGAATCGTCTTTTACGCCGCTTCCATGTGGGTCGCCGGCGTGACCCAGGGGCTGATGTGGCGCGAATATGGCACCGACGGTTATCTGGTGAACAGCTTCGTCGATACCGTGGTGGCCCTTCACCCCATGTATCTGCTGCGCGCCTTCGGCGGCGGGCTCTATCTCGCGGGCGGGGTGATCATGGTCATCAATGTCTGGCGCACGATCCAGGGCCGCCAGCGTGACGAGGCCCCGATGTCCACCGCCCCCTATGACGCGGCCGCCGATCGCCCGATCGCGCCTGCTCCAGCCGAATAAGGATCACCTCATGGTCAGTGTTACCCAGCAGCACAGAAAGCTGGAACGCAACGTCACCTTGCTTGGCGCCTTCGCCTTCGTCGCGGTGGCGATCGGCGGCATCGTGGAAATCGCTCCGCTGTTCTGGATCGACAACACGATCGAGAAAGTCAAAGGCATGCGGCCCTACACCCCGCTCGAACAGGCCGGGCGCGACATCTATATCCGCGAAGGGTGCTACACCTGCCACAGCCAGATGATCCGCCCTTTCCGGGATGAGGTCGAACGGTACGGGCACTACAGCCTGGCGGCGGAATCGATGTACGATCATCCGTTCCAGTGGGGTTCGAAGCGCACCGGCCCTGATCTTGCCCGGGTCGGCGGGCGCTATTCGGACGAATGGCATGTCCAGCACCTGAAAGACCCGCGCGCGGTCGTCACCGGAAGCGTGATGCCGACTTATGCCTTCCTGGCGGACAAGGATCTCAACCTGCGCGATCCGGCCGCCAGCTTGCGCGCGCTGCGGCGGGTGGGCGTTCCCTATACCGATAAGGATATCGAGATGGCGATGGCCGATCTCAAGGCACAGGCCGATCCTGATGCCGATGCCGGCGATCTCGAAAAACGCTATCCCAAAGCGCAGATTCGCGATTTCGATGGCGATCCCAACCGGTTGACCGAAATGGATGCGCTCGTCGCCTATTTGCAAGTTCTGGGCACGCTGGTGGATGTGAACGCGGCGGCAGCACAAGAAGTTCTGGCGAAGGAGAAAGGGCGATGAGCGATCATTCGCTGTACGATTTCCTGCGCCATCTGGCCGATAGCTGGGGGCTGGTGGTGATGGTTATCGCATTCGTGATCCTCGCCGCATGGCCCTTCCGCCCCAGCGCGCGCGAACGCAACCGCAAGGCGGCCAATCTGATTTTCAAGGACAAGAACGATGGCTAAGAAGCGCATCGACGAAGCGACCGGCGTCGAAACGGTCGGGCACGAATGGGACGGTATCGAGGAACTCGACAATCCGATGCCGCGCTGGTGGCTGTGGAGCTTCTATGCCTCCATCGTCTTCGCTCTCGGCTATGTCATCGCCTATCCGGCCTGGCCGCTGGTCAGCCAAGGCACGGAAGGGGTTCTGGGCTGGAGCAGCCGTGGCGCTCTGGCCAAAGAACTCGCGGCTGAGGAAGCGCGCAAGAGGCCGATTCTTACGGCTCTGGCTGCCACACCGATCGAACGCCTGCCCGACAATCCCGCGCTGATGCGCGCCGCGATAGAAGGCGGGCGTGCGGCTTTCAAAGTCAATTGCGTGCAGTGCCATGGCGCGGGTGCGGCGGGCAGCCGGGGCTACCCCAATCTCAACGATGACGACTGGCTGTGGGGCGGCGATCTCAAAGCCATCGAACAGACCTTGATCCACGGCATTCGCCAGCCCGGGGACAGCAAGACCCGGATCAGTCAGATGCCCGCTTTCGGCAAGGATGGCATGCTGTCGGAGGCGCAGATCGCGCAAGTGACCCAGCATGTCCTGTCGTTGTCGGGCAAAGCGGGGCCGAACGCCGCAGGCGCTCAGGTATTTGCCGAAAACTGCGCCGTTTGCCATGGCAACGATGGCCGGGGCCTGCGCGAATTCGGGGCGCCCAATCTGGCCGATGCCATCGGGCTTTATGGAACCAGCGCCGAAGCGATCTCCCGGCAGATCCACACGCCCAGCCACGGCGTGATGCCATCGTGGGGCGGCAGGCTCGATCCGGCGACGATCAAGATGCTCGCGGCCTATGTCCATTCTTTGGGGGGCGGTGAAAACTTCAAGGAAGCGGGCCCTGCTCCCGGCAATGGCGCGGCTGCGGCGCAGAGCCATGACCAACCCTGATCGCGGCCCCGCGCCAGCGCTCTATGCGAAGCGTGAACCGGTCTTCAACCGGCGGATCGACGGATGGTTTCGCCGCCTGAAATGGTCCATCATGATCGTCACTCTGGCGATCTATTATGGCACGCCGTGGCTCCGGTGGGATCGCGGGCCTTACGCCCCGGATCAGGCGGTGCTCGTCGATCTGGCCCACCGCCGCTTCTACATGTTCGGCATCGAAATCTGGCCGCACGAATTCTACTTCGTCGCCGGTCTGCTGATCATGGCCGGGATCGGGCTGTTTCTGGTGACGAGCGCGGTGGGCCGCGCATGGTGCGGCTATGCCTGCCCGCAAACGGTGTGGACCGATCTGTTCCAGCATATCGACCGCCTGATCGATGGCGACCGCAATGCCCGCTTCCGGCTCTACAAGGCGCCGTGGGGGCCTGCAAAGATCGCCCGCCGCCTGCTGAAATGGACCATCTATCTCGCCATAAGCTTCGCGACCGGCGGGGCCTGGGTGCTCTATTTCGCCGATGCGCCGTCTCTCATGCGTGATTTCTTCACCGGGCAGGCCGCGCCCGTGGCCTATGTCACAGTCGCTATTCTCACCGCGACCACTTTCGTCCTCGGCGGCTTCATGCGCGAACAGGTGTGCATCTACATGTGCCCTTGGCCGCGCATCCAGACCGCGATGCTCGACGAAAAATCGCTGATCGTCACTTACAAGGACTGGCGCGGCGAACCGCGCGGCAGCGTGAAGAAGGCCGAACGCGATCCCGGCGCCTTCGGCGACTGCATCGATTGCAACCAGTGCGTGGCTGTTTGCCCCACCGGCATCGATATCCGCGAAGGCCCGCAGATCGGCTGCATCACCTGCGCACTGTGCATCGATACCTGCGACCGGGTGATGAAGGACATCGGCCGTCCGCGCGGTCTGATCGATTATGCCACGCTGGAAGGATGCAAGCAGGAGGCGGCAGGGGAAGCACCCATTCCCGTGTGGCGAAACCTCTTGCAAACCCGCACGCTGGTCTATGGTTCGCTGTGGGCGGCGATCGGGCTGGCCATGCTGTTCGCTCTCGGCACCCGCACGCGGACGGATATCTCCGCCGAAGCGGATCGCAATCCGCCTTTCATGCTGATGAGCGATGGCTCTATCCGCAACGGCTACACCGTAAAGCTGCGCAATATGCAGAACCGGCCCCGCGCGATGATCGTGACGATGGAAGGCCTTCCCGGCGCGAAGATGTGGACCGACGACATGCCCCGCGAGCGCGCCACCCGGCAAGTCGAACGCGTGGTTCCGGCCGATGCGACGGAGGTGGTTCGGATTTATGTCGTCGCCCCAGCGGGAACGCCGACGCAGGATTTCGCTTTTGCGGTCCGCTCCACCAGCGATGCCGAGACCGACACCAGCCCTATACGTTTCGAAGCACCGGAGACAAGCGAATGAACAGGCCATTCACCGGACGCCATATGGCCATGATCCTGATCGTCTTCTTCGGGATCGTTTTCGCGGTCAATTTCCTCATGGCGCGGCTTGCGACCAGCACGTTTGGCGGCATCGTGGTCGAAAACACCTACGTCGCCAGCCAGGAATTCAATGGCTGGCTGGATCAGGCCGAACGGCAGCGGGCGCTGGGCTGGACAGCCACCGTGGCACGCGATGAAGATAACCGGCTGGCGATCCAACTCGACAACGCTCCGCAATATACGGTGGTGACTGCCGAAGCCCGCCATCCGCTGGGCCAGGCGCCGAACCGCCACCTGACGTTCAGCCCCAAAGGGGATGGCCGGTTCCTTTCGCAGCAGGCCCTGCCTGCGGGCCGCTGGATCGTGCGCATCACCGCGCAATCGGGCGAAACCGTCTGGCGGATCGAGGAGAACGTGGAATGAGCGCCGCCACCGGCATCCGCCCCGAACCGCTGCAAGAAACGGTTCTTGCCGTACCCGGGATGCATTGCGCCGGTTGCATCAGCAAGATCGAACGCGGGATGAAGGATTTGCCCGGCGTGGCCACCGCCCGGGTGAACCTTTCGGCCAGACAAGTGACGATCCGGCACGATCCGGCCATGAAAGATCGCGATCTGGTCACCGCGCTGGAACGAATCGGGTTCGAATCCGAACTCCGCAAGGCCGTGCAGGCGCAGGACCATTCGGCGGTAAGGCCCCTTCTCGCTCCTCTCGGCGTGGCAGCCTTTGCAGCGATGAACGTGATGCTGTTCTCGGTCAGCGTATGGTCGGGCGCCGATGGATCGGTCCGCTGGATGTTCCACTGGATTTCCGCGCTGATCGCCGTTCCGGCCATCGCCTATGCCGGGCAGCCGTTCTTCCGCTCCGCCTGGGGCGCGGTGCGCCGGGGCCGTACCAATATGGACGTGCCCATTTCGCTCGGCGTGCTGATCGCCACCATCCTGAGCCTTTATGAAACCGTCGTCGGCGGGCAGCACGCATGGTTCGACGGGGCGCTGATGCTGCTCGCTTTCCTGCTCGCGGGCCGCGTGCTCGACGCCATGATGCGCGACAAGGCCCGCACCGGGGTCGATGCGCTGCTCAGCCACGCCGCGCAAGGCGCGATGGTGGTGGGCGAAGGCGGGACGGTGGATTGGCAGCGGGCGGAACAGCTTGTTCCCGGCATGGTGATCCGCATCGCCGCCGGGGAAAGGCTTGCGGCCGATGGCGATATCCTCACCGGGGTCAGCCAGTTCGATCAATCGCTGCTGACGGGCGAAAGCACCCCCATAGCCTCCGGGCCCGGAGACAAGGTACTGACGGGCACGCTCAATCTCGATGCGCCGGTCGATGTCCGCGTCACCGCCGTGGGACAGGATACGACTCTCGCCACTATCGCGCGCCTGATGGACGCGGCGGCACAGAATCGCTCCACTTATGTCCGCATCGCGGACCGCGCTTCGCAACTTTATGCCCCCGCCGTGCATCTGCTGGCCGCGCTGTCGTTCGCGGGATGGATGATCGCGGGCGCGGGGCTTTATCAATCGCTGGTCATCGCGGTGGCCGTGCTTATCATCACCTGCCCGTGCGCCTTGGGATTGGCGGTGCCCGTGGCCCAGGTGGTGGCGAGCGGGGCGCTGATGCGCGCGGGGATCATGGTCAAGGATGGCAGCGCGCTGGAACGGCTCGCCCGGATCGATCACGCGCTGCTCGACAAGACCGGAACGCTCACGCTGGGCAGGCCCGAGCCCGACCCTGCGGTGATAACCAGTCTGTCCGCCGATACCGCCTCCGTCGCGCTGGCGCTGGCGTCGCACAGCCGCCACCCGATTTCGCGCGCGCTGGGCAAGGCTCTTGCGGCCCATGGCCATCGTGCGGCCGTGCTGGATCAGGTAGAAGAACGCGCCGGCCAGGGCGTTTTCGCCCGGTGGCAGGGCCAACCGGTATCCTTGCGCCGCCCGGACAGGGCGCAGGGCGTGGCCGTCACGCTCGATATCGCCGGTCAACCGATCTGGTTGATCCCCTTTGCCGATCGCTTGCGGCCGGACTGGCAGGACGCTTTGCGGCAACTGGCGGGATTGGGCGTGGACGCCTCCATCCTTTCGGGTGACAACGGTGTGGCAGTGGCCGAGGTGGCGCGGCAGACCGGCCTTGAGGCGCGCAGCGATGCCTCCCCGGCGGACAAGCTTCGCGCGATAGAAAGCCTGCAACAGGAGCATCGCGTGCTGATGGTGGGCGACGGCCTGAACGATGGCCCGGCATTGGCGCAGGCGAATGCTTCCATCGCACCGGGAACGGCCAGCGATGTGGGATTGCAAGCGGCCGATTTCGTCTTCGTGCAGGAGTCGCTGCTTGCCCTGCCCCGTGCCGTCCGCGCGGCCAAGGCGACGATGCGCGTGGTGAAACAGAACTTCGCGCTGGCGATCGGTTACAATATCATAGCTGTGCCGCTGGCCATGGCCGGCATGGTGACGCCGATGATCGCGGCCATTGCGATGTCCGGCAGTTCGCTGATCGTGATCGCCAATTCCCTGCGTTTAACGAAAGCCGCACGATGAACGGTCTGGTTCTTCTCATTCCCGTTGCCCTGTTTCTCGGGCTGGCAGGGCTTGCCGCATTCTTCTGGTCGCTCAAAAGCGGGCAGTTCGAAGATCTCGACGGCGCGGCCAACCGGATCTTTCTGGAAGACTATGAAGAAGGCGATAGCGGGGGCAACGGCAAATGATCCAGCGGCATCTGTCTCTGCTCGCAGTGATCGGGCTGGCTCCCGCCGCGCTGAATCCGTCCCTCGCCGCCGCGGCGGCGCATATTGAACTGGCCCTGTGCGGCCCGGCCGGCGGGATGGTCAAAATCCCGACAAAAACGCCGTCGCTCCCGGGGGGCGACGGCGCCATGTGTTGTGCCAAAGGTTGTCACAGCTCACACGATCGCAAGCGTTCCAAGCCTCAGAGAATGACGTGATCGGTGGCCGCTGAAATATCGATGTAGCGGCGATCGTAATAGGTCAGCGGCTTGGCGTTCTCCCGGTGGTGGGCGCTGAGCAATTCACCGATGAAGATCGTGTGCGTGCCGAACCGGTGGCGGTCCATCGTCTTGCAGACCATGCTCGACTGCGCATTGGCAAGAACCGGCATATCCAGCTCTTCCTCCCAGTTGCCGATGCCGAAGCGTTCTTCGCCCTTCTTGCTCATGAAGCAATCGGCGACATCACGATTAGCCAGACCCAAGACGTTCACGCAGAAACGATCCGCCTGCATCAGAGGCCCGTGCGCCGAGGCATCCTGATTGATGCAAATAAGGATCGAGGGCGGATCGAAGCTGACGGACGAAAACGCCGTCGCGACGATGCCGTAGCGCTGGCCTTCCACTTTGGTGGTGATGGCATAGACCGAGGCGGCGATGTGCCGCATCGTGCTCTGGAATTCGCTGAGGATTTCTTCGGGCTGCATCGTGGCTCCTGAGACAGAAAGTTTTCTGATCGCTTTGCACAACCCATTATAGTCGTGCAACCGGCGTTGTGGAATTGAAATGTGATTATTTGATTTGCGCGCACATTTAAATGTGATAAAGCGAGTCCATGAGCACATCGACCATCGACAAAGTCCGTGACCTGGTCTCATCCGGCCATATGTCCAAGGCTGCCCTCGCCCGCGCTGCTGGCCTTCATGCCAACACTCTGCGCGATTGCATCGAACCGGGCTGGAACCCGACGACCGAGACATTGAGCAAGCTGGAACGATTCCTCTCCGCCAATGACGATCGCCCGGTCCTTGTCCCGATCGAGGAAATTATCGACGAAGCACGCAACGGCCGGATGTACATTCTGGTCGACGACGAAGATCGCGAAAACGAAGGCGATCTCATCATTCCGGCACAGATGGCCACCCCCGCTGCGATCAATTTCATGGCCACGCATGGCCGCGGCCTGATCTGCCTGTCGATGACCGGCCAGCGCTGCGAACAACTCGGCCTCAATTCGATGAGCCCGAGCAACGGCACGCGGCATGAAACGGCCTTCACCGTATCGATCGAAGCGCGTGAAGGCGTCACCACCGGCATTTCCGCGGGCGACCGCGCCCGCACCATTTCAGTCGCGATCGACGGCACCAAGAGCCGCGACGACATCGTGACCCCGGGCCATGTTTTCCCGCTTCGCGCCCGCGATGGCGGCGTGCTGGTCCGCGCCGGGCACACCGAAGCGGCTGTCGATATTTCCCGCCTGGCCGGGCTCAATCCTTCCGGAGTGATCTGCGAGATCATGAAGGAAGACGGCACCATGGCGCGGCTTGACGATCTGATCGGGTTTGCCCGCCTGCACGATCTCAAGATCGGCACGATCCGCGATCTGATCGAATATCGCCGCCGCAACGATCATCTGGTCGAATGCATTTCGCAGTCGCCTTTCACATCGGATTACGGCGGTGAATGGACCGCCAAGACCTATCGCGACAAAGTGGAAGGCGCGGTGCATGTCGTGCTGCAGAAAGGGCATGTCATCCCCGACACGCCCACGCTGGTGCGCATGCATGCCATTTCCATCTTCTCCGACGTGCTTGGTCAGCCGGGCCCGTCAAAGCGCGTTCTGCAACGCGCGATGACGGAAATCGGCAGGGAAGGCGCGGGCATCATCGTCCTGCTGATGCCGACCGATCCGGAACAGCTCAGCCGCGAAGTCGGCGGGGCGACCGATCCGGTCATGGATTTGCGCAGCTATGGCATCGGCGCCCAGATTCTTGCCGATCTCGGGGTCCACGAAATGATCCTGATGACCAACACGCATCGCAATGTCGTGGCCATCGATGGCTATGGCCTCAACATCATCGACCAGCGCGCCGTTCCTGAAGGGTAATCCATGGCCCATTTCCTTATTGTCGAAGCCCGTTTCTACGATCACCTGAACGATATGCTGGTGGCCGGCGCGCGTGGCGCGCTGGAAGCCGCAGGGCATAGCGCCGAAGTCATCACCGTTCCCGGAGCGCTGGAGATTCCCGGCGCCATCGCGCTGGCCCACGAATCCGAGCGCTACGATGGCTTCGTGGCGATCGGCGTGGTGATTCGCGGGGAAACCTATCACTTCGAAATCGTCGCGGGCGAAAGCGCCCGAGGGATCATGGCGCTGACGATGGACGGTATCGCCATCGGCAACGGCATCCTCACCGTCGAGGATGAGCAGCAGGCCATCGTCCGTGCCGATCCGGCGCAGAAGGATAAAGGTGGTGAAGCCGCCAAGGCAGCACTGGCGCTTTACGATTTACGCAGGCATTATGCTTGAATGATCTTACGCCGGACGCGGGATGGTTGCCGCTGCTATCCATCCCGTATCTGGCGTGTCTGCATGGCTCCGGTGGTGTCCTCCCTCAGCACTGGCCCGGACCATCAGCAACAATCAGGCCGCCCATCCCCAGGGATGAGCGGCCTGATTTTGTTCTGCAATCGTATGTGACCCGCCGCATCCGATTGGGCGCGGCGGATGCACCTATCAGCCGGCGCGGCGGCCGAAGCAGGCAGCGCCCGCATAATGCGCCGCCATGCCCAGTTCTTCCTCGATCCGGATAAGCTGGTTGTACTTCGCAAGCCGGTCCGAACGCGCCAGCGAACCCGTCTTGATCTGGCCGCAGTTGGTGGCAACCGCCAGATCGGCAATCGTCGCGTCTTCGGTTTCGCCCGAACGGTGCGACATAACGGCCGTGTACCCATTGCGCTGCGCGATGCTGACGGCTTCAAGCGTTTCGGTGAGCGTGCCGATCTGGTTGACTTTCACCAGCAGCGAATTGGCGAGGCCCTTGCCGATGCCCATTTCCAGACGCTTCGGATTGGTCACGAACAGATCGTCGCCCACCAGTTGGACCTTGTCGCCGACTTTGGCGGTCAGCGCGGCCCAGCCTTCGAAATCGTCTTCGCTCATGCCGTCTTCGATCGAGCGGATCGGATAGGCCGCGCACAGATCGGCCAGATAATCGGCCATCTGCTCACCGGTCAGCGAGAGGTTTTCGCCGGAGATTTCGTACTTGCCGTTCTTGAAGAATTCGGTCGACGCGCAATCCAGTGCCAGTGCGATATCGGTGCCCGGCTTGAAGCCCGCCTTTTCGATCGAGGCCATGACGAAATCGAGCGCATCGCGCGTGCTGGCAAGATTGGGGGCAAAGCCGCCTTCATCGCCAACCGCGGTCGCCAGACCCTTGTCATGCAGGCCCTTCTTCAGCGTGTGGAACACTTCCGCGCCCCACCGCACCGCTTCCGCAAGCGAAGCGGCGCCCACCGGCATGATCATGAATTCCTGGAAATCGATCGGATTGTCGGCATGTTCGCCGCCGTTGATGATGTTCATCATCGGCACGGGCAGGACGTGCGCCGACACGCCGCCGATGTAGGAATAAAGCGGCAGGCCGCGCGCATTGGCGGCGGCTTTCGCCACGGCAAGGCTGGTGCCAAGAATAGCGTTGGCACCGATGCGAGCCTTGTTCTCCGTGCCGTCCAGTTCGATCATCGCCAGATCGATATCGCGCTGGTCCTCCGCATCGAGGCCGAGCAGGATTTCAGCAATTTCGCCATTCACGGCGTCGACCGCCTTGGTCACGCCCTTGCCCAGGTAACGCGCCGTGTCACCATCGCGCAGTTCGACGGCTTCGTGCGCGCCGGTGGATGCGCCCGAAGGCACGGCGGCGCGGCCGAAACTGCCGTCGTCCAGCAGGACATCGACTTCGACGGTGGGATTGCCCCGGCTATCGAGGATCTCGCGGCCGTGGATGTCAATGATCGCGGTCATGGTTCAACGCTCCGTTTCATGCTGCAATGCGTTATGTTATGCATTGGGATAACGATGCGGCCTCCTAACCATGGGAACCAAGGCAGGCAAGCCGCGTTGGAAATCAGGCTGGAAAATGGCATTTTTCCTTGAAATAATCCCTCACTCCGCCACGTCAGAATAGGAACCATCATGGCTGATAGCTCCCCGCAGAAAAGCACCCGTTCCACCAAGGCCGAAGCAACCGAATCGGCCCCGGTCGACAACCGTGCCGAAGCAAAGTCGAAGTTCACTTCGGCTCTGGAAGAAGCCAAGGCCGGAGTGGCGGCCCTCGGGCGCGAAGCGCATACCCAGGCAGATACCCTGAAAGAGAAAGCTATGAACAAGCAGGCAAACTGGCAGACCGAAGCAAAGGCCTATGGCGAACAGGCCAAGGCGAAAGTGGGCGAACTGGCCCATGACGGTAAGGCCAAGACCAGCGAAGCGCTGACCGCGCTGGGCAAGGCCGTAACCGACAATGCCGCTGTGATCGATGACAAGCTGGGCGAAAAATATGGCGATTATGCCCGGTCCGCCGGCCGTTCGATCCAGGAAACCGCCGCCAAGCTTGATGCCAAGTCGGTCGATGAACTGGGTGAGGAAGCGCGTGAATTCGTGCGCAAGAGCCCTGGCCTCGCCGTTGGCCTCGCTGCGGTTGCGGGCTTCATGGTTGCCCGGATGTTCAAAGGCTCGAAAGATTGAGGCGCGGTTCCGGTTATCTGAAACTTCGCCATGGATGAAGGAAGCCACGAGTCCGTAAGCCAGCGAACCGTTGCATCGGATGGCGGCAATTCCTCGATTTTCGAGGATGTCGCCACTCTGATCGATGACGGCCGTACCCTGGTCGAAGCCGAACTGGCTTTCCAGAAGACGCGGATAGCCTATGCCGGGATACGCGGGCGCAACGCGGCGATCTTCGGCATCGTTGCTCTGGCGCTCGCAGTTCTCGCGGTATTCGCGCTGATCGTCGGCGCTTTGCTGGCTCTCGCTCCCTTGCTTGGGGCATGGGGAGCGACCGCGGTGGTGGCCGGAGTTCTGCTGGCGGTTGCGGCTCTTTGCGCTGTCTTGGCGCTTCGCAATGCCAAGTTGATCTCAAAAGCATTCCGGGACGAAGGTTGAGCGATGGGCAAACACGAACAGAAGCTCGCCGAATATCGTGATCTGCGTGATACCGCCCACGATGTGTTCCAGGCCGATGTGGAACTGCTGCGGATCGGCCTGACGCCCAAGGCGTTGGCTGATCGTGCGGGGGATCGGGCGGCCGATCTGACCGAAAGCATGGCGGAAACCGCCCGCCGCCATCGGGGCGCTGTGCTGGGCGGGCTGGCGGCGATTGCTGTGGGCAGCGGCGCGCTGCTCTGGTTCAAGCGTGAACCGATCGGCCGCGCAATTGGCGGAATGAAAGCCCGATTGGGCTGGGGAACACAAGGGGGCGACGATCTAGTTAAGAAGGATGACACGCCATGAACGCCGATCCCAAACTCCAGGAAATGCAACGGCGGGTGCAGGATGCATCGGCCCGCAACAGCCGCCGCCTTGCCGAACGTGCGGGCGAAGCACGGGAGAATGCCGTGGCTTTCGTTGGCGACCACCCCTTTACTGCCATTGCCGGTGGTGTGGTCGCCGGAGCTGTGTTGGCCACTCTTCTCCCCAAGCGCCGCCGCCGGGCGCAAAACGAGCCCGAAGACACGCGCACCCAGACGATCAAATGGCTGGCCCTCGCCGCCGATGCAGTCATCGCATTTGCCCAACAGAGCCTCGATTCAGCCCGCAGCGCCGGGCATGCTGGACAGAAAAGAATCGAACACCTAGGGGAACGCGTATCGGACGGCACTGCCGGTCTGCGCAAGGAAATCGGGCGTTTCGCCGATGAGGCAACGCAGAATGTCCGCAGCGCCGGCGAGCAGGCGTCCCAACAGGCAAAAAGCGTTGCCGGCCGGTTCGGTTCGCGCTTCCGCCGCTGACCCGCCGGAAAATCGTGGGAACTGTCCAGGAGGGGCCGTTCGTCAATTCATTTCGAAGGCCTAGAACATATGCAACTTCTTCATCTGGTCATGGGCGGCCGCGTCAAGAACCCCCAGAGCCTTGAATTCGCCGATCTGAAAGATATCGATCTGGTCGGTGTGTTCGGCAGCTACACCGAAGCCGAAGAAGCCTGGCGCAGCAACGCCCAGCGCACGGTGGACGATGCCGAAATGAAATATGTGATCGTACACCTGCACAAGCTGTTGGAACCCGAACTGCCCGGCGCTTGATACAGGTCATGGCTCCATCGTGGCGCACATGCGCCCGATGGGCCGCCTATCGAAAAACGCAAACGCGGCCTCACCATGGGTAAGGCCGCGTTTATCATGAGATTCGCAAAATAAGGCGTCAGATAAACTCGATCTTGTCGACGAGATAGAACCGGTCGCCCGAGGGGACAGTCACTTCGATCTCGTCGCCAACCTTGCGCCCGATCAGCGCCTTGCCCAGCGGCGAATTGTAGGAAATGCGTCCGACTTTGGCATCCGCTTCGGTTTGCCCGACGATTTGATAGCGCACAGGCTGATCGTCATCGTCCCGCAGCGTCACGGTGGCGCCGAACACGATACGGTCGCCCGAAAGCGATGTCGGATCGATAATCTGGGCCCGGCTCACACGGTCTTCGATATCGGCGATCTGCGCCTCTACCTGGCCCTGGCGTTCCTTGGCGGCATGATACTCAGCATTTTCGGAAAGATCGCCATGCGCGCGCGCTTCTTCGATCGCGTCGACAATACGCGGCCGTTCTTCCCTCAGGGCCTTCAGATCGGCGGTCAGCTTTTCATAGCCTTCCGCCAGCATGGGCACCTTTTCCATACGAACTTCCCCACTCGTTAGCAGCGTTCCCGGTCAAACCTTTCCCAGCTATTCCATGCCGTTGGGCTGGAATAGATTAGGTCCGATCCTGATGGCGGGAAGATGCGGGTGTCCTAACTGTAATAATCTTGAAGCGGCCGTACTTCAAGTTCGCTCGTTTTCGCGGCCGCAATCGCCTTCGCCACGGCGACCGATGCGGCGGCGGTGGTGAAGTACGGCACTTTGCCTTCCAGCGCCGAAGCACGGATCGACTGCGAATCCTTGTGGCTCTGCCAGCCTTCGGTGGTGTTGAAGACGATTGCGACATCTCCATCGATGATCTTGTCGACCACGTGCGGCCGCCCTTCGAGCACCTTGTTCACTCTCTCCACCGGCAGGCCGGCTTCGGAGAGGAAACGCTGCGTGCCTTCGGTGGCGATGACTTTGAAGCCATTGGCGATCATCTGTTCGACCGCAGGCAGGATCACCGCCTTGTCGCTGTCCTTCACCGACACGAACAGCACGCCCTGCTCCGGCAGGCGCAGCCCGGCCCCCAACTGCGACTTGTAGAACGCCATCGGGAAAGCACGGTCGATGCCCATGACTTCGCCAGTCGATTTCATCTCCGGCGACAGCACCGGATCGGTGCCGGGGAAGCGGGCAAACGGGAACACGGCCTCCTTCACCGCCATGTAATCCACCGTGCGGCGAATGCCGGGCAGATCGGCGAGCTTTTCACCCGCCATCACGCGCGCTGCGATCTTCGCGACGGGATCACCGATCGCCTTGGCGACGAACGGCACCGTGCGGCTGGCGCGCGGATTCACTTCGATCAGGTAAACCTCGCCGTCCTTCACCGCGAACTGGATATTCATCAGCCCACGCACGTTGAGGCCATTGGCCAGCGCTTCGGCCTGCCGTTCCATTTCGGCAATGATGTCGTCAGACAGGCTGTAAGGCGGCAAAGTGCACGCGCTGTCGCCCGAGTGGACGCCCGCTTCCTCGATGTGCTGCATCACACCGGCAACCACCACCTGATCGCCATCACACAGCGCATCGACATCGCATTCGATCGCATCGCGCAGATACTGGTCGATCAGCACCGGGCTGTCGCCCGACACGTTCACCGCCGTGGCGATGTAATTGTCGAGTTGCGCTTCGGAATCGACGATTTCCATCGCCCGCCCACCGAGGACGTAGGACGGACGCAGAAGCACCGGATACCCGATCCGCGCGGCCACGGCCGCCGCTTCATCACGGCTGCGCGCGATGCCATTGGCAGGCTGGCGCAGACCGAGCTTTTCGACCAGCGCGGCGAAACGTTCGCGATCTTCGGCCAGATCGATCGCATCGGGCGACGTGCCGAGGATCGGAATCCCCGCATTGGCCAGCGGCTGCGCCAGTTTCAGCGGGGTCTGCCCGCCGAACTGCACGATCACGCCGGCCAGTTCGCCCTTGCTCTGTTCCACGCGCAGGATTTCCAGCACGTCTTCCGCCGTCAACGGTTCGAAATAGAGGCGGTCTGACGTGTCATAGTCGGTCGAAACCGTTTCCGGGTTGCAGTTGATCATGATCGTTTCGAACCCGGCATCTTCGAGCGCGAAACAAGCATGACAGCAGCAATAATCGAACTCGATCCCCTGCCCGATCCGGTTCGGCCCGCCGCCGAGAATGACGATCTTGCGCCGGTCGGACGGCATGGCTTCGTCTTCCGGTTCACCGAACGTCGGCGCTTCGTAAGTCGAGTACATGTAAGGCGTGATCGCCTCGAACTCCGCCGCGCAGCTATCGATCCGCTTGAACACCGGATAGACGCCCAGCTTGTGGCGCAGTTCGCGCACTTCTTCCTCGCTGGTGGCACCGGCCATGGCGCGGATCGCATCGTGCAGCAGGCCCGAACGCTTGGCCTGGGTTTCGCCCAGCCCACCCGCGACATGGACCGAACGCACGGCCAGCGTGGCCAGTCGCTTGTCCGAAAAGCCCATCGCCTTGATCCGGCGCATACCGGCGGCGTCAGTCGGCAGGCCATGTTCGGAAATCTGCGCCTCTTCCGCGATGATTTCCTCGATATGGCGCAGGAACCACTTGTCGTAAGCCGTGATCGCGTGGATCTCGTCCACGGTGAAGCCTTCGCGGAAAGCCTGCCCGATCTTGAGCATGCGATCCGGCGCGCGCACCGCCAGCGCGGCGGTGATTTCCTCGCGCCCGGCCCCTTCCAGTTCGATCACACGGTTGAACCCGTCGAGCCCGGTTTCAAGGCCGCGCAGCGCCTTCTGCACGCTCTCCTTGAAATTGCGGCCGATGGCCATGACTTCGCCCACCGATTTCATCGCGGTGGACAGCTCGGCCTTGGCGCCCTTGAACTTTTCGAACGTGAACCGGGGGATCTTCGTCACGACATAATCGATGGTCGGTTCGAAGCTTGCCGGAGTGGCGCCGGTGATCTCGTTGGTAATCTCGTCCAGCGTGTAACCCACCGCCAGCTTGGCGGCGACGCGCGCAATCGGGAAACCCGTCGCTTTCGAAGCCAGTGCGGACGAACGCGACACGCGCGGATTCATCTCGATCACGATCAGGCGACCATCGGCGGGATTGACCGCGAACTGCACGTTGGAACCGCCGGTTTCGACACCGATTTCACGCAGCACGGCAATGCTGGCCGAGCGCATGATCTGGTATTCCTTGTCCGTCAGCGTCAGCGCCGGGGCGACAGTGATGGAATCGCCCGTGTGGACCCCCATCGGATCGACGTTTTCGATGGAGCAGATGATAATGGCGTTGTCGTGCCGGTCGCGCACGACTTCCATTTCATATTCCTTCCAACCGAGAAGGCTTTCCTCGATCAGAACTTCGGTCGTCGGGCTGGCATCGAGCCCTTCGCGCACGATGCGTTCGAATTCCGCCTTGTTATAGGCAATGCCGCCGCCCGTGCCGCCTAGCGTGAAGCTGGGCCGGATGATCGCGGGCAGGCCCGTGGTTTCGAGCACTGCAATGGCTTCGTCCAGTGTATGCGCCACGCCGCTGCGCGCGCTTTCGAGGCCGATCTTGTCCATCGCTTCGCGGAAACGCTGGCGGTCTTCCGCCTTGTCGATCGCATCGGCGTTGGCGCCGATCATAGTCACGCCGAACTTTTCGAGCACACCCATGCGTTCGAGATCGAGTGCGCAGTTCAGCGCCGTCTGCCCGCCCATCGTCGGCAGCAGCGCGTCAGGGCGTTCCTTTTCGATGATCTTGGCGACGACATCGGGCGTGATCGGCTCGACATAGGTCGCATCGGCCATGTCCGGGTCGGTCATGATCGTGGCGGGGTTGGAGTTGACGAGGACCACGCGGTAGCCCTCCTCCTTCAGCGCCTTGATTGCCTGAGTGCCGGAATAATCGAACTCGCAAGCCTGGCCGATGATGATCGGGCCAGCGCCGATGACGAGGATCGAGGAGATGTCTGTGCGTTTGGGCATTAGCCGAGCGATCCCACGAATTTCTGAAAGAGATAGAAGCTGTCCATCGGGCCGGGCGAAGCCTCCGGATGGTATTGCACGCCAAAGGCCTTCTTGCCTTTGATCGCGATGCCACAATTCGAGCCGTCGAACAGGGAAACGTGCGTTTCTTCGATCGTATCCGGCAGGCTGGAATTATCGACCGCGAAGCCGTGATTCATGCTGGTGATTTCCACCACGCCGTCTTCAAGGCGCTTCACCGGGTGGTTCGCCCCGCGATGGCCCTGATGCATCTTGGCGGTTTTCGCACCCACGGCAAGACCGAGCATCTGGTGGCCCAGACAAATGCCGAAAATCGGCACATCGCGTTCAAGCAGCCCCTGAATCACGGGCACGGCATATTCGCCGGTCGCCGCCGGATCGCCCGGGCCGTTCGACAGGAACACGCCGGCGGGATTGTGGGCCAGCACATCTTCCAGTGCCGTCTGCCCTGGCAGCACGGTCACACGGGCGCCGGCCTGCACGAGATTGCGGAAGATATTGTCCTTCGCTCCAAAATCGAGCGCCACCACGTGCGGGCGGCCCTCATCGTCAGCAGACGCGTAGCCCTGGCCCAAAGCCCAAGCCCCGCCGCGCCATTCTTCCTGCGCCGTGCGGCTGACCTCCTTGGCCAGATCCATGCCTTCGAGACCGGGCCACTGCCGGGCCTTCACCAGAAGCGCGGAAAGATCGAATTTTCCGGCGGGATCGTGAGCGATCACGGCATTGGGCGCGCCCGACAGGCGGATACGGCGCGTCAGCGCGCGGGTATCGACGCCCGAAATGCCGATCTTGCCGTTATCCGCCATCCAGTCGCCGAACGTGCGCTCCGCCCGGAAGCTGGAAGGCTGGGTGACGTCTTCGCGCACGACGCAGCCCACGGCCCCGTCCACACGCGATTCGATATCTTCCTGGTTGGTTCCGACATTGCCGATATGAGGGAAAGTGAACGTGACGATCTGCCCTGCGTAAGAAGGGTCAGTCATCACTTCCTGATATCCGGTCATGGCCGTGTTGAAGCAGACTTCGCCCACCGCGCTGCCGGTGGCGCCGAAGCCCTTGCCCCAGATCACGGTGCCATCGGCAAGAACCAGAACGCCGGTCGCCCCATCGGGTTGGGGCGCGTGCAAAGAGGCGGCGTCGGCCATGGGGCAGCTCCGTCAGTAAAAAGGGTTTTGGCGATGTGCGCTAAGGCCCAGCGGCTAGACGCGGGCGGCCCCCGGGTCAAGCTATCGGTAAACAAATATATCCGCTAGGATATCCAACCCGTTTGAACGGCTTCCTAATTCACTGAAAAGAAAGTTCCCCGATGCTCCGCGATTCGCTTACGCAGGCCCAGAAAGACGCCATGAAAGCCCGCGACAAGGATCGCTTGGCCGCGATCCGCCTGATCCTCGCCAAGATCAAGGACCGCGACATCGAACTGCGCACTGCCCCGGCTGCGGGCGACGATGACGCGGTCATCAGCGAAGTGCTGCAGAAGATGGCCAAGCAACGCCGCGAATCCATCACCATGTACGAACAGGGCGGACGCCAGGAGCTGGCCGATCAGGAAAAGGGCGAACTGGCGGTGATCGAGGAATTCCTCCCGCAACAGATGTCCGATGCCGAAGTCAGCGCCGCCATCGAATCGATCAAGGCGGAAATCGGCGCCGAATCGATCAAGGATATGGGCAAGGTCATGGCCGAACTGAAAACGCGCTTTGCCGGGCAGATGGATTTCGGCAAGGCGTCCGGCCTCGTAAAGGCCAGCTTCGGCTGAACGCAGCCAGAGGCCGATGTCTCTTTCCCCCCAATGGCTTGACGAGCTTCGTTCGCGCATCACGCTTTCCGGCGTTATCGGGCGAACGACGAAGCTGACGCGCGCCGGGCGGGAGTGGAAAGCATGCTGCCCCTTCCATAACGAGAAGACGCCCAGCTTCACCGTCAACGACGAGAAAGGGTTCTATCACTGCTTCGGCTGCGGTGCGCATGGCGATGCGATCCGCTGGATGACCGATCAGCGCGGCCTCACGTTTATGGATGCGGTGAAGGAACTGGCTGCGCAGGCGGGCATGGAAGTCCCCCGCCCGGATCCCCGTGAGGCGCAGCGGGCCGAGCAGCGGGCCGGATTGCATGATGTGATGCAGGCCGCGCAGGATTGGTTCGTGGCCAGCCTTGCCGGACCGGATGGGGCGGCGGCACGCACCTATCTGGAAACGCGCGGCTTCAACGCCCGCACGATTGAGCGGTTCGGCTTCGGCTATGCCCCTGATAGCCGCACGGCGCTCAAATCCGCGCTGGAACAGTTCGACGAAGCCATGCTGATCGAAGGCGGCTTGCGCATCGCGGTGGACGACAAGCCGCCCTATGACCGGTTTCGCGGCCGGTTGATGCTCCCGATTCAGGACGCGCGCGGGCGGGTGATCGCTTTTGGCGGCCGCATTCTGGCGAAAGACAAGACCGACGCCCCCAAGTATCTCAATTCCCCCGATACCCCGCTGTTCGACAAGGGGCGCACGCTTTACAATCTCCATCGCGCGGGCCCCGCATCGCGCCAGAGCCACCGCGTGATCGTCGTCGAAGGTTACATGGACGTGATCGCGCTGGCAGCAGCCGGAATCGAGGAAGCTGTCGCCCCGCTCGGCACGGCGCTCACCGAACAGCAGATCGAACTGCTCTGGCGCATGGTCGATGTCCCGATCCTGTGTTTCGATGGTGACGCAGCCGGGCAGCGGGCGGCGATGCGCGCGGTTACACGGGCCCTTCCCCTGCTCCGCCCCGGCCATTCCCTGACCATCGTGCGCCTGCCGTCGGGGCTCGATCCGGACGATCTGATCAAAACGCAGGGCCGCGCCGCGATGGAGCAGTTGCTGGCCAACCCCGCCAGCCTGCTGGACACGCTATGGGCGCACGAGCATGCCGCGCGGCCGCTTGCCACGCCTGAAGACAAGGCCGGGCTCAAGGCGCGGCTGATGGATCATGTGGATGCCATCGCCCACCCCGACATCAAGGGGCTCTACCGCAGGGAACTGCTCGACCGCTTTTCCGCGTTCGCTTATCCCCCCCGCGAAGCCCGCCCGGCATTCACACCGCGCGGGCCCGGCGCGCGCGCCTTTTCCGGCCGCTCTCCCCAACCTGCCGGGCTATCCGAAGGCGCGGCGAATCGCCTCCGCCATCTTGCGCAGGGCGGCGGGCGCGATGGGCTGGTTCATGCCGTTATTGCCGGGCTTGCGCGATTCCCGGACCAATTGCATCGCCATGCGGAAGCGCTGGCGTCATACGCGGCACCCGATGCGGGAACGGCACGCGCGATCGACATATTGCTCGATCATGCCGAAACGCTTGAAAAAGGCGAAACTAGCCCCATAAAAGACCTGCAAAGCCTTGCAATGCCGCCGGATCATGCTCGATATTCCTTCCTGCTGGAAGACCCACATCCGCAGTCTGCCCGCGAGGACTTGGCCGAAGCCGTCGCCCAACTGGTGGAACGGCCCGCTCTCGAAGCCGCTCTCGCGGCGGCGACGGCGCGGTTCGATTCGGATCCGGACGGCGCCATTGCCGAGCAGCAGCGCCTGCGCGAAAGAAAGCTGGCGTTGGACGACCGGTTGAGGCAATTGGCGCGGCAACGCGTTGCCGCGCCGGCACAGGATGAGTCATCGTCTTCTGCCGCCCACGCGGCACAGGGCGAACAGGGAATGGACTAAAACACTATTATGGCGTCCGAAGCGAACACCGACAGCAGCGATGCACCGCTGATCGACCTCAACGAAGCGTTGATCAAGAAACTGATTGCCCGCGCAAAACGGCGCGGTTTCGTCACTGTCGACGAATTGAACGAAGCGCTCCCGCAGGATCAGATGTCTTCCGAGCAGATCGAAGACATCATGTCGGCCATTTCCGAAATGGGCGTGAACATCGTGGAAAGCGATGAAGACGCCGAAAATCAGGAAGACGATTCGAGCGTCGACGAAATCGGTGTCGACGATGGCTCCAAGCTCGTCACCGAAGCGCCCAAGAAGAAGGAATCGGTCGAACGGACCGACGATCCGGTGCGCATGTATCTGCGCGAAATGGGTGCTGTCGAACTGCTCAGCCGCGAAGGCGAAATCGCCATCGCCAAGCGGATCGAGGCCGGGCGCGACACGATGATTCTGGGGCTGTGCGAAAGCCCGATCACGTTCCACGCCATCATCCAGTGGTCCGAAGCTCTTAACAACGAGGAAATGCAACTGCGCGAGATTCTCGATCTCGACGCCATGCTTTCCAAGGAACCTCCGGTCGAGAAGATGGAGGAAGAGAACGACGACAACGGCGAAATCAGCGAGGAAACCGCTGGTCCCTCGTACAAGGAAGATGACGACCTCGAGGAAGAGGACGAAAATTCCGACGATGAGGATGGCGAAGGCAGCAGCCGCCGTCGGGAAGAAGAGGATGAGGATGACAACACCCTCTCCCTCGCCCAGATGGAAGCGGCTCTGAAGCCCGAAGCGCTCGAAAAATTCGACCGCATTACCAAGCTGTTCCGCAAGTTCGAGAAGATTCAGGCCGAACGCGTCGAAGCGCTGGGCCGGGGCGACGAATTTCCGGCCGCCAAGGAAAAGCTGTACGAAAAGCTGCGCGAAGAACTGACCGCCGAAGTCGAAAGCGTGAAATTCCACGCCACCAAGATCGAATTTCTGGTCGACAACCTCTACGCTTTCAACCGCCGGCTGACCACGCTTGGCGGGCAGATGCTCCGCCTTGCCGAGCGCCACAAGGTGCCGCGCAAGGACTTCCTCGATTCCTACATCGGGCACGAGCTTGACGACGGCTGGCTGCAAGCCAACGCGAAGAAAGACAAGAAGTGGGCCGCGTTCGCCGAGAACGAGGCCGACCCGGTGGAACGTATCCGCGCCGAGATCGCCGATATCGCCAGCCAGACGGGCATGAGCCTGGGCGAATTCCGCCGCATCGTGAACATGGTCCAGAAGGGCGAACGTGAAGCGCGCATCGCCAAGAAGGAAATGGTCGAGGCGAACCTGCGCCTGGTGATTTCGATCGCCAAGAAATACACCAACCGCGGCCTGCAATTCCTTGATCTTATTCAGGAAGGTAACATCGGCCTGATGAAGGCGGTCGATAAGTTCGAATACCGCCGCGGCTACAAGTTCAGCACATATGCCACCTGGTGGATCCGGCAGGCGATCACCCGCTCGATCGCGGACCAGGCACGCACGATCCGTATTCCGGTCCACATGATCGAAACGATCAACAAGCTGGTCCGCACGAGCCGCCAGTTCCTGCACGAACAGGGCCGCGAACCAACGCCGGAAGAAATGGCCGAGCGCCTTTCGATGCCGCTGGAGAAGGTTCGCAAGGTGATGAAGATTGCCAAGGAACCGATCAGCCTCGAAACCCCCATCGGGGACGAGGAAGATTCGCATCTCGGCGATTTCATCGAGGACAAGAACGCGATCATCCCGGTAGATGCGGCCATTCAGGCCAATCTCAAGGAAACGGTCACCCGCGTTCTGGCCAGTCTCACCCCGCGTGAGGAACGCGTGCTGCGCATGCGCTTCGGCATCGGCATGAACACCGATCACACGCTGGAAGAAGTCGGCCAGCAATTCTCGGTGACCCGCGAACGTATCCGCCAGATCGAGGCCAAGGCGCTGCGCAAGCTCAAGCACCCGAGCCGCAGCCGCAAGATGCGCTCTTTCCTCGATCAATAATCGCCTTTATTCATGCGAACAGATGCGCGGACTGGCATTGCCGGTTCGCGCATCTGCCGTTCTTGACCGGACCGGCCCGTGCCATTATGAAGCCGCCATTCGCGTAACTGACGAGACAGGCGGAGCACCGCCGTGGAGCGCGAATTGCCATTGCCGCTCGTCTGGGCACTCTCAAACTCTCGCTTGGAGGAGTGCCGTGCGCGAACCATCGCCGATTAACCAACACTGGCCTTGGCGGGCCTCCGCGCCTAAGGGCTCTCTTGCCGATTCCATTTCCTCTTACAGGTGAAATCAAGGTGCGCATTGCCATCGCTTCCGATCATGCAGCCGTCGATCTCAAGGCCGAACTGCGTGAGTATCTGATCGAACAGGGGCACGAAGTCGCAGACCTCGGCCCGGAAACCACCGATCGCGTCGATTATCCCGATTACGGCTACAAGCTTGCCTCGGTCGTGGCCGATGGCACGGCCGAATTCGGGGTGGCGCTGTGCGGATCGGGCATCGGCATTTCCATTGCCGTCAACCGCCATCCGAAACTGCGCTGCGCGCTGGTGTCCGAACCGCTTTCAGCGGCGCTGGCCCGCGAACACAACGACGCCAACGCCATCGCCATGGGTGCGCGCCTGACAGGCATCGACATGGCCAAGGCCTGCCTTGACGCTTTCCTATCTACCGCTTTCGGCGGCGGCCGCCATGGCCCGCGCGTCGACAAATTGTCCAACCCCGCGACCGGGAATTGATCTGATGAGCACCGACACCATGAACCGTTTCTGGAACGATACGCTGGCACAGGCCGATCCCGAGATCGCCGAAGCGATCGCCAATGAACTCAAGCGTCAGCGCAACAAGATCGAACTGATCGCCAGCGAAAACATCGCCAGCAAGGCCGTTCTGGAAGCCACCGGCTCGGTCTTCACCAACAAGTATGCCGAAGGCTATCCGGGCAAGCGTTACTATGGCGGTTGCGATTATGCGGACGTTGTCGAAACGCTGGCCATCGAACGCGCCAAGCAGTTGTTTGGCTGCGACTTCGCCAATGTGCAGCCCAATTCTGGCAGCCAGATGAACCAGGCCGTGTTCCTCGCGCTGCTGCAGCCGGGCGACACGTTCATGGGCCTCGATCTCAATGCGGGTGGCCACCTCACGCATGGTTCGCCGGTCAACATGTCGGGCAAGTGGTTCAACCCGGTGCCCTATACCGTGCGCAAGGATGACGAACTGATCGACATGGACGAAGTGGCCGCCATCGCGCGCGCCAACAAGCCCAAGCTGATCATCGCCGGCGGCACCGCCTATTCGCGCATCTGGGATTTCCCACGCTTTCGCGAAATCGCCGACGAAGTGGGCGCTTACCTGATGGTCGATATGTCGCACTTCTCCGGCCTCGTCGCCGGTGGGGAGCATCCCTCGCCCTTCCCGCATGCCCATGTCGTCACCAGCACGACGCACAAGAGCCTGCGTGGCCCCCGTTCAGGCATCATCCTCACCAATGACGAGGCGCTGGCCAAGAAGTTCAATTCGGCCGTTTTCCCCGGCCTGCAGGGTGGCCCACTGGTCCATGTGATCGCGGCCAAGGCCGTGGCGTTCGGTGAAGCGTTGCGTCCCGAATTCAAGGCCTATGCCAAGGCCGTGGTGCAGAACGCCCGCGCTCTGGCCGCAAGCTTGGAAGAACAGGGCCTGCGCATCGTTTCGGGCGGCACCGACAACCACCTGATGCTGGTCGATCTCACCGCCAAGGACGTGACCGGCAAGGCCGCTGAAAAGGGCCTCGACCGGGCATGGCTGACCTGCAACAAGAACGGCATTCCGTTCGACACGCGTTCGCCCTTCGTCACTTCGGGTGTCCGTCTCGGGACCCCGGCGGGGACGACGCGCGGCTTCGGCGCCGAAGAATTCCGCAAGGTCGGCGCACTGATTGCCCAGGTCGTCGACGGTCTGTCGCGTAATGGCGAAGAAGGCGATGGCCAGGTCGAGGAGCGCGTCCGCGCTCAGGTCGAGGAACTGTGCCAGTCGTTCCCCGTCTATCCGGGCATGTGATCCATGCGTTGCCCGTTCTGCGCGCATGATGACAGCCAGGTAAAGGACTCCCGTCCGACGGAGGACAACACGGCTATCCGGCGGCGGCGCCAATGCGAAAGCTGCGGCGCCCGCTTCACCACGTTCGAACGGGTGCAATTGCGCGATGTCACCGTGCTCAAAAGCGGTGACAAGCGCGAAACGTTCAACCGCTCCAAGATCGAGCAGTCGGTCGCGCTCGCCTGCCGCAAGCGCGGGATCGCGCAGGAACGGCTCGATCAGCTCGTTTCGGGAATCCAGCGCCAGATCGAAACGCTGGGCGAAAGCGAAATCGAATCCGCCCGGATCGGCGAAATGGTGATGGAAGGGCTCCGCCAGTTGGACAGCGTCGCCTATATCCGCTTCGCATCGGTCTATCGCGATTTCAGCGAAGCGCGGGATTTCGAGGAGTTCGCAAGCTCGGTGCAGGCTGTGAGTGGGCGCGATGGCAGCAAGGGCTGACAAGCCGGTTATCGTTCTCGTCCGCCCACAACTGGGCGAGAATATCGGCAAGGCCGCCCGCGCCATGCTCAATTTCGGGCTGGCCGAGATGCGCCTGGTCGCTCCGCGCGACGGGTGGCCCAATCCTTCCGCCGGCCCGGCAGCCTCGGGCGCCGATGTGGTGCTGGAAAAGGCACGGGTCTTCCCCGATGTGGCCGCGGCCGTGGCCGATTGCGAACATGTCTATGCCACAACGGTGCGCAAGCGCGGTGTGACCAAGCCGGTGCTCACGCCTGAACAGGCTGCGAAAGACATCGCTGCCCTGCCCGGCCGCCATGCGATCCTGTTCGGGCCGGAGCGGTCGGGACTCGAAACCGATGACGTGGCGATCGCCAAGGCCATCATCACGGTGCCGATCAATCCGGAATTCGGCTCGCTCAATCTTGCGCAGGCCGTGATCCTGTGCGCCTATGAATGGTCGAAGCACGAAGCGCTGGCCGTGCCCACGGTGGAAGAGGAACTCCCCCCTGCCCCGCAGGCCGAACTGGATGGAATGATCGACCATTTCACCCGCCTGCTGAAGCCGTGCGGCTTTTTCCTGCCCCAAGCGCGCGCTGCGGCGACGGCGCGCACCTTGCGCAATATCCTCACCAAGCCGCGCTGGAACCACCTTGAAGTGCGCACGATGCGCGGCGTGCTCAGCGCGCTGGAAAAAGGCCCCAAAGATTCCCGCGGAAAGCCTTGACTTTCTGCCGCGCCCTCGCAATAGGCGCCCCTTCGCAATTGATCCCGCACCCCGGTGAAGCGGCGATCGCATCCTGCCTATGGCGGGATGGTGCGGTTCCGGGTTGAAGTTCGGGCACGTCGCCCGGATATGCAGATTGAAAGGACTGCGCATGTCAAAGCGCAAGGCATCCAAGTACAAAATTGACCGCCGTCTGGGCGAAAACATCTGGGGGCGCCCCAAGAGCTCGGTCAACCGCCGCAGCTACGGCCCGGGTCAGCACGGCCAACGCCGCAAGGGCAAGCTGTCCGACTACGGCATCCAGCTCCGCGCCAAGCAGAAGCTCAAGGGCTACTACGGCGACGTGACCGAAAAGCAGTTCAAGCGCACCTATCAGGAAGCTGCGCGGATGAAGGGCGATACCGGCCAGAACCTCATCGGTCTGCTCGAACAGCGTCTCGACATGGTCGTGTACCGCGCCAAGTTCGCACCGACCATCTTCGCGGCCCGTCAGATCGTTTCGCACGGCCATATCCGCGTGAACGGCGTGAAGTGCAACATTGCAAGCCGCCGTATCGTTCCGGGTGACGTGATCAGCCTCGGCAACAAGGCCAAGGAAATGGCGCTGATCATCGAAGCGCAGAGCCTGCCCGAGCGTGAGATTCCCGAATACGTTGCCACCGACGGCAACGACAAGGCCACTTTCGTGCGCGTTCCCTCGCTCGACGAAGTGCCCTATCCGGTGAAGATGGAACCGAACCTGGTCGTCGAATTCTATTCGCGCTGATCGGTTTCCGGCTACGGAATACGAAAAGGCGGTCCTTCGGGGCCGCCTTTTTTGTTTGCCTGTGATGACAGCGGACAAAAAGGGAGAGTGAGTTCCTCCCCCTTTCAATCGATTCACTTCAGATAATCGCGTCGAAAATCCGCTGCAAAAGCCGCAAAACGCCCTTCGGCAATCGCATCGCGCATGGCCTGCATCAGTTGCTGGTAAAAGGACAGATTATGCTCCGTCATCAGCATCGCACCAAGGATCTCACCCGATTTCACCAGGTGGTGCAGATAGGCCCGGCTGTAGGTCGCGCAGACCGGGCAGGTGCAGCGTTCGTCCAGCGGGCCGGTATCTTCCGCATGCTTTGCGTTGCGGATGTTGAGCGGACCGGCCCAAGTGAACGCCTGCCCGTTGCGGCCTGACCGGCTCGGCAGCACGCAATCGAACATGTCCACCCCGCGTTCTACCGCGCCAACGAGATCATCGGGCTTGCCGACGCCCATCAGGTAACGCGGCTTGTCATCCGGCAATTGCCCCGGGGCAAAATCGAGCGTGGCGAACATCGCCTCCTGCCCTTCACCCACGGCCAAACCGCCGATAGCATAACCATCGAAACCAATATCGCGCAGCGCATCGGCGCTGTACCGGCGCATATCTTCATCCAGAGCGCCCTGTTGAATACCGAACAGAGCCGCACGCCGGGCGTGGTCCCCACCCGCATCGAAGCCATCGCGGCTACGCCGGGCCCACCGCATCGACATTTCCACCGACCGGAAGATGACATCGCGCGACTGGTCGACCCGGGGGCATTCGTCGAACGCCATGACGATATCCGAGCCGAGCAACCGCTGGATTTCCATCGAACGTTCGGGGGTGAGCATATGCTTCGACCCGTCGAGATGGCTGGAGAAGCGCACTCCTTCCTCGGTGATCTTGCGCAGCGAAGACAAGCTCATCACCTGATAGCCGCCGCTATCGGTCAGGATGGGGCGATCCCAGTTCATGAACTTGTGCAGGCCGCCAAGCCGCGCCACCCGTTCAGCGCTGGGGCGCAGCATCAGATGATAAGTGTTTCCCAGCAGGATATCGGCGCCAGTGCGGCGCACGTCTTCGGGCTTCATCGCCTTGACAGTGGCAGCGGTGCCGACCGGCATGAAAGCCGGGGTGCGGATATCGCCGCGCTGCATCTGAATGGTGCCCGTGCGCGCTTTCCCGTCGCGGGCATGTATGGAAAAGGAGAAGCGTGTCATCGCTCATCCGCTAGACCGGGCCTGTTGAGAGGGCAATCGACGATTGGCGCTGCGCCGCCTTCAGAACCCGTAAACCAGCGTGATCCGGGTCAACGTGTCAGTCGAAACCGCGCCTTCGGCCGGATTGCTGTTGTAATCGATGGTGTAGGAGAAGCGCGTCGTGAAGTGATCGCTGATCTTCGCCTCCAGCCCACTTGTCAGCGCCATGGTGGTGGAATTCGAATCGATGATGACGCTCGCAGACGTGCCTCCATCCGCAACGAGATTGGCATTCTGCGTGAACTTGAGATTCTTCGCCAGTTGCCAGTCGAAATCCAGCCCGGCGAGAACCCCGAGACTGCTGCCTTGTGTGCCATCGGTGAAATCGACATGCCGCCAGGACGGGCCGACCTGCACCGACATCTGGAGCGCCTTGTTGTCGAGCACCTTGTAACCGAGCCCGCCGGAAACCGAATAGCGCGAGGAAAACCCCTGGAACTTATCCCGCTCGTACTGGGCCAGGGCATAAGTGAAGAGGCGGCGGTTGATCTGATAGCGCGGTTCGTAAGCGGCAAGATACTTCTCTGTCGAGGTGACGCCATTGCTCCGCTGATAATCAGCCGTCATCCTCAACCGATGCTGCCAGTCGATCCCGGTCCGCTCCAGCGACAGGGCAACCGAAACACCGGCGTTGTCGCTGTTGCCGGATGACAGCGAAGCGCCGACCTGCCCTCTGCCGCTCCAGCGTTCGAACACCCCGGCGTGGCGAATCTGCTCCTCCTTCTTGCGGGCTTCCTCGTTTGCCAGACGCGCGCGCTCGGCCCGAAAATCGGACAGGATCGCATCCAGTTCAGCCACCTGGTCCGGATTTGTCTTCTTGGCGATCTCGATCACCGTTTCGACCTTTTGGGTATCGCCCGTCTCTACCGCACTATCGACCATCGCCTTCACGGGGGCAGGCAATTCAGCGAATGCGGGCGTGGCCAGTAAAATACCGGCGGCGGCACCGATACGAAACGTCGAAGGCAGGAACGGAGGGGGAGTCATGTGATCCATCGTGATGCGTCGTCCCGCCCTGTGCTTGAGGGTGAGAGTCCCCGCATACCACGAGGACCCGTCACCAACCTGAACGAGACCCCATAGTGACGTCCGATCAGCCGGTGAAAGTCCAGCGCAAACCGTTGACCAGACAAGCGAACGGGATGAACAGTGGGCTGGACGCGATCCACAAACGAGCCAGTGCCCGACGAGCACAGGCCGCTTTTCCGGTCCGCCACAACGCAGTGCAAGTGAGACGTTTTTGGAAATCGAACTCTGGGTCTATGCCGCACTGACGGCCGTTTGCGTGGTATCGGGTTTCATCGATGCCGTGGCTGGCGGCGGCGGGCTGTTGACCATGCCCGCGCTGCTTTCCGCCGGTTTGCCCCCGCATCTGGCGCTGGGTACTAACAAGCTGCAATCATCGATGGGCGTCGCGATGGCGACCCACACCTATCGCCGCAAGGGCTTGCTGCAAATCCGCCCGCATCTGGGCACGGTCGCCTGCGTTTTCATCGCTTCCGGCCTTGGGGCCCTGGCGGTGCAAGCGCTGGAGGCCAAAATCCTGAACCTCGTCGTCCCCGTCCTGCTGGTGTTGTGCGCAGCCTATGTCATCTTTTCCCCGCGCATGGACGATACGGACCGGCGCGAACTGCTGTCACGCAAGGGCTACGTCCCGATCGCGAGCGGGATCGGCTTTTACGATGGCTTCTTCGGCCCCGGTGCGGGCAGCTTCTTCACCACGTCGCTTGTCGCTCTACGCGGCCTAGGGCTGACGCGCGCATCGGCGCTCACCAAGCTGTTCAACACCACCAGCAACCTGGGCAGCCTGCTGATGTTCGTGGCCGGCGGCCAGGTCCTATGGACGCTCGGCCTGTGCATGGCTATCGGCACGATCACAGGCAGTTGGCTGGGCTCGCACAGCGCCATCCGCTTTGGCGCGCGATTGATTCGCCCCCTGCTCGTCACGATTTCACTGCTGCTGACAGCGCGATTGATCTGGGGCTATTTCACCGGCTGATCGCTTCAGTTGCGCAGACGCCAACCGGTCTTGAAAATCACGGCGATGACCGTGATGCACACGGCCAGAAATGCGAATGTCGATCCTGCGGAAACGAGGATGTTCACATCCGACGCCCCGTAGAACGTCCAGCGCAGCCCATTCACCAGATAGACGATGGGGTTGAACAGCGCGATGGAACGCCACGGTTCGGCCAGCATATCGATGGAATAGAACGTGCCGCCCAGAAACGTCAGCGGCATCAGCACCAGCATCGGGATCATCTGCAGCTTTTCGAACCCTTCGGCCCATACGCCGAGAATGAACCCCAGAAGCGAAAACGACGCGGCGACCAGCATGATATAGCCGACCGCCAGAATGGGATGGACAATCGTGTAATCGACGAAAATCTTCGCCGTGGCGAGAATGATCGCGGCGAGAATCAGGCTCTTGGTCGCGGCCGCGCCGACAAAGCCGATCAGCGTTTCAGTGACCCCGACCGGGGCGGAAAGCAGTTCGTAGACCGAGCCGGTGAAGCGCTGCATGTAAATGCCGAAGCTGGCGTTGGATGTGCTTTCGCTCAACAGGGTCAGCATCAGCAGGCCCGGTACGATGAATGCGCCGTAATTGACGCCGTTCACCGCTTGCATCTACCCGCCAATGGCCGCGCCGAACACCACGAAATAGAGGCTCGTCGTCAACACCGGCGACACGATCGTGCCGAACACGGTCCGCCACGCCCGCAGAACTTCCTGCTTGTAGATCGCCCAGGTGCCACGCCAGTTGATCATGCTGCGGCCTCCCGTTCTGTCATCAGTTCGACGAAGATATCCTCCAGACTGGATTCCTTCTGATCGAGAGCGCGGAAATACAGCCCTTGTTCGATCATGATCCGGGCGATGGCCGCCACTTCGGCCTTGCCTTTCCCTGTCCCGTCACCCCCGCGATAGACCAGCGTGTGGCCGCCATCGGCCAAGGCGAGATTGTAAGCCGCCAAGGCAGGCGGAAGCGCAGTAAGCGGATGCTCCAGTGCGAAGCGGGCCTCCGTCCGGCCGAGGCGGGCCATCATTGCCTCCTTCTCATCGACCAGCAGCACTCGGCCCTTGTCGATAATCCCCACTCTGTCTGCCATTTCCTCGGCTTCTTCGATATAATGGGTGGTGAGAATGATGGTCACGCCCTGCTCGCGCAGATCGCCGATCAACCGCCACATATCGCGCCGCAGTTCGACATCGACCCCGGCCGTCGGCTCGTCGAGGAACAACAGATCGGGATCGTGGCTCAGCGCCTTGGCAATCAGCACGCGCCGCTTCATGCCGCCCGAAAGCTTGCGAATCTGATCGTGCCGCTTGTCGAGCAATTGCAAGGCCGACAGAATCCGGGTGATGCGTTCCTCATCCGGCGCCCGGCCGAACAGGCCGCGCGAATAGCGCACCTGCCGGTCCACCGTTTCGAACATATCGAATCCCAGTTCCTGCGGAACCAATCCGATCCGCTGGCGCGCGGCACGCCAATGCCTGCGCATATCGAGACCAAAGGCATGGATCGTGCCCGAAGTCGGCCGAACCATCCCGCAAACCGCACCGATCAAGGTCGTCTTGCCCGCACCGTTCGGCCCCAGAAGCGCAAAGATTTCACCTTTGCGCACCTGCAGATCGACACTGTCGAGCGCTTTGAGGCCGCCGCTGTAGCTCTTGGTCAGACCGCGAATATCGAGAATGGGCTCCATTCCCCCGATATTCGGCAATTTGCCTGTTATTGCAATCGCTCAGGGCAGCAGCAGGCTCGCATCGCCATAGCTGTAGAAGCGGTATCCTTCCGCAATGGCATGGGTATAAGCCGCCTGCATCGTTTCCAGCCCCATCAGGGCCGAAACGAGCATGAAAAGCGTCGACCGCGGCAAATGGAAATTGGTCATCAGACCATCTATCGCGCGGAAGCGGTATCCGGGTGTGATGAAGATATCGGTGTCCCCGGCAAAGGCACGGATCACGCCGTCTTCACCCGTGGCGCTTTCCAGCAGGCGTAGGGAAGTCGTTCCCACCGCGATCACTCTGCCGCCATTGGCACGCACCCGATTGAGCCGGTCGGCCATGGCACTGTCGATGCGCCCCCATTCGGCATGCATCCGATGTTCCTGCGTGTCATCGGCTTTCACCGGCAGAAAAGTGCCCGCGCCCACATGCAGGGTAAGCGTTTCCCGGTCGATGCCTGCCGCATCCAGCGCGGCCAGCAGATCCGGTGTGAAATGAAGCGCTGCCGTGGGCGCGGCAACCGCCCCTTCCTCACGGGCAAAAATGGTCTGATAGTCGGACCGGTCCGAAGCATCGGTCGGCCGTTTGCCTGCGATGTAAGGGGGCAGCGGCATCGTTCCTGCCCGTTCGAGCAGAATCTCCACCGGCTCTTCCCCGGTGAAGGCCAGCGTCCAGCTGCCATCGGGATGGCGCGCTTCTGCAATCGCGGCCACATCCTGCGGAAATTGTATCAGATCGCCTTCACGCAACCGCTTGGCGTTGCGGACGAACGCCTGCCAGCGGCGCAGATCGATCCGCTTGTGCAGCGTCGCCCCGATGCGGGCTTCCCCTCGCCGCCCTTCGAGCTGGGCCGGGATAACCTTGGTGTCGTTGAACACCAGGACATCGCCCCGGCGCAATTGCGCCGGCAAATCGCGCACCGTCAGATCGGCGAAGGCCGGATTGCCCTTCCCTTGCGCCACCAGCATGCGAGCGGAATCGCGGGGCCGTGCGGGCCGGAGCGCAATGCGTTCCGGCGGGAGTTCGAAATCAAACAAATCAACGCGCATCGCGCGCCTCTAGGCGCAACACCGCGCGATGGGAAGCTACTGAACCTGGGAAGACTTCAGCATCTCAGCCGTGATCGGCTGCGCATCGGGCGCTGGCGGAACGAAAGCAGGCGGGGCCTTGCGATCGGAAGCGATCGACGCTTGCACGATCTTCGTCGGGTTCTGCGGTGGTTCGCCCCGCTGGACCCGATCGACGGCATCCATATTGGCGATCACCCGGCCGAAATTGGTGTATCGCCGGTCAAGCGCGAAACGCGGGTAGAAAACGATGAAGAACTGGCTGTTGGCGCTATCATCCGATGCGGCGCGGGCCATTGACACCGAACCGCGAACATGCGGCAGATCGTTGAATTCGGCCTGGATGTCCGGCAGTTGCGAACCGCCCCGGCCGGTTCCCGTGGGATCGCCCGTCTGGGCCATGAAGCCATCGATCACGCGGTGGAAAATCACGCCGTTATAGAACCCCTGGCGCGCCAGTTCCTTGATCCGTTCGACATGATGCGGCGCCCAGTCCGGCATCAGGCGGATGGCGACGCGTTCCCCGGTGGAGAGATCGAGAAGCAGGATATTATCCAGATCCTCGTTCACATTGTAATTGACCGGAGCATAGATGCGCGCGGGTGCCGCGATTTCCTGGCCTTTCTTCTTGCTCTTGTCTTTCGCGGCAGCGAATCCCGGAGCAAGGGCGAGAGAAAGGGCCAAGGCAGTAGAGATCAGGGCTTTCGTCATCGGGTTCTCTGGCAATCGGGGTTTATCGAGCGCAGGGCGCGCAGATTGGCAATCCGCCGCGCCGTTTAGCCAGCGGCGACTGTCAACGCAATGAACGATCGTGGGTCAGTAGTCCCCAAGCTGGCCCCGCTCGGCGACGCGGGCCACCACTTCGCCGCGAATCTCGGGGCTTACGAACGGCTTGATATCTCCGCCGAACAGCGCGATTTCCTTAACCAGCTTGGACGCGATCGGTTGCAGGCTGACATCGGCCATCAGGAAAACCGTTTCGATTTTCGCGTTCAACTGCTGGTTCATCCCGGCCATCTGATATTCGTATTCGAAATCCGCCACTGCGCGCAGGCCGCGGATAATCATGCTGGCCCCCTGTTTTTCGGCGAATTTCATCAGCAGCGCGTTGAAGCCGACCACCGACACGTTATCCAGCCCGAGCATGGCCACTTCGCGTTCGACCATGGCCATGCGCTCCTGCGGCGTGAACATCGGATTCTTCGAAGGATTGGTCGTCACCCCGATAATCAGGCGGTCGACCAGCTTGGCGCCACGCCGGATGATATCGGCATGGCCCAGCGTGATCGGATCAAACGTACCCGGGTAAACACCAATCCGTTCGCTCATCAATGATCCCTTTCAACGATATAGCGCGCCAGTGCCCGCAGCAGCCGGGCTTCCGTCCCGTGGTTGGCAAGATGATCGCTGGCCTGCGCCACCAGCATTTCCGCCTGATCCCGCGCGCGTTGCGCCCCCAGAAGCGAAACGAACGTCTGCTTGCCTTTGCCCGCATCCTTGCGCAGCGCTTTCCCCGCTTTCGCTTCGTCCCCTTCATAGTCGAGGAGATCGTCCACGATCTGGAAGGCAAGGCCGATATCGCGTGCATAAGCGCGCAGATGTGCGCGGCCTTCGGGCGGAATGCGCCCGATAATCGCTCCCATTTCGACCGATGCGGCAAGCAGCGCCCCGGTCTTGAGCTGTTGCAACCGGGTGATGGTATGCAGATCGAACTCTTCGATCTCGGCGGCCATATCGATCATCTGCCCCCCCGCCATACCATGCGCACCAGCGGCCAAAGCCAGCGTTTGCACCAGTTCGGAGCGCACGAACGGATCGCCGCTGGTCGCTTCGTCCGACAGGATCGCAAACGCCATGGCATGGAGCGAATCGCCCGCCAGCACCGCCGTCGCTTCGTCAAAAGCCTTATGCACGGTGGGTCTGCCATGGCGGAGGTCATCGTCGTCCATACACGGCAGATCGTCATGGATCAGCGAATAGACGTGAATCGCCTCTATCGCGCAGGCGGCGCGCATGGCCGCAGCGCGGTGGACGCCATACATTTCGGCTGTGGCGACAAGCAGCAGTGGCCGCAACCGCTTGCCCCCGCCGATCGCGGCATAACGCATCGCCTCGATCAGCCGGGCATGCTTGTCATCCGGAATCGGCAGCAGCGAATCGAACAGCGAATCGATATCGCTGGCGATCTGGGCGAGATTGTCCGCCAGCAAGCCGCCATCGGTGGCGTCGGGCGTGGACATCAGGCCCCGGTCCGGCCTTCCGGATCGAACGCTTCCGCGCCTCTGACCGTGCCACCGGGCCCGGCGACGATCTTTTCGATACGCGCCTGCGCGGCATCGAGCCGTTTCTGGCAATGCATGCGAAGCGCTTCGCCCCGTTCATAAAGATCAATCGATTCGTCGAGCGGCACATCGCCGCTTTCAAGCATGCGAACCACGTCTTCCAGCGCGCGGAGCGCGTCTTCGAAGCTCATCTGCGAAATATCGGGGGCCTCTTGCGCCATGGATGCCAGCTTTGGCGGGCATATGCGGGCCGGTCAAGCGCGCTGGGGCTAGCAGGAGCGAGGTTCCCCCGCTAAGGGCCCGGACATGCCTAATACCGCCGACACGATCACGCCCGCTGTTGTCGAGGCCCATGGCCTCTCCCCCGAGGAATATAGCCACGTCCTCCATGCGCTCGGCCGCGAGCCGAACCTTGTGGAACTGGGTATTTTTTCGGTCATGTGGTCGGAGCATTGCTCCTACAAGAGCTCGCGACTCCACCTGAAGAAACTGCCGACCGAAGCCCCCTGGGTGATTCAGGGGCCGGGCGAGAATGCCGGTGTCATTGATATCGGCGATGGCCAGGCCGCCATCTTCAAGATGGAGAGCCATAACCACCCCAGCTATATCGAGCCGTATCAGGGTGCGGCCACCGGCGTCGGCGGCATTCTGCGCGATGTTTTCACCATGGGCGCGCGCCCCGTGGCCAATATGAACGCCTTGCGCTTCGGCCGCCCCGACCATCCCAAGATGAAGCATCTGGTCAAAGGCGTCGTTTCCGGGATCGGCGGCTACGGTAATTGCGTGGGTGTACCGACAGTGGGCGGGGAGACCAATTTCCACCCGGCTTACGACGGCAACATCCTGGTCAATGCGATGACGGTGGGCGTCGCCGATACGAACAAGATCTTCTATTGCGCCGCGACCGGCGTCGGCAATCCGATCGTCTATGTCGGATCCAAGACCGGGCGTGACGGGATTCATGGCGCGACCATGGCCAGCGCCGATTTCGGCGAGGATTCGGAAGAAAAGCGCCCCACCGTGCAAGTCGGCGATCCCTTCACCGAAAAGCTCCTGATCGAAGCCTGCCTCGAACTGATGGCGACCGATGCCATCGTCGCCATTCAGGATATGGGCGCGGCGGGCCTCACTTCCTCCAGCGTCGAAATGGCATCCAAGGGCGGTGCGGGCATCCGGCTCGACATGAATCAGGTGCCCTGCCGCGAAGAGGGCATGACGCCGTACGAAATGATGCTGTCGGAAAGCCAGGAGCGGATGCTCATGGTACTCAAGCCGGGCAAGGAAGCCATGGCCGAAGCGATCTTCCGCAAGTGGGAACTCGATTTCGCGGTCATCGGGGAAGTGACCGATACTGGCCATATGGTGTTGGAATGGAATGGCGAAGTGGTGTGCGACATCCCCCTCGCCCCGCTGGCCGATGAAGCACCGGAATACGATCGTCCCTATATTTCGAAAGAGGAATACGCGGCCTGGGCCGGGATCAGCGATCTTGCCGAAACGCCCGTGAGCGCAGATGTGGGCTCGGACCTGCTCAAGCTGATGGGCAGCGCCGATCTCGCATCGCGAAGCTGGATCTGGCAGCAGTATGACAGCCAGGTTGGCGCGGATACGTTGCAGCTTTCGGGTGGCGATGCGGCAGTGGTCCGTGTCCATGGCACGAAGAAGGCGCTGGCGATCAGCACCGACTGCACCCCGCGCTATTGCTACGCCAATCCCTACGAGGGCGGGAAGCAGGCGATTGCCGAAGCCTATCGCAACATTTCCGCCGTGGGTGGGCGCCCGCTGGCAGTGACCAACTGCCTCAACTTCGCCAATCCGCAACGTCCGGAGATCATGGCGCAGTTCGTGGGCTGCCTTGAGGGCATGGGCGATGCGTGCCGCGCGCTCGATTTCCCGATCGTGAGCGGCAACGTCTCCCTCTACAACGAATCCAAGGCCACCGGCGGCGGCTCCGCGATCTTGCCGACACCGGCTATCGGCGGCGTCGGACTGCTGGACGATTCCGCCACCATGGCCACAATCGCTTTCAAGACCGAAGGCGAAGCGCTGATCCTGATCGGCCAGACCGCCGGCCACCTCGGCCAGAGCTTGTGGCTGCGTGAATGCCATGGCCGCGAAGAAGGCCTGGCCCCGGTGGTCGATCTCGATGCGGAACGGCGCCACGGCGAATTTATCCGCAGGCTGATCGGCAATTGCGCAGTCACGGCCGTGCACGATATTTCGGATGGCGGCGCACTTGTCGCAATCGCGGAAATGGCGCTCGCAGGAAACATCGGCGCGCAGGTCACTCTGTCCGGCGCTGAAAATCCCGCCGCATTCTGTTTCGGCGAGGATCAGGGGCGCTATCTGGTGACGACCCGCGACGCCGAGGCCGTGCTCAAAGCAGCCGAAGAACAGGGTATCGAAGCCGTGCAGATCGGCACGACCGGCGGCGTCATGATTTCCGGCGCAAGCGTTGCGGTGCCACTGGCCGATCTGCGCGAAGCAAGCGAGAGTTTCTTCCGCGACTGGATGGAAAGCTGAAGCTTAGTCCTTAACAGGTCAAGAAAAAGGGCATCGTGATCGTCTCACGATGCCCTTTTTTGTTGCCAGAGGCGACGCGGGTCAGCCGACCCATTCAGCTTCAGGAATCCGCAGCAGATGGAGGATCGCGGTCAGATCGCCGCGATCGATCCAGCCATTGGCGGCTGCGCGTGCCTTGGGCTTGGCACGATAGGCAATGCCGTACGTCGCCGCTTCCAGCATCGGAATGTCGTTGGCGCCATCCCCTGTGGCCAAGCTGACCCCGGCATCGCCCAGATGGGCCATCTCTTCGAGCAGGACCGCCTTCTTCACGCTGCTGTCGGTAATCGCGCCGACCAGCCCTCCAGTGAGCACGCCGCCTGAAACTTCGAGCCGGTTGCCCACCACGCGTTCGAAACCGAGCTGCTCCGCCACCGGATCGGCGAACTGATGGAAACCGCCTGTCACCAGCACCGTGCGGCAACCTTTGCTTTTCAAAGTCGCGACCAGCGTCTTGGCGCCGGGCATCGGAACGATACGCGTGCTGAGGCATTCGGAAATCGCCTCTTCCGCCAGATTCCGCAGTAGCAGCACACGCTCGCGCAGCGCACTTTCGAAATCCAGTTCCCCCTGCATCGCCCGCTCGGTGATCTCGGCAATCTGCGGCTTGATCCCGGCGAAATCGGCCAGTTCGTCAATGCATTCCTGCCCGATCATGGTCGAATCCATGTCAGATACGAAAACATGCGGGACGCGGATTTCCTCATCGGTCAGCAGCAGGTCCGATGGGCGGAAATGCTCGTCCAGAATGCCCGCGACCGTTGCCGCATCGCCTTCGGGCAAGGAAATCTGCAGGACCGGGCTGTTGGCATCGACCAGTTGGGCCATGGCTACACGCATCCCGTGCGCTTCCAGCGCGGCGGTGGCCTGATCAAGAGTTGTCGAATAGGCGTGCGGGTCTGCTATCAGGCGGGCGATGAGCAAGGGAATCTCCGTATTATGACGACCGGGCTGCCGCCGCTGGCGCTCATTGCAGGGCCGACCGCGAGCGGCAAGAGCGATTGTGCTGTCGCCCTCGCACGTGCACTCGTACAACAAGGGCGCCGCGCGGTGGTTATCAACGCCGACAGCGCGCAGGTCTATGCCGATCTCGCAGTGCTCAGCGCCCGTCCGTCGGCGCAGGAGATGCAGGGGATAGAACACCGCCTGTTCGGCACCTGGGATGGCGCTGTCGCCTGTTCCGCCGCCGATTGGGCGCTGGCGGCGGCAATGGAAATCCACGCGTTGCATGCCGAGGGCGCAGTGCCCATCCTGGTTGGCGGCACCGGGCTCTACATCCGCACTCTGCTGGAGGGTATTGCCCCGATCCCGCCGATCGATCCGTTCATTCGCGAACAGGTGCGCGCCCTGCCCCTCGCCGATGCTTATGCCGCGCTCTGCCGTGAAGACCCCGCCCGGGCCGCGGCGCTCAACGCCAACGATGCCACGCGCGTGGCACGGGCACTGGAAGTCATCCGTTCCACCGGGCGGCCGATGGCCGAATGGCAGGAAGCGCGTGAAGGCGGACTGGGCGATACCGTCGCTCTGCACCCCCTGATTCTGCTCCCCCCGCGTGAGGAGCTCTATGCGCGATGCGATGCGCGCTTTGTCCAGATGATGGATGCCGGCGCCGTGGAAGAAGTCAGGGCTCTGCTCGCCCGCCGACTCGATCCCGCCCTGCCCGTTATGCGTGCGATCGGGGTTCGCGAGATTGCAGACTGGTTGCAGGGGGGATGCACGCGCGAAGAGGCCATCGCACAAGGAGCACAGGCGACACGAAATTACGCGAAGCGGCAATATACATGGTTTCGGAGGCAACCTCCTGTCGCGTGGCCGCGCAAGGAAATTATAAATTCTGAATTTTCTTCCTATTTTGAAATATTATTACAACACTAAGCGTTGACATGCCATATCATGTCTCTTAGGCGCCCCTCATCCACGGTCAGAGAAGCAGGCCCGACGCATCCGCGCCGGGTTCTTTTTTCTGCCCCACGATGTCCGCCAGACGGCAAGCCCGTCACAAGTGAGGAAATGACGTGACCCAAGAGCGCAGCGGCGCAAAGATCCTGGTCGAAAGCCTTGTCCGTCAGGGTGTCGAATTCGTGTTCGGCTATCCCGGCGGGGCTGTTCTGCCGATCTATGACGAATTGTTTGGCGATGACCGTATCCGCCACATCCTTGTCCGGCACGAAGCCGGTGCGGCCCATGCCGCCGAAGGCTATGCCCGTTCCACCGGCAAGCCAGGCGTCGTGCTCGTGACTTCCGGCCCCGGCGCGACCAATGCCGTCACCGGCATTGCCGACGCGTTCCTCGATTCCATTCCTATGGTCGTCATCACCGGGCAGGTCGCCACCAACCTGATCGGTTCGGACGCCTTCCAGGAAGCGGATACGATCGGCATCACGCGCCATTGCACCAAACACAACTATCTGGTGCGCGATCCTGCGGAACTGGCGGCGACGATCGACGAAGCGTTCGAAATCGCCACCACCGGCCGGCCCGGCCCTGTCGTTATCGATATTCCCAAGAACGTCCAGGTCGCGACTGCGCTTCTCAGTGATTCCAAGCCGCAACGCCCGCAGCGCTATAACCCGCGCCTTGCGGCGGAAAGCGACGAAATCGCCAAGGCCATCGATCTGATCGCGAATGCCAAGGCGCCGATCCTTTATACCGGCGGCGGGATTATCAATTCCGGCCCACGGGCGAGCGAACTGCTGCGCCAGTTCCAGGCGCTGACCGGTGCCCCCGTCACCTCCACACTGATGGGCCTCGGCGCGTTTCCGGCGGATCACTCCGATTGGCTGGGCATGCTCGGCATGCATGGCACTTATGAAGCAAACATGGCGATGAACCGCTGCGACGTGATGATCAACGTCGGCGCGCGCTTCGATGATCGCGTCACCGGGCGTCTCGACGCCTTTTCGCCGGATTCGACGAAAATCCACATCGATATCGACCGCAGTTCGATCAACAAGACGGTTCCGGTCGATCTGCCGATCATCGGCGATTGCGCGACGGTTCTGGAACAGCTCATCGCGGCTTGGGGCAATCGCAAGGCCACCGATCTGTCTGAGTGGAAAGCCCGGATCGACGGCTGGCGCGCGCGTGACAGCCTTGCCTATCCGCGCCGTTCAGGCGATCTGATCATGCCGCAATACGCGGTTGAGCGGTTGTTCGCACTCACTCGCGACAAGGACCCGATCATCACCACCGAAGTCGGTCAGCACCAGATGTGGGCCGCGCAATATTTCGGTTTCGACAAGCCGAACAAGTGGCTGACTTCGGGCGGGCTCGGCACGATGGGCTACGGCATGCCCGCGGCCATCGGCGCGCAGCTCGGCAATCCGGAAAGCCTCGTGATCGATATTGCGGGCGAAGCCTCGATCCAGATGAACATTCAGGAAATGGGCACGGCCAGCCAGTTCCGTCTGCCGATCAAGGTGTTCATTCTCAACAACGAATACATGGGCATGGTTCGCCAGTGGCAGGAACTGACTTATGAGAGCCGCTATTCGAATTCCTATTCGGACAGCCTGCCCGACTTCGTGAAAATGGCCGAAGCCTATGGCTGGAAGGGCATCCGCATCCATGACGAAAGCGAGCTGGACGCGGGTATCAAGGCAATGATCGAACACGATGGCCCGGTGATGGTGGATTGCCTCGTTTCGAAGGAAGCCAACTGCTTCCCGATGATCCCGAGCGGTGCGGCCCACACCGAAATGCTGCTCTACGGCGATGTCCATGCCGGGACGATGGACGACGAAGCCAAAGCGCTGGTCTGAGAAGGATGGAAATGATGAAAATCCAGCACGGCGAGGCCGAGCGCCACGTCCTGACTGTCACCGTCGATAACGAAGCGGGCATTCTCGCCCGCATCGCCGGGATGTTCACTGCGCGCGGCTACAATATCGACAGCCTGACTGTGGCCGATATCAGCGAAAATCACTCGATCAGCCGGATCACTATCGTTACTCAGGGGCCGCCCTCGGTGATCGATCAGATCCACGCCCAGCTCGAACGGCTGGTTCCGGTGCACAAAGTCACCGATCTGACCGAATCCGGGCCGCATGTGGAGCGCGAACTGGCTCTGATCAAAGTGTCCGGCACGGGTGAAAAGCGGGTCGAAGCCTTGCGGGTGGCCGATGTGTTCCGCGCCAAAGTTGTCGACACCACGACTTCGAGCTTCATTTTCGAACTGACCGGCGCGCCCGACAAGATCGACAGCTTCATCGCCATCATGCGCGAACTGGGGCTGGTCGAAGTCGGCCGCACGGGGATCGTCGGGATGATGCGCGGCGGCAACGCCGCCTGATCCCTCCATCGCGGAATTGGCGGAAAAGCCAATTTCCTCTTGCAAATTCGTTACCGGGCCGCTTTCGCGAGCCCAGCGCATACACAGGGATAGACCAATGAAAGTTTATTACGACGCCGATTGCGATCTCAACCTGATCACGGACAAGAAGATTGCCGTGCTCGGCTATGGCAGCCAGGGCCACGCCCACGCGCAGAACCTGCGCGATAGCGGGGTGAAGGATGTCGCCATCGCGCTTCGTCCCGGTTCGGCCAGCGCCAAGAAGGCGGAAAGCGCCGGCTTCAAGGTTCTTTCGAACAAGGATGCCGCCGCATGGGCCGATATCCTCATGATCCTCGCGCCCGATGAACATCAGGCCGCGATCTGGGAAAACGACCTCAAGGGCAACATGAAGAAGGGTGCTGCCCTCGCCTTCGCCCACGGTCTCAATATCCACTTCGGCCTGATCGAAGTGCCCAGCGACATCGATGTGATCATGATCGCGCCGAAGGGCCCCGGCCACACCGTGCGTTCGGAATATGTTCGTGGCGGCGGCGTGCCGTGCCTCGTGGCGATCGCGCAGGATGCCACCGGCAATGCGCATGATATCGCTCTTGCCTACGCTTCGGGCGTCGGTGGCGGCCGCAGCGGCATCATCGAAACCAATTTCAAGGAAGAGTGCGAAACCGATCTCTTCGGCGAACAGGTCGTTCTGTGCGGCGGCATCACCCACCTGATCCAAGCCGGTTTCGAAACGCTGGTCGAAGCCGGCTATGCGCCGGAAATGGCCTATTTCGAATGTCTCCACGAAACCAAGCTGATCGTGGACCTGCTGTATGAAGGCGGCATCGCCAACATGCGCTATTCGATCTCGAACACGGCCGAATACGGTGACATCACCACCGGCCCGCGCATCATCACCGACGAAACCAAGGCGGAAATGAAGCGCGTGCTGACCGATATCCAGACCGGCCGTTTCGTGAAGAACTTCGTGCTCGACAACCGCGCTGGCCAGCCCGAACTCAAGGCTGCCCGCAAGCTTGCCGAAGCGCACCCGATCGAACAGACCGGTTCGCGCCTGCGTGCGATGATGCCGTGGATCGGCGCCAACAAGCTGGTCGACAAAGAAAAGAACTAAACTTTTCGGAATGTTCCGGGGCGGCAATGTTACCGCCCCGGGCATTCTTCTTTGCGTGTACGACTGGACAGGCACCCTCGCACACGCCAGATTGCTCCCCATCATCGATCGAACAGGGGAGATCTTCTAAAATGCGTAGGCTTTCGCTAGCCCTTGCAGGCGTTGCCGGGGCAACGCTGCTTTCCTTCAGCGCGCTCCAAGCCCAGAACGGCACCAACGCCCAGCCCGGCACGGCTGACGCATCACTCGTCACCGCCGGAACCTACACTGCCGATCCCGCGCACACGCTGGTCGGCTGGCGCGTCAATCACTTCGGATTTTCGGATTATTTCGGCCTGTTCGGCGATGTGACCGGAACGCTGAAACTCGATCCGATCAACGTCGAATCCAGTTCGCTGGAAGTGCGCATTCCCGTCGCCAAGATCACAACCGCCAGTGCGGACCTGACCTCCCACCTGCTGCGCGCGGGCAAGGATGGCGGCGCCCCCGATTTCTTCGGTCCGACCCCTGCCGATGCCGTATTCAAATCGACCCAAATTCGCCCCAATGGGACCAGCGAAGCGCTGATCTTCGGCAATCTGACGCTGAACGGCGTAACAAAGCCGGTCTCGGTCATGGCCCGCTTCACCGGTGCGGGTGAAAATCCGGCCACCAAGAAGCAGACTGTCGGCTTCAAGGGATGGGCGCGGATCAAGCGGTCCGATTTCAACATCAATTTCGGCATTCCGATGGTCACCGACACCGTCGATCTCGACATCACCGCCGCGTTCGAAAAGTAATTTCCTTTTCCGTGTGAAGGCCTCAATTCAGGCCCTCACACGGCAGGAAATCGCCTTCCGATGCAGCTTGCACTTGAAATTTGCCCGCTGATAGGCAAATAGCCCGGTGTAATGACGTACCGCACGATCTTGGCGCTGCTTCGACTTACTCGCCCTTAGGCGAGTTATTTGCCTGCGCACTGTTCGCGCATGGCACCCGCCTAAGGGCTCTGGAAATCATCAGTCGAAATTCTACCGCGCCTCTTGTCGTGCGCGGCACAAGCGATAAGGCGAATCGTCATGTCCATGTTGAAAGAACCGGGCCGAAAATACCGGCCCTTCCCGCAGATCAATCTGCCTGACCGGCAGTGGCCAAACCGCACGATCACCCAACCGCCGCGTTGGCTCTCCACCGATCTGCGCGATGGCAACCAATCGATCATCGATCCGATGGATGCGGTAAAAAAGAATCGTTTCTTCGATTTGTTGGTGGAAACCGGTTTCAAGGAAATCGAAGTCGGCTTTCCCGCTGCGGGAGCCACCGAATTCGATTTCATCACATCACTGGTCCGTGGCGGGCGTGTTCCGAACGATGTCATCATTCAGGTGCTGACCCAATCGCGCGAAGATCTGATTCGCACCAGCTTCGACAGCCTGGAAGGCGCACGCGCGGCCATCATCCATCTCTACAACGCCGTATCGCCCGCATGGCGCGATATCGTGTTCCAGATGACGCAGCCGCAGGTGAAGGAAATCGCCATCAATGGCGCGAAACTGCTGCGCGATGAAGCGGCCAAGCGGCCCGGAACGGACTGGTTCTTCGAATACAGTCCCGAAACCTTCTCCACCGCCGAACTGGATTTCAGCCTCGAGGTTTGCGAGGCGGTGATGGATATCCTGCAGCCGACGCCGGACCATCCGTTGATTTTCAATCTGCCGGCAACGGTTGAGGCCGCCACGCCCAATATCTACGCCGACCAGATCGAATATTTCCACCGCAACATCCCACGGCGCGACAGCGTGGTGATCTCGCTGCATACTCATAATGATCGGGGCACCGGGGTGGCTGCGGCCGAATTGGGCATAATGGCCGGGGCGGATCGCGTGGAAGGCTGCCTGTTCGGCAATGGGGAGCGCACGGGCAATTGCTGCCTCGTGACGGTAGCTCTCAACATGTACACACAAGGCATTGATCCCAAACTCGATTTTTCTGACATCGACAAGGCGATCGAAACGGTTGAATACTGCAACCAGATCCCGGTGCACCAGCGGCACCCCTACGGTGGCGAACTGGTCTTCACCGCGTTTTCGGGCAGCCATCAGGATGCGATCAAGAAAGGTTTTTCCGCCAACGAGCGGCAGAACGACGAATATTGGCGCGTTCCCTATCTGCCGATCGATCCCGCCGACCTGGGCCGCAGCTACGAAGCGGTAATCCGGGTCAATTCGCAGAGCGGCAAAGGCGGGTTCGCCTGGGTGCTCGAAAAGGATCAGGGCTTGAAGCTGCCGAAGCGGATGCAGGCGCACTTTTCGAAGTACGTCCAGCAATTGGCCGATCATCTGGGGCGCGAATTGAATGCCGATGATATCTGGCAGGTCTTCCGCGAAACCTACTTCATCAAAATTGATAAGCGGCGCTATCAACTTGTTGATTACGATGAAAATCGTGCCAGCGATGGTACACGGCTGTTCAGCGGCACAATCAAAGTCGATGGCCGCGAAGAACGTGTCAGTGGACGCGGCAAGGGGCTGATTTCGTCAGTCCTCGCCACGTTGAAAGAAGCGTTCGGCCTGGAACTGGAAGTGCTGGATTACAGCGAACACGCGTTGGGCACCGGCACCGATGCTCGTGCCGCCGCCTATCTCGAATGCCAGATGCCCGACGGACAGACGGTTTGGGGCGTCGGTATCGATGAAGACGTGGCCGCCGCCAGCGTCCGCGCAATTGTCAGCGCCGCCAACAGCGCCCACCGCGCCATCGCGTAACGGGGACATACGAGCCGGACGGAAACCACCCTGTCCGGCTCGGTTTCCGATACCACCATGCGGAACGGGTCTTAACCACCCCAGACACGCACAAACCGCTGGTTGGAGGATGGCATGACTTTCAGCATCCGCCCATCGGGCCCAACCATCTGCTCAACCGCCTCAAAAGGACCGTTCTCCACCAGATGATCGATCAGGCGCACGGCAATTTTTGTGGCGCTTGCGGTGCTTTCCACCAGTTCCGGCTCCACACGAACTTCCTGCCCGGTGAAGAATGCCGCCCCTTCGCTCTGCAATCCGCCATCGGCGGACAGTTCGAGGCCGACCAGCCCACGCGCCGGAAAAATACCACCTTCCAACCAGTTACGTATCATTGATGCAAAATAGGCTGGGCTGAGCCAACTGCTTGCGGGATGCCACGCCACTGCAACCAGACCATCCAGCGGGCACAACGCCCCTGCAACGTTCATCATCGTTTGCACCACGGGTTTCATCGTCGTGCCGCCTGACAGATGATGCCCCGGCTGCAACGTGATGACTTCCAGATCCGCGCTGTCGCAACCATCGGACAAATCGAAACGATGAAGGCATGGCGGCATGGCATCCGCCGTCCCCGGCGCCAGACCGGTGAGATCGAATGCCAGCCCCTGCGCGAGCAGTTCGACACCGTGCCGCGCATCCATCCCGGAATGGACATGGCTGATAATCAACCCGCTTCCATCCTGGGACAGCAAGGTACGCACGTCGTCGATCCCCGGCCTCCGCCCTGCTTCGAACAGCAAGGAAATTCGCGCGGCTACGCTTTCCATATATCAATCCCCTCAATCGCCCCTTTTGAGGCACTATCGCATCGGGTGTCGATCCGTCAGAATATGCCGAGTTCCAGCCCTTCCGCCATCCCCTGCCCCAGTTCGCGGCAGGCGCTCAGCTTATCGGCCGGCACGGTCTTGGCACGCAGGATTGCTTCCGGTGTCTGCGCGGAAAGGTTGACAATCAACGGTTCGGCCACGCGCCGCAACCGCCAGCCCGTCACGATCCGATCGATCTGGGCCTGCGCGCCATGCCCGTCCGATCCGGCTGCAATCGCCGTGGCATAGGCCCGGCCCTCCACTTTCCCCAGCAGCGGATAATAGCAGCGATCGAACATTTCCTTCATCATCCCGCTCATAGAAGCGAGATTTTCCGGGCAGACGAACACATAGCCATCGGCTGCCAGCAAATCCGCCGGAGAGACCGTTTCCGCCGAATAGAGCTTCGCGTGGCCCCCACCGCCTTCCGCCACGGCTTGCGCCATCGCCCGGGCGGCGCCGGTGCGGCTGTGCCAGACAACGGCAAAGAACGTTTCAGCGGCCATCGCGCGGCGGTTCACCCAAGATCATCACCGCATGATGGCACAAGCGGGAATGCAGCCCAAGCCGGGCGGATGGCCCGCCCGCCCCACAGATACATCCCCGCAATCCCTGTATCGTCACCGCTTGGGAACGTGGCGAAGCTAGCAGCCTCCCCCGCCACCCAAGACGCCACCGAGCATACCGCCCAGCCCCCTGGGCTTGCATTTCTTCTGCTGTTGCCGAGCCGGCGCGCCGTCATCCGCGCTGTTCATAGCCCCCATCATCATGCCCTGCCCGTCCATCCAGCTTGTCATCGAGCGATGGCGGATGCGCGCGGTCCATTCGAGATTCCACGGCTTGCCCGCCTCGGTCGGGCGCGGCGGATAAGAGAACGTTTCCTCCGGCCCGAAAGCCGTCAAGGTTCCGAAGCGGAAATCGGGTGTCGCCTCGCGCACTTCGGTCGGAACGACGCAACTGGTCGCGGTCGGCGGCAGAACCGTCTTGTCCTTCACCAGCCCCGCCACTTGCGAAGGTGAGAGCCAATCGGACAATCCCCCGCCGAACTGGCGTGAGGCGCTGCTGGTCCATAGCACCATATCGCCCATTTCCCCGCCCGGCCCCATTTTGCCGCCGGTGATGAAAGCGAGATAGCCTGTCGCCTCGGGCACGGCCGACCAGTTGATCACGGTTGCCCCGCCAGCCTGCTGCCTGCTCGACACCGAAAGCGGGCGCATGAAATCCTTGGCAGCCGTGAATGCGATTTCCGGTGCATAATTGCTGACGATGCGGTGCGCGCCGAGCAGCGAACTGTCAGGCTTCACATACTTGCCGTCTTCCGCGGGCCAGCGGCCGAACGTCTTGCTGTTGGCCAATGTCGGCCCCCAGTCGCGCACGATCGTCGTCGTCCACAGCCCGGAAGGCATCTGGCCTGCCGCCAGCTTGGCGAAATCGATCACCACCGGCTGCCCCTTGGGTGCATTCATCCCGCAACCCCAGAAGATCAGCAGCCGCCCTTTCGGCTTCTGCGGCAATTCATCGATGCCCCCCCGTTCTTCCCGGGGTGTGACCAGCAGCACCGATTTGCCGAGCCGGGCCGTGGGCGGCATGAAATGTTCCGCTTTGGCCGCACCCTTTTCCGCCGTACGCGACGAGCCGAGACGCAGATAGAGTTCGTGCTGTGCGGCATTGCCGCCACGACCGCCGAACATCATGCTCATCATCGATCCGGCGCCCATCGCGCCCACGCCCGATACCGTCCCCGCACGAATATCGTAGCGGGCTACCGGCCCGCTGCCCGATCCTTGCGCCGCCAGCAGTGGTGCGACTGCAATCACTGAAATCGCTGCAAATACAGCGCCCCTCGAACCCTTCATAATTACGTCCCCAATCGTATTTGCAGGAGTCGAACCACTTCATACTTCACTTTTATCGCTCTGTATTTGTAGAAATACGTCAATCACGTATTTGTCCGCGTGAGCGCTGCCCACTTTCCCCCACGCCAGCGATAGGGTAGCGCGGCAATCATGGCTTCACGTCCGGTTACATCCGTTTTTGGTATCGACCGTTCGCTCAGCGGGCGCATGTGGCGCTGGCGCGGCGGCAACATGGATATGGGGGAAAGCGCCGCCGATCTGGGCGACGATCTCGTCACCCAACTTCTCCTCGCACGGGGGGTTCCGCGGGAGGATCTGGAACGGCACCGCAATCCCACGCTGCGGGAATTCCTGCCCGATCCCTCCGCGTTCCGCGATATGGATGTGGCCGCGGAAAGGCTGGCGCAGGCGGTGATGACGGGGGAATCCATCACCATCTACGGTGATTACGATGTCGATGGCGCGACCAGCGCGGCCCTGTTGATCCGCCTGCTGCGGATGCTGGGGCATCGGGCGGACTACTACATTCCCGATCGGCTGCTGGAAGGCTACGGCCCCAGTGGCGAGGCTCTGGTTCGCCTCGGCCAGCAGGGCAGCAGCCTGATCGTGACTGTCGATTGCGGGGCGATGGCGCATCAGGCGCTGGCCGATGCGCACGCGGCGGGGATCGACGTGATCGTGGTCGACCATCACAAATGCGCGGCGGAACTGCCGCAGACGGTGGCCCTGGTAAACCCTAACCGCCTGGATGAGAGCGATATCGGCGCGGCGCACGGCCATCTGGCGGCGGTAGGCGTGGCTTTCCTGCTCGCGGTGGCGACCGTCCGCACCTTGCGCCAACGCAATTTCTTCGAATCGCGGCCGGAACCGAGCCTTTTCGAACTGCTTGATCTCGTCGCTCTCGGCACGGTGGCCGATGTGGCCGCCATTCAGGGGCTCAACCGCGCGATGGTAGCGCAGGGGCTCAAGATCATGGCCCGGCGCGACAATATCGGGATGGCCGCGCTGATCGATGCCGCGCGGCTCAACCGTGCACCCGTGTGCAGCGACCTGGGCTTTGCCTTGGGCCCACGCATCAATGCGGGGGGAAGAGTCGGGGAATCGACCTTGGGGGTGCGCCTGCTCACCACCGAAGATGCCGAAGAGGCCCGGGCAATCGCCGCGCAACTGTCGCAATTGAACGAAGAACGCCGGGCGATCGAAGCCTCCGTGCAGGAAGCCGCCGAAGCGCTGCTCCAGACCCAGCACAACCGGGCTGTGCCCGTTCTGGCGGGGCGTGGCTGGCACCCGGGAGTGATCGGGATCGTGGCCGGGCGCATCAAGGAGAAGACCGGCAAGCCCGCTCTGGTGATCGCGCTCGACGCGGACGAGGAGACCGGTCACGGCAAGGGCTCGGGTCGCTCCATCACCGGAGTCGATCTCGGTGCCGCAATTATCGAAGCGCGCGAACTGGGCCTGCTGGTGGCCGGCGGCGGCCATGCCATGGCGGCGGGCCTGACCATCGAATCGGGGAAAATCGCGGCACTTGCCGACTTCCTTGATGAACGGCTCGGCCGCGCGGTGACGGCGGCACAGGCCCAGCAGTCGATGCTGCTCGATCTTTCCGTGGCGCCACGCGGGCTCAATCCGTCGCTGGTGGAAGCTCTGGAAAGCGCCGGGCCCTATGGCGTCGGCTGGCCCGGTCCGCGTATCGCGGTAGGGCCGGTGCGCCTCATCAAGGCGGATATCGTCGGCAAGGATCACGTTCGCCTGATCGCCGCCGGGCGCGACGGCGCCTCGTTCAAGGCCGTGGCCTTCAGAGCGGCGGAAAGCGAACTCGGGCAAACTCTGCTGCATGGGGCACAAGGGCGGCAATTGTGGCTGGCCGGGCGTGCGAAGATCGACGATTGGGCAAGCAGACCGCAAGCGGAACTGCATGTGGACGATGCGGCCTGGGCCGATTGATCGCCAACAAATTCCCTCTCTTTGAAACGGGGGGTTGACCAGTCCATCGCCCCCCCCTAAAGGCCCGGTCCTGCACTGAGTGGCCCCTTCGTCTAGCGGTCAGGACGCGGCCCTTTCACGGCTGAAACACGGGTTCGATTCCCGTAGGGGTCACCACCAGTGCAGACGGATTTATCCATGCCTGGGCATTGCCCCAAGGCCCCTTCGTCTAGCGGTCAGGACGCGGCCCTTTCACGGCTGAAACACGGGTTCGATTCCCGTAGGGGTCACCATTCGGTGCTGGTTGTCCCAGAAATGGGCAGGAATGGCAGATTTCAGGCATTTTGACGTGCTCTCTGGTCACAATTTTGTGATACAAAGAGGCATGGAAAAGATGGCTGATATGCAACGGCTGCTGAAGCGCGGCGATACCTACCACTATCACCGGCGCGTGCCGCTCCACCTTGTCGATACAGTCGGCAAGAAGTTTGTTCGCCGTGCGCTGGGCACTGACAGCCCCAAAGAAGCGCGCCGCCGCCGTACATTGGAGGACGCCCGCACCGAAGCAATGTTCCAGGAGGCAGAAAAGGGCATCAAGCCCGGCGCGGGCCGCATGTCCGTATCGCTGGACACCCTGACCGCCTATGTGCGGGAGACGGTGGAAGAGATGGACCGCAAGTCATCCGAACGGCTGGCGCTGGCCCCTCCCGCCGACAAGCGGCAGTTGGCCGATATGGTGGAGGATGCCCACGTCCAGCTTGGTATCCTGACCGATCCCGGCGACCCCCGGCAGGATGAGTTCGTGGCCACCGTCACTGACCGCATCGCCCACGCCCATGATGCGGACCTGACCGACACCGCGCTTGTCGCGCAGTTCGCGGAGATCGTGCGGCGGGGCTTGGTGGAAGTCACCCGTCGCCATATCGGGCGGCTCACCAACGAGAACGGCACCGCCTTCCATGATGCCGCGTTTGATCCCGCCGCGCAGGCCCCCGCTGCTGCCAGCGTGGCCGCGCTCGATGCTGACATTGTGGATGGCTGGGCCGCCGAGCGGAAACCTTCACAGAAAGCTGTGGACAGTTGCCGCAGCGAAGCGCGCAAGTTCCTTGCCCATACTGGGCCGAAGGCGGTGGGGACGATAACGCGGGCGGACGTGCTGACCTACAAGGCCGCGATGATCGCGGACGGCCAAAGCCCCGCCAACATCAAGACCCGCCTGTCGCGTCTCAACACCGTGCTGGGCTGGGCCGCCGAGAACGGTCACCTTGATGCCAACCCCGCGAAGGGCATCACCATCAAGGTGCCGAAGAAGTCCAAGGACAAGCGCCAGCCCTTCGCCCCTGAAGACCTGAACGCGATCTTCGCCGGTCCCGTTCATGCGGATGGCGAACGGCCCCTTCGCGGGCGTGGGGATGCCTCCTATTGGCTCCCCCTGCTGGCGCTGTTCAGCGGGGCGCGTCTGGAGGAAATGGCCCAGCTTCGGCCCCATGACGTGGCGCAGCACACCTATACCGATGGCGATGGCCAGACCCGGCAGGGCTGGTTCATCAAGATTGTTGAAGTGGACGGCGAAGACGGCACCACGGTCAAGACGGTGGACAGCGAACGCCTTATTCCTGTGCATCCCGTGCTGAAGGAACTTGGCTTCATCGCCTTCGTGACGACCCAGAAAGACGCTGGCCATGTCCGTCTGTTCCATCTGCTGAAGCCGGGAGCCTATGGGAAGCTGGGCAACAAGTGGGGCGAATGGTGGAGCAGCTATATGCGCAGCACCATCGGCATCACCGACAAGCGCAAGGTTTTCCATAGCTTCCGCCATAGCTTCAAGGACGCGGCCCGGCATTGCGGCCTGCCCGAAGGCGTGGCCCGTCAGATTATGGGCCATAGCGGCGAGGACGTGGCCGATGATTACGGCAACGGCTATTCCCTGTTCCAGCTTGTCGAGGGCATGGCGAAGGTGAAAGCCGTGGGCGTAAACCTGCCAGCGCCACCAGCCGGTTAAACGATCCCTGACTTTATGGGTCAGAAAAAATTATCTGATCCCGCTGTAGTCAGGTGTTCGCCAGCTTTGAAACGAGAAGACCCCACCTTGCCGGGTGAGGGTCTTCGGGAGCGCCGAGACGACGCTGATCGACACCAGCATTTCTAAGTCCGGTTCTCCTTCGATGCAACTCGATAGGAGCCAGAACCGTGGCCATAAAGATCAAGGTGCAGAAGCCTGCACCCTCAACAGTCATCGCCATCGAGCACCTGAAGGGAACGGCTCGACGACTGGCTGAGTTGGTATCGAAGCATGGCAATTATGAGTATGAGGGGTTCAAATGGCTTCAGGGCACTTTCGGCGGAATTGCCGATCACCTTGGCGTGAATGAGAAGACAATCGAACGTAACGTCCAGAAACCACCGTTTCACCACATTACGCGACAGACTGCTGAGGACGGTAAACACATTCTATTGAAGCTGGGCGCGGAGCCCTGCGAGACCGATCTCGTTTTCAGGCTGCGGACAACTTGGGTTAGAGGTTTGCTCTATTTCAACGGAGCAGCAGTGCAGGCTTGGCCGATCGAAGCCACGAAGGCCAAACACGCAAAATTGCCATATCAGCGACTGCTGAAGCGCATCGAGAAGGCCCAGGAACGGCTACCTGAGTTGGAGAAGCTGAAAGCAGGCGAGGACATATCTTATGAAGTTCAGCCGCGCGAGATGGGCTTACTACGTGAATGCGTGAAACGACTGGACGATGATGCCTTCGCCACCGTTGCGTGCATTGCCTCGTGGAACGGCTGGCACAAATTCATGTCCTACGCGAAAACTGCGGACAGAGTTGCTGATCGATACTATCACTGGCCGACCCTTGGTCCGATCGCGGCGAACCCTGACATCGCTCTGCAGGTCTATCTCGACATCGGACAGGAGGAAGGCACAATCGGCATTGCTGACAGCGCCCGACTGACCGCCAAGATCGCCAGTCTGACGCCTTCTTCGGCAGCTTGATCCAAAAAACGTCTGTTTCTCTTATCCCATGTTCTTAAAATTATATCGTTACCATAAACTGATATGTTCACAGGGAGAGAGAAACAGACATTCAGTGCATGGCTCGTCGCTTCGCTCCTGCGCCATGCCCTTTGTCTCGGGAGAGAATAAAAGGGGATAATAACCACTGCTGCAATTAAAGCGATGTCAGGATTGCAATTAATTGCAATCCATCTTTCGTTAGGATCGGGGTGATATGTCTCGACCTCGTTGGCGGGACACGAGGCTGCCGGGCCGACTAAGCTCAGGGCAGAGCCGGTGCGCTGCCACGGCCCGATCATCCCTTGCCCGCCTGCGTCTTTCCCATAGGCATCTAGTCCCAACAACTACGAAGGTTTCACAGATGGAAGGGATCAAGAAAGCAGCGGTGGAGGTGCCGCAGGACCTGATCGACCACAGCAAGTCGCGGCTCCTCGAAGCGGCGAGCCTCTTGCGGACAGTCCGGGAGGACAATCCCGACGAGTTCAGAACGGTCGCCAGGAAGTTAAGGATTGGTCTGCGCAAAGCGCACCATTTGGCACAGATCGACAAGGTGTTCGAGAAGATGACCATTCCGGTCGAACGGGCACAGCGCTTGGGCTGGACCAAGCTCTCCATCATCGCGGCCCATCGCAAAACGCATACGATCGACGACCTGATCGACGTGGCGGAGGGTTGCACCGCGCACGAACTGAAAATGCACATCCGCGACGGCAAGTTCGATCCTGATGGCCGGACGGTCGTGCTGCACTTCAGCAAGGAGCAATACGCGCTGCTCGATGAGGCCCTGCGCTCCAAGGGCGCCGAACCACATTCCCGAGGGCTGCTGGGCAAGGAGGCAGCGCTCATGAGGCTTGTCGCTGAGAAGGCACCGGCTCCGGCATCGAAGTCAGGCAAGGGAGCGGGCTGATCGCGGATCGGGCATCTCATCCTGTCTGCGTTGGGATCGGGAGATCGTCCTCCTTGTATTCGCCAACGATCCAGACGAGGCTTTGCAGGTCGATGTTGTCGTGGGGTTCCAGATCGGCCACCTCGCGCCCGGTCTGTGCCATAAGATCGCACAGGCTGGCATATACGGCAGGATCGAGCGCGGGGCTGTAATCATGCACGAAGGGATGACCGACCCGCTCCGCGAACTCCTGCGTCACCACGGGCTTGAGGAACATATGATCCTCGGGTCGCCACAGGAACGGCAGATACGTGACCACCGTCCACTTGGCGTTATCGTGTTTGAGTAGCAGCCGATCCATGATCGCGAGCGCCGGTTCGATCTCCCCGATCGTAAAGCGGGCGGCTGCCTGAATGAACGCATCGGCATCAGGGCCTCGCAGAAGCGGTTGCAGCCGGGTCTTTTCGAACGGCGATAACAGGTTCGTGCCCCGGTATGCCGACAGGACGGCCTCGCCCAGATCGCTGCCAGTCAACGCCTGCTCAAGAGGAGCAGTCTCATCAAGCTTCGCCTTGGCCTTGAGCTTGTAATCGCGCTCGGCCTCCTTGAATGCGGGAGATCGGAAACCGTCAGGAAAGAACTGTCGAAATCGGGACCGTGCGCCGTCGAAGCCGAAATAGGCATCACTGGTCCGGCCCGCTGTGGCATGGAGATCAGCCCAGAGCTGCTCAGGATCATCGCCGTCGATCCGGCTCAACTGCTTGCCGCCGGAGATTACCAGGCCGACAAAGCCCTTGCCGGTATCAACGAGCCGCAACGTGTTTTTACCGATCACGTCATTCCGAATGGTTTTCATACCCCTCCCTCATTTGTAATTTGCGATGCGGTGACACGCACCTTGTCGGCCAAGGCTGTGACCGGCACTGGCGTTGTAAATCTGCTGATCGTGCTCAGGGCCGCCTGCTTCAGGTCCGGCAGATCGCGGGTGGCGACGACATAGAACGCCCACTGGGCCGGGTCGCGATGATCGGCGTGGTCGGCATAAATGCCATGATGCGCGAATATGTAGATATGGGCTGGACGCCCCACCTGGGCGATCCACTGTGTTCCGCTCTCCCAATGTCCTGTGCGGGCCGCGACATCAAAAATCGGTTTGCTCGGCTTGCCAGTGCTCCACGACTGCCGTGCGGCGGACTGTTTGACCTCCAGCCGGAGGCCGTCAGGACGCTCGAAGTCCCATCCGCTATAGTCGGCGCTGCACCAGTTCCACTCCGGCTCCAGCGCGAGTGCGACGATGGCCTCCGCAACTTGCCCACGCAGCACATTGGTCACGAGGGCGCTGCCGAAGGCTGCCTGCGAAACCTTGGCGATCACGTCGCCGATCCCGAACGCTGGTGTCCCGACCTGTTGTGATCTCGTGATAATCCTGCCCTCCGTCGCCCCGATATTCCTGTGGGGCGACGGCCAAAGCCGGATGTTGGAAACCTGATCGCTAGAGCAGGCGCATGCGCCTTTACCGGCGAACCGGCTGGACATGCGCGCATGCCACCCGGCCTCCGAAAATCGGCGACCGAGGTCTAGCGATTGGGGTTTCCACGCCCCGCTCTGCGGCTTTCACGCAGAGCACGACGGTCATAGCGAAGCTCGCCCGGGATAGGAAGCGCCGGGTGCGACGGGGGTGAAGTCAAGTATTTAAGTATTTGAAAATACTGTTTTTATTGAGGCTTTGCCCATAGGATCATCTTTATTCTGAAAGGATCAAGATGATTGAAATAATGAGCGTGGGGCATTCCAATGCGAGCTGGAACGAGTTCAGCTACGCCCTCGACCAGTTCGACATCGGTTGCATCGTCGATGTGCGATCATCGCCCCGGTCGCGCTGGCAGCATTTCAATAAGCCGCAACTACGGGTCCGGCTGAACCGGATCGGCGTGAGCTATATCCATATGGGCGATGCTCTGGGCGGGATGCCGGTGAGCGGCCCGACTGATTACGCAACGCGGCGTGGGACCGAGACCTTCACCACGGCGATCGACGACATACTCGCGATAGCTGCCCGATGCAGACCCGCCTTGTTATGCTCGGAACGGGACGTGCTGCAATGCCATCGCTTCACGCTGATCGCCCGGCATCTGCACGATCTGCCCGATGTCCGGGTCTCCCACATTCGCCACAACGGCACGCTGGAGACCCATGACGAGGCCGAGGAGCGCCTGCTCGCCCTCCACAAGCTGTCCGACGACCTACTCACGGATCGCGGCGAGCGACTGGCCGAAGCCTATGCCCGGCAGGAGCGAAAGCTGGGCTGAATACGGCGATGCTTAAACCCCTCTTTTTGGGCCAGCCAATTTTGGACACCCTTCTGAAATCATGAGAGGAATTGCGAAATGCAAAATCAAATAATTGTAGAAATTTCGGGCGACAATCTGTGGGCCGACCGCAATCAGCGGCCAACGGAAGCCAACGCCCTGCACGAGCAAAGTCGGGCGGAAAATGCTGGGTTCCAGACCCCTGTTTTCTGCATAGGCGACCTTAGCTTATCACTTTGAAATCACAGGACGAACTTCCATATGGAAAAACAAATAATTGTCGAAAATGAGAGTGGAGAAGTTTGTGCAATTAATTGCAATCTCAACTCCTCGACGGATCGGCAGCCCCACCTCGTAGAGCCGATCTCAGAGCCGCTCCACCGCCTCCTAACCTCATCTCTATCGGCGGGCACCCGGCGCGCCTACGCGGCTGATCTGAACCATTTCCGGGCATCCGGCAGAGACATCCCCTGTCCACCACACGCGCTGGCGGAGTATCTGGCTGATCTGGCCGCGACCCATGCCAACGCCACGATCCAGCGTCGGCTCGCCGCCATCGCGAAGGCCCATCGTGCTCTCGGATATGATGATCCGTGCAAGACTGAAATCGTGCGCGCGACGATGAGCGGGATCAGGCGGACCAAGGGCATGGCTCAACGAGAGGCGCAGCCGTTGCAGCGCGACAGCCTGTTCTCGGTGCTGGAGTGCATGGGCGAGTGTCCAATCGACATCAGGGACCGGGCGCTGTTGTTGATCGGCTTCGCCGGGGCGTTCCGTCGATCCGAACTGGTCGGGTTCGACTGCGGCGATGTCGAGCATGTCGGACGGGGCATCGTGTTGCATCTGCGTCGGTCCAAAACGGATCAAACCGCGCAAGGCCGCAAGATCGCGATCCCGCATGGGCGCACGCGATGGTGCCCTGTCCGGCACCTCTCCGACTGGCTCGCCCATGCCGGGATCGAGGAGGGAGCGCTGTTTCGCAGCATCGACCGGCACGGGCATATCGCGCCTGATCGGCTGTCAGGGGATGCCGTCTCGACCATCATCAAGAAGCGCGTGGAGGCGGCAGGGTTCGATCCCGCCACCTTCTCCGGTCACTCGCTGCGCGCCGGACTGGCCACCAGCGCCGCCATGGCAGGGGCGTCGTCATGGAAAATTCGTCAGCAGACCGGCCACAAGAGCGACGCGATGCTCGCCCGCTACATTCGCGACGGCGACATGTTCGTCGATAACGCGGCGAGCGCGGTGCTGTGATGGCATAGAACCCTGGGTTCTGCTCGCGACCATCATACGCCGTTCTAATGCGTCACCTATCATGTCGGCTTACACCTCCTTGTGGACGTTCCAGCGCCGAGGCAACTTCCGATATTTCCCCCGACGTTAGTGACAGACCCTGCTGGTTGAGGTGGAAGGGAACGTGGCCTGCGGCTTCATCCTGCGCATCACGTCTTTGCCGAAGGAAGCGATCAGACGCATAAGTTGGCGCGAGCAATCCAGAGACCTAACCCTACGACCAAGGCTAGAGCGACGACGACGATGGTGATGCGCGCAGAAACGGGCCACTTGTCCTTCCAAGTGAAATTCTTCTGCTCTTCCATCCAGTCAATCTGGGTTTCCGCGAACAGTTTATAGTGGGCATACCATCCGCTCAGAAAAATCTGCTTGCTCATGGTGGTAGAGTAATAGTGGGCATCGAGGGCGTCGAAATCAGATTTCGCAGCAACGGGGTCTGCACCCGATTGGACGCTGAGGTAGAGAGACTTCAATCTGTTGTAGACGCTCAGCTGACTGTTCGCCGAACGCTCATACTCCTCAGCGCGATAGAACGATATGTAGAGGCTAGCGATGCCCGCGATGACAAGGATCGCGGAGGGCAGCTTGGCGGACAATGGGTCGTAGATCAACGCGAACACACCTACGGCCAAGGAGACGAAGCCGATCCAGCCCGGCCCCTTGCTCACGATGTCATAGGTCGCGAACGTCTTCTTGACGCCGAAGAGGACATCGTAGCCCTTCTCCGCAAGAAGCCTCAGTAGCCGGTCCTTGTCCATCAACCTTCGCTTTCATCTACGATTGGAACGTGGATGCGGTCCTTGGCCACCACCACACCATCCTGGACTGCGTAACAATCCACGACATGCTCGCCCCGGAAGTCGGAACGCTCCTTCTTGGTTTTGCTCCCGCTGTCAGGCTCGATCTGGCCGCGTATCTTGTCGAGCCTGATCGCCTCCGATCCCCTGTTGAGCACCTTCCAATAGACGTGATAGATGCCCTTAATGTCCTCGTTGGCGATGTAGAACTTCAAAGACTTGGACCGGTAGACGTTGAGGCGCTTCATGCCAACGCCCCGCATCGCTCGCAGAAGGACCGTTCTGAACCCGTTCTGCTTGACCTCACATTCGAGGCGCAGTGAATAGCGGACATCCACGGGGAACATATCCTCGATGAACTCCTCGGTGTTCGTAGCAGTGTAGCTGGCTTCGGTGATGTAAGCCTTCTTGGTCTCCGTCGTATCCGAGAGCGGATAACCCCGGCCGAACAGCTTACGCCAGCGATTGTTGGCCTTGGTATCTTCACCAGCAGCAAGGGCCTTATCGGCTAACTCCAGCCCCTTTTTTGCCTTACCTTCAAACCGCTTGTGGACCTTGACGTGCTGCCCGCTGCCGAGCGCGTGATACCGCTCCTGCTTGGGCTGGTTGGACAGGTACTCCAAGAAGTCGCGCATCATCTGTCCACACGTCGAGAACGTCGTCTTGTCGAAGGCCGTGGTGGTGAGCAGGAAGTTGTGGGCGAGAGTGTCGATCACCAAGCCGTTCATCGCGACACCGTGCTTGTTCTTCCAGGCACGGGTCATTTTGCAGAGCCGCCGCAGGTTGCCGTTCTTGTCGGCATCGACAGTGCGCGTCGCGTCGATCTCCTCACGCGGTTTGGTCAGCCGATAACAGCCGCCATTCTTGGTGTAAGGATACCAAAAGCCTTGGTCGTCCTCGAACACCGGCTGCACTTCGACCTTGAAGTTCTTATACTTGCAGACGACCACGAGGGTATCGACATAAATCTCAGTGGTTTTGTAGCGGTCTTGTATGGCATCCGCCGTGTCGCGCAGTAGCTTGTATGGGTTATCCTTATAGGTGTCCCACTTCCTGTTCGGCATGATGTAAAGCATGTCCAGATCGGAGATGCCCCGGATGCCAGTCCAGCGCCCATAGGAGCCTACTTGCAGGCTATTTGCCGTGCGACTGTCAGTATCGCGAAATTGGAGGTTACAGGCCCTCGTGACCTCACCATAGCGCAACGCGATGGTATCCTCGTTGTCGATCGCAATGTTCGAGAACAGCGTCTTGAAATCGTCCGCCCTGCTAATGGTCGCCTCCCGTTGCTGCGCCCATTGGTGCCCCACCACGACGCTGTCATTGCGGGCAAAGATGGTTAGCGATCTTGTTTTGTTCAACCCTCGAAACGATCGCCATTTTGTAAATGGAGGATGAATGACGATGTTAAACAGCCAACAGCGTTCCCAGCCAGTGATCGCCGATCCGATCGGCTAATCCCTACCACGAGCGCTGTTGGATTGGGGGACGCTACCGAACCCTACTGACACTTGCATCTTGTAACGCGGCGCGATACAGTGCGTCATGATAATCGGCTTTCGGCACAAGGGGCTTGAGGCGCTCTATCGCACAGGTACGACGCGAGGCGTTCAGGTTGCCCATGTGAAGAAGCTCCGCAACATCCTCGGCCTGCTCGATGTCGCGGCAGGACCGGATGACATGAACCTGCCGTCCTTCAAGCTGCACCCACTGAAGGGCGACCTGAAAGGCCACTGGTCGGTTTGGGTCAATGGTAACTGGCGTGTCACCTTCCGGTTTGTCGGCACCGACGCCGAGCTTGTCGATTATCAGGATTACCATTGAGGCGAAGACGATGATGCACAATCCTCCCCACCCCGGCGAACTGCTCCGCAATGAGGTCATTGCAGAGTTGGGCTTGTCCGTCACCGAAGCGGCCAACCGGCTCGCCCTGTCGCGGGTTGCCCTGTCGCGTGTGCTGAACGGCAAGGCCGCGATCAGCCCCGACCTCGCGGTGCGGCTTGAGCAGGCAGGCGCAAGCACGGCTCGGGCGTGGCTGGCCATGCAGGCGAACTATGATCTGTGGTGCGCCCGGCAGCACGAGCAACCGCCCGTGCGCCGATTGCAGGATGCGGCGTGAGCACGACGAACAATTCGGGCCTGCGACGACGCTGTGCCGGAGCGGTGCGTAACGGCGTCCCGCTTCTGCCGATGAGCAACCCGGAAGCCGTCGTCAGGTTGGAGACAGTGAACGTCCTGCGCGACGAATTGGTGGTGACAAACGCACCGCCGGAACGAAGCCCACACCTCGGATAACAACCCTTATCACGGCCCAAAATGGCTTGATGGCAGTCACTTTTCGTCGTGCAATTAATTGCAATCTTGTTTTCCGGTTCCTTTGTGTCGCCAATAATCCCCGACGCTGCTATCGGATCATCAGGTGAACAAAGTTCGTGGCTCAGGGAGGAGCCGCGCTTCCGGGGGATCAATGCCGATACTGACGCAATCCGAACTCGAACGGCATCTGTGGGGCGCGGCGGACATATTGCGCGGCACGGTCGATGCCGGGGACTACAAGCAATATATCTTCGGCCTGCTGTTCTACAAACGCCTGTGCGACGTGTGGGACGAGGAGTTCGAGGCCCTGCTCGCCGAGACTGGCGACCGCGAAGAAGCCGCCGACCCGGACGAGCACCGCTTCCATATCCCCAAGGAGCATCGCTGGGAGGCCTTGCGCCAGCACGCCACCCAGATTGGCCAGCGGCTGAACAATGCGCTGGCGTCCATCGAAGACGCCAACCTTCGACTGCGCGGGGTGTTCGGCGATGTAGATTTCGCCAATCAGGATCGCTTCTCCGACGCTCTGCTGGAAAAGCTGCTGTCGCACTTCGAGAAACACCGGCTGCGCAATGCCGATGTGCCCGCCGACATGCTGGGCGATGCCTATCTCTACCTCATCAAGATGTTCGCCGAGGGCGCGGGCAAGAAGGGCGGCGAGTTCTACACGCCGCGCCAGATCGTGCGCCTCATGGTCGAGATCGTCGAGCCGCGCCCCGGCATGTCGATCTACGATCCCACCTGCGGCTCTGGCGGCATGCTGCTGGAGGCGGTGCAGTATGTGAAGGATCGGGGCGAGGATGCCCGCACCCTGTCGCTCTATGGGCAGGAGAAGAACTTCGCGACATGGGGCATCGCCGAGATCAACCTGTTCCTGCACAATGTCGATGATGCCTTCATCGCCAAGGGCGACACGATCCTGTCCCCCAAACGGTATGATCCCAAGGCCCGCGAGTTCGTGGAGGGCATTGGGGCCTATGATCGGGTGCTGGCCAACCCGCCGTTCTCGGAAAAGGTGTGGGGCCATGACGTCTGGCAGAATGGCGATCCGTTCGGTCGCGATGCCTATGGCTGCCCGCCCAAAGGCTATGGCGATCTCGCCTTCGTCCAGCACATGCTCGCCAGCCTGAAGGATAACGGGATGCTGGCGGTGGTGGTGCCGCACGGCGTCCTGTTCCGTGGCGGGGCCGAGGGGCGGATCAGGCAGGCCATGCTGGATGCCGATGTGATCGAGGCGGTTGTGGGTCTAGCCCCCAATCTGTTCTACGGCGCGGGCATCCCTGCTGCGATCCTCGTATGCCGCAAGGCCAAGCCTGCCGAGCGACGGGGCAAGGTGCTGATCGTCAATGGCGATGCCACCTTCCAGCCGGGTAAGGCCCAGAACTTCCTGACCGACGATCACGTCCGCACGCTGGCCGATACCGTCCACACCTTCGCCGACATCGAAAAGCTGGCCCGTATCGTCCCGGTCGAGGAGATCGCCGCCAACGGTCACAACCTCAACATCAGCCGCTATGTGCAGACCGGCGCGGATGCCGAGGCCGTCGATGTCGCGGCGGAAGTCGCCAAGCTGCAAGACCTGATCGCCAGGCGCAACGAGGCGGAAGCCGTGATGTTCGGGCACCTCAAGAGGCTTGGCTATGTCGGGTGAAATGATCCTCTACAACACCGAGGATGGTGTTACCGTTGTCCAGTTGCAGGCCGTCAACGGTTCGGCCTGGCTGTCACAGGTGCAGATGGCCGAACTGTTCGAGACCACGGTCTCCAACATCAACAAGCATATCAAGGCGATAATCGACGAGGGCGAGCAGCCGGAGGCAACTATTGAGCATTTCTCAATAGTTCAAACCGAGGGTGGGCGCAGCGTCACCCGACAGGTCGCTCACTACAGCCTGCCCATGATCCTTGCGGTCGGTTTCCGTGTGCGCTCCCCACGTGGCGCGCAGTTCCGGCGCTGGGCATCCACCACCCTGTCCGAATATCTGGTCAAGGGTTTCGCGATGGACGATGCCCGGCTGAAAGAACCGGATGCCGATTATTTCGAGGAACTGCTCGCCCGTATCCGGGACATCCGTTCCTCGGAAAAGCTGTTCTACAAGAAGGTGCTGGAGATTTACGCGACCAGCGTGGATTATGACGGCAGCGCCGAGGCCAGCCAGCTTTTCTTCCAGACCGTGCAGAACAAGATGCACTGGGCGGCCCATGGCCACACCGCTGCCGAGATCGTGGCGGTGCGGGCCGATGCCGCCAAGGATCACATGGGGCTGACCTCATGGTCCAACCAGGCGAAGGGCGGCCCGCCGCGCAAGGCCGATGTTCATATCGCCAAGAACTATCTGGAAGGCGAGGAGATCGAGGCACTCAATCGCATCGTCACCGCCTATCTGGAGTTTGCCGAGATGCAGGCCATGGCGCGCAAGCCCATGACCATGCGCGACTGGATCGCCAAGCTGGACGATTTCCTGAAACTGGGCGATCGTGACATCCTGAGCCACGCGGGCAAAGTCTCCGCCGATGTCGCCAAGACGAAGGCGCTGGCCCAGTATGACAAGTGGCATGCCCGCCAGTTGGAAGCCCCCAGCGCGGTGGAGCGGCACTTTATCGAGGCGACCGCGAAGGCGAAGCTGATCGGCGCTGCGCGACCCAAGGGGAAACCGAAGGGTAGCAGCGAATGAACGCGGTCGTCGAACTGGTCCGCGACAGTGCTGCATTGCCTGATGGATGGCGTTCTCTCCGGCTCTGCGATGTCGCCACATTGGGTGGCGGCGCAACCCCTTCACGCGCAAAGTCAACTTATTGGGACGACGCCACGGTGCCGTGGGCAACGCCTTCGGACATCACGTCACTGCCAACCGGCGTCAGCACCATCGCCAGCACTGAAAGCATGGTATCAGAGCGGGCGTTGGCAGAGTGCTCGTTGTCGCTGAACCCTCCCGGCACCGTGTTGATGACTTCGCGGGCAACGATTGGCTTTGCGGCCATCAACACCGCCCCCATGACGACAAATCAGGGGTTCATCACCTTCGCTGCCGGGCGAGACTTAGACCCTGTCTTCCTGCTGTATTGGCTGATTGCGCAGCGCCCCAACCTTGTCGCGGCGGCAGGTGGCAGCACCTTTAAGGAACTTAGCCGGGGGACCGCCAAGCTGTTGCCTATCCTCCTCCCACCCCTCGACGAGCAGCGGCGGATCGCCGAGGTGCTGCGGTCGGTGGATGAGGCTCTCGCTTGGAATGTCGAAACTGCGCAACATCTTTGGGCATTGAGAAAGCTGGCGCTTGCTGAGTTCTTCGTCGCGTCAGAAACCGAAGAGGCGGAACTGACGGTGTTAGGAAGACTTCGTCGCGGTTGGCGGATTATCGCTGCTGATGCGGTTTGCGAGGCAGTGATCGACTGCAAAAACCGAACCCCGCCGATCACGGACGATGGCCCCGCGGTGGTGCGCACGATGAATGTCCGCCGTGGCCGTTTCGTCAGGGTAAACCTCGCTCGCACAGATACCCAATCATTTGACGAATGGACCAAGAGGGGGAAACCGCAAGTCGGCGATGTGCTGATAACTCGTGAAGCGCCTATCGGCGAAGTTTGCGCCGTTCCGCAAGATGAGCCAGTGTGCCTTGGTCAGCGTATGATGCTCTATCGCCCACGACAGAGTGACCTACATTCTGGCTATCTGCTCTATGCCTTGCAAAGTGCTGGCGTGCAGGAGTATTTGCTTCGATTGGCTGGCGGCTCAACCGTCGGCCACGTGCGAGTTGGCGACATTCGCAACTTGCCCTTGCCTGTGCCAGACATGGAAACGCAGGTCTCAATCGCCAAAGCAATGACTGACATAGATCGGGCTCTCGACCATTCCGAGGGTGCGGTATCACGTCTCCAATCTCTGAAGTCGGCAATAGCTTCCGACCTCCTCTCCGGTCGCGTGCGGATGCCTGCCCCAGTCGCCGCCACCTCTGGCAATAGCGTTCCTGCTGCCTTCAAGCGAGCGGCATTTGCCGCCGAAGTGGTGCATCAGCTTCATAATGACAGTCGCTTCGGTTCTGTGAAGCATGAGAAGATCGTTCACCTATGTGAGTTGCATCTTGATCTGCACAAAGAGCTTGATCGCCATGCTTACAAGGAAGCGGCGGGGCCATATGATCCCAAGGCGCGACGTTCAGTGGAGGCCATTTTTGCCAAGCAAAAATGGTTCAAGGCGCACAAGCCCGATGGTAAGCGTGTTGTGTATACGCCGCTCGAAAAATGTGGGGCGCACAAGAGCTACTTTGACCGCTACTTTGGCGATCGCCAACCGGCGATCCAGTCAATAATTGATTTGTTGCGCCCCCTCGACACCGAACGGTGCGAGATCATCGCTACTCTCTATGCGGTCTGGAACGACTTCCTGATAGACGGCGTCCAGCCAACCGACGATGCCATCGTTGCGTCAGTTCTACAATGGCATCCGAAGAAGGCAACGATTGCAAAAAGTCGATGGCTTGCCGCTCTCCCTTGGATGCGGGGCAAAGGATTGATACCGACCGGCAAAGGCGAAAAAACTCGCGCGGTCGGAGAATGAGTGAATATCGCCTCGCCGAGAAGCCCGCGCTCGATGCGCTGGGGGCTATGGGCTGGCACATGCTGTCGCCTGCACAGGCTCTGGCGATGCGCGAGGAGGAGAACCGTGTCATCCTCAAGCCGGTGCTGATCGCCGCGCTGCGTGACCTCAACGGTATCGGCGCGGAGGATGCCGAGGCGATCTATAACGACCTTGCCACCCTGTCCGACAATGAGGAGTGGCAGCGCAAGCTGCGCGGCGGCTACTCCCGTCGCCTGTCCGGCGAGAACCGCGACAGCCCGATCACGCTGATCGACTTCCAGAACCCGGCGCGTAACGCCTTCCACGTCACCCACCAGTTCCGCGTTGCCGCCCAGCGCCCACGCGTGCCCGACATGGTGCTGTTCGTGAACGGCATCCCGCTGGTGGTGATCGAAGCCAAGTCTCCGCTGAAGGCCACGGCACGCGCCGAGGAAGCGTTCGAGCAGATCAAGCAGTATGAGCGGGACATCCCTCGGCTGTTCTATCCCAACGCCTTCAACCTCGTCACCGATGGCATGGCCACCCTGTATGGCGCGACCGGCGCGCGATCGCAGTTCTACGCCCCTTGGCCCGACGCATGGCCGCGCAGCCGTGATGAGCTCCCCCACGACCTCGCCAAAGACCTGTGGTGCCTGTGCGAGCCGTCGCGCCTGCTCGACCTCTTGGCGCATTTCATCGTGTTCGAGATCGACCCGGAGACCGGCCGCAAGATCAAGAAGGTCTGCCGCTATCAGCAGTTCCGCGCTGTCAACAAAGCTGTCGCGCGGGTTGCGGCGGGCGAACATCGCAAGGGGCTGATCTGGCATACGCAGGGGTCGGGCAAGAGCCTGACCATGGTGTTCCTCGCCCTCAAGCTGAAGACCCACCTGACGCTCGATGCGCCCAGCCTCGCCAACCCCAATATCCTTGTCCTGACCGACCGGATTGATCTCGACGATCAGATCAGCAAGACTTTCGTCGCCTGCGGCCTGCCGAACCCCGTTCAGTGCGGATCAGTCGCGGCGCTGCGCGAGGCGGTGAACCGGGGCGGCAACGGGCAGATATTGCTCTCCACCATCTTCAAGTTCGCCGGATCGAAGGAAGCCATCCCGAACTCTGCCAACTGGATCGTGCTGGTCGATGAGTGCCACCGCACGCAGGAAAAGGACTTGGGCGCGTTCCTGCAAGCCACCCTGCCAGATGCCCATTTCTACGGTTTCACCGGCACGCCGATCAAATCCACCGACAAGGATACCTACGCCCGGTTCAGCGTGGCAGGCGAAGGCTATCTCGACAAATACGGCATCGACGACGCCGTGCGCGACGGCGCGACCGTGCCGATCCTCTATGAAGGCCGCAAAGCCGATTGGGCGATCAACGAAGCCGAGATCGACATATTGTTCGACCGCTGGTTCGTGGACTTGCCCGACGACAAGCGCGACGAGCTGAAGCGCAAGGGATTGACGCTGGCCACCATTGCCAAGCACCCACAGCGCATACGCCTGATCGCGCTCGACATCTGGGAGCATTTCAAGGCGGTCTGCCAGCCGGACGGGTTCAAGGCCCAGATTGTCGCCGTAGACCGGGAGGCGGTGATCCTCTACCGCGCCGCGCTCTCCGCCGTCATCGCCGCTGATCTGGAACGCGGCGGGATGGAGGCCGGGGGCGCACAGGCCAAGGCCGATGCGATGATCGCGTGTGTCTATTCCAGATCGCAAGAAGACAACAAGCCGAGCGAGAACCCGGCGATCGCTGCGCTGCGCGCCGGGCTGGAAGCATGTTATCTCGACGATACCGCCGAAAAGGACGTGAAGAAGCGGTTCAAGGCTGTCGGCCAAGACCCGCAGTTCCTGATCGTATGCGACAAGCTGCTGACCGGGTTCGATGCGCCCATCGAGCATGTGATGTATCTCGACAAGCCGCTCAAGGAGCACAACCTCCTGCAAGCCATCGCCCGCACCAACCGCACCTGCACCATCAGGCTGCCGGACGGGGGCGAGATCGCCAAGCCCAATGGCCGCATCGTCGATTATATCGGCGTCACCAGCCATCTCGACGAGGCGCTGCAATCCTATCGCTCCGAGGATGTCGAGAACGCGATGCGCAACATCGCCATCCTGCGCAACGACCTCAAGGAAGCCCATGCCCGCTACCGCGCCCAGAAGCGCGCCATGGGGCTGGAGGGCATGGACGAAAAGTCCGCCGCCTATGCCGCCGCCAAGCTGGCAGCCGGGGGGCAAGAGGACGACTGGTTCGATCTCCAGCGGCTCACCCGCACCTTCATCAAGGTTTATGCCGACCTGTCCCCCGACCCCGCGATCCTCGACTTCACCGCCGAGGTAAAATGGGCCTCCGCCTTCCTGCGGCTGGCGACACAGGCGATAGCCAAGCACGAGAGCCTCGACCACAGGAGCTATTCCGGCAAGATCAGGGAGATGCTGGAGCAGCACGTGCACGTCACCGGTCTCTCCACCACCATCCGCCTGCGCAGCATCACCGATCCAAACTTCACCGATGACTTCGCCACCGAGGGCAAGGCCGAGCCAGAGTTGCAGGAGGCGTTCGTCCGCAAGTCCGCCGAGCTTCGCCGGACCACCCGCGAACTGGTGGACAAGAACCCGGCGCAATATGGCCGCTTCTCCGAGCGGGTAATGGAGATCATCCGCCGTTTCGAGCAGGGCCAGCTTGCCGCCGCTGATGGTCTGCGCGAGTTCGAGGGGTTGACCGGGGACATCGAGACCGAACAGGGTGCGCACTCCGACCTCGGCATGGACGAGAATGCTTTCTCGATCCTGCGCATCATCGAGACCATCGTGCCCGATACCGATCATGCGACCTTGCAGAACGCGGCCATCGCCATCGGCGCACTATATGCCGATGCCGCCGCGACCCAGCCCGCCTTCGCGCATATGGAGGCATATCTCCGCTCGCTGCGCCAGCAGGTCCGGCGCATCCTAACCGATCACGGTGTCGGCGAGACCAAGACCATCCGCGAGAAGGTCGAGGAATTCGCCGTCCACGCCTATGGGGGCGGGGCCTGATGCCGACGATCCAGATCGGCAGGAAGGAAATCCCTTACGAGCTTCGCCGTTCGGCGACGGCATCGGAACGCCGCATCACCATCACGCCCGGCCATGTCGAGGTGCTGGCGCTCACCCGCGACAATGACGACGACATCGCCGGGTTCCTTGAGCGCAAACGCCAGTGGGTGTTCGACACCGTGCGTGAAATGGAGCGCATCACCGCCAGCCGCCATATCGTGCCCCGGTTCATTACCGGCTCGAAGATACCCTATCGGGGCCGTAACATGCCGCTCACCGTGCGCCGCTCTGACGCCGAGCGCATCGCGATCACCTATCGCAACGGGTTCATCGTTGATCTGCCGCACTGGGTCGGAGACGATGCCGATCACCTCGTCGCCAGCGAACTCAAGCTCTGGCTGAAGCAGCGTGTCCGGCGTGATGTGAAGGAGATCGCCGCCGGCTACGGCAGGCGGTTCGGCCTTGTGCCTCGGTCGATCCGCACGACCGACCTTGCCCATGGTTGGGGATCATGCGGACCTGAGGGCAATGTGCTCATCAACTGGCTCCTGATTTTCGCCCCCAGGAAAGTTCTGGAGTATGTCGTCGTGCACGAACTGGCGCACCTGCGGGTGCGGTCGCATGGGCCGGAGTTCTGGGCATTACTGGGCCAGATCGTCCTGGACTTTGCGACACCAAAGGCTTGGCTGGAGCGGCACCAATCAATGCTGTCGGCGAGCTTCCTTCCGGGAGGTGGGTAATGGGCGTCCCGTATCATACGAGCCAAGACGTGCCGGGTCGATGCCTCTGGCTCATCGACAGGCTCTTCTCCAAAGTTCAGACGATCACCGCTCCGCATGAGACTGACCTCGGCCCGTTGGACGCGACGTTCTTGTTCGCCATGTCCACTCTGATTTTCACGCTCCCGATTGAACGGCTTGAGCGGCATCGCCGTAAGGAAGAGGCCGGTCAGCACGGATACATGGATGATCGACCTCTCGATCCTGCATCAGCGAAGGAGATTGATGCAGTGTTGGGCAGTGACGACACTCGGTTTAACGCGTCACCTTTCCATGTTCCCGGCGCATGGCGCTTCGCATCTATCGACTACAACCCCGATCAAAATCTCGCAGTCGAGTTTCCAGAGGAACTAGCAGTGCGACTTTCGGCAGATGATGCCGTCCGAGACGCTGATGATTTGAGTGCAAGAGCATGGATGAACTGCCTGCGCAATGCTCTGGCACATGGCGGCATTATCTACCTCGATGCGGCGGGGCGACAAGCGCATGGTAAGCCTACTTCGATGATGGGCTTTGTCAGTGCACAGTATCCGAATGGTAATATGCGGAAGCCCCCCGAGCGCCTGATCTCGCTGCGCACCACGCCGAATGAGTATCGAGCTACGCTTCAGAAATGGGTTTGTTGGGTTCAGAGCACAGGATTGTCGCTGCCCGCAGCAGCGTAAGGCGGCAGTCACTCATCCCATCCATTTCAAGGGAGCTAAGCACTACTAGAATGGGTAACCGCCTTGTGATACAAGCCAGAAACCAGACACGTCTAAGTGACTGAAAAATGGTGCCTCAAGGGGATGCAATCGCCCCTCCCGTAGGGGTCACCACGCCTTCAAGCACTTTCCCGACAAGGCGTTTCGCCTCCGGATGCGGTCCGGCGGCATTTGATCTGGCCCAAACTCTGCCTCGCCTCTATGGCCGCTTCTGCATGAAGCTGCCCCGCCCCCTCCCCTGGCCCGGAATTGTTCTGGCTACCCTCTGCAATCTGATCTTGCTGTGGTGGGGCACTATGCTCGACCTGGTGGTGGCCAATTTTCTGCTATGGATCGGTTCGTTGTGGATCGCCCGGCCTGAGCCGGTATTCAGCCAGAACAACGCGGATAGAGTCGTGTTCAGCCGTGACGGCATGCGGCCCCTGATCGAACATTCCGGGCTGCCGCTGATGATGCTGGACCGCAACCGGATCGTGATCGCCAATTCCGCCGCGCGCGAAGCGCTTGGGCGCCATATCGTCGGCCAGGATGCGCGGGTGGCCCTGCGCCACCCCGATGCCATCGCCCTGCTCGATGCCCCTGCCGGCGGCAGCGTGACGATCAAAGGGCTGACCGGCGCGCGCAGCATCTGGCAGATGAGCCGCCACCGCGTGGATGAGCGGTACTGGATGGTCGAACTGCTCAATCGCACGGCGGAAGCTGACATCAGCCGCGCCCACACCGATTTCGTCGCCAATGCCAGCCACGAGTTGCGCACGCCGCTGGCCTCCATCATCGGCTATGTCGAAACGCTGGTCGACATGGAAGGCGAAGTCGATGCCGCAACCTCCGCCCGTTTCCATGGCACGGTGCTGAAGGAAGCGAAGCGGTTGCAGATTCTGGTCGACGATCTGATGTCGCTCTCACGCATCGAGGCGGAGAAGCACGACCTGCCCAATGTGCGGCTCGAACTGAACGGGTTGGCGGCGCAGGCGGCGCGCGATGCCGGCAAGCCGGAGGACAAGGCGCGCATCGCCATTGAGGAAGCCGAACAGCCGCTTTACGTACGGGGTGACCGGCAGCAACTGGAACAACTGGTCCGCAATCTCGTCGATAACGGCCTTAAGTACGGCGATCCGCAAGGCGCAGTAACCGTCACTCTGCAACAGGATGAGAACGACACCGTGGTGCTGTCCGTGCAGGATCAGGGCGAAGGCATCGCGCCCGAGCATATCCCACATCTGACGCGCCGTTTCTATCGTACCGATCCGGGGCGCAGCCGCGCGGCGGGGGGGACAGGCCTGGGACTGGCGATCGTCAAGCATATCGTTGAACGGCACAAGGGCCGCCTCGATATCGCCAGCAAGGCAGGTCAGGGCACCTGCATCACCATCCGCTTTCCGGCCTATCCGAAGGACAGTGCCGAATTGTCATGACGGTTTGTCATGAAGCTGTCACATAAGCAGGACATTCGCCCTCCCGACAGCCTGACATGGCTCGTATTCAGGAAGGGCAAACCAATATGAAGAAATCTCTTTTGCTCGCGACGGCGGTTGCCGCCACTGCATTGCTTGCCTCTTGCGGCGGTGCGGGCGATTCAGCGAGTGGCAAGACGCGCGATTCGATCCGTGCCGTAGGTTCCTCGACAGTCTATCCGTTTGCCAAAGCGGTGGCGGAATCCTTCGCCAAGTCGAACGCCGGTTTCAAATCCCCGATCATCGAATCGACCGGCACCGGCGGCGGGGTGAAGCTGTTCTGCGCGGGTGTCGGCCCTCAGCATCCCGATATCGTCAACGCTTCCCGCCGGATCAAGAAGGCGGAATTCGACGATTGTCAGGCGAATGGTGTGAAGGATATCCTCGAAGTCCAGGTCGGCCTCGACGGTATCGCGCTGGCTTCGGCCAAGGGCGGTATCCAGATGAATCTCACCCCGGAAATCATCTACAAGGCATTGGCGGCCAAGCCGTTCGGCAAGGAGCAGACCGCCAAGACCTGGAAGGATGTCGATCCTTCGCTGCCCGCCACCCCGATCCTCGTTTATGGCCCGCCGTCGACTTCCGGCACGCGTGATGCTCTCAAGGAACTGATCCTTGAAGCAGGTTGCAAGACCGATGCCGCGACCAAGGCGCTGAAGGATACCGACGAAGACAAGTTCAAGCAGGTCTGTACCGAAGTGCGCGGCGATGGCGCCTATGTCGATGCCGGCGAGAACGATAATCTGATCGTCCAGAAGATCGAGGCCAATCCGAAGGCGCTGGGCATTTTCGGCTACAGCTATCTCGAAGAGAACGCGACGAAGATCCATGGCCTGACCATCAACGGCGTCGAACCGACTTACGACAACATTTCGAGCTTCGCCTATCCCGGTGCCCGTCCGCTCTATATGTATGTCAAGAAGGCGCATCTTGATGCCATTCCAGGCTTGAAGGAATTCCTCGGCACTTGGCCCAAGATGTGGAACAAGGATGGTTCGCTCGCCAAGATCGGCCTGGTAGCCGCTCCTGATGCGGTGATCGCCAAGAGCACCGAAGCCGCGACCAAGTTCACGACGATGACCGGCGACGGACTCAAGTAAGGGTTTTCGAGAGCATGTCGCCAACCATTCTGTTGCTACTAGCGCTCGGGCTTGGCCTCGCCGGATGGTTGGCGGCCCGGGCCCGCGCCTACGGCTTCAAGCGTGAAGTCGGAAGCGCGCGGCTCGCAGCCCTGCCCAACTACTACGCCTGGTACGTCGCCCTCTGGGTGCTGATTCCGATTGTCGTCTTCATCGCGGTGTGGAGCTTCATCGCCCCGCAAATGGTGACCAGTTCGGTTCTCGCATCCCCGGCGGCGGCCAACCTTCCCGAATTCGGCTTCCTGCGCAATACCATGCTCAACGAAGCCATGGCCGTCGCCACCGGACAGGCCCAGGCCGTGTTCAACCCGCAGGCCGAAGGACTGGTCGAACCCTATCGCGAAGCGATCGGCCAGAGCCGCATGATCGGCCTCGCCGCCACTCTTATTCTCGGCTTCATGGGGGGGGCTTGGGCGTTCCTGCGGATCAGGCCCGATTTCGCCGCGCGCACCAAAGTCGAACGTGTCGTCATGGGCATCCTGCTGCTGGCTTCGCTGGTCGCGATCCTGACGACGCTCGGCATTCTCGCATCGCTTACATTCGAAACCATCCGTTTCTTCGGCATGGTTTCGCCGATGGACTTCCTGTTCGGCACCCATTGGGGGCCCGATCCGATGGCCGCCACGGCGGACCCGAGCCGTTACGGCGCGATCCCGCTGTTCTGGGGCACGATCTTCATCGGCGCGATCATCGCGATGATCGTGGCGATCCCGCTGGGCCTGATGAGTGCGATCTATCTCACGCAATATGCCAGCCCCACCTGGCGCGCATGGCTCAAGCCCGCGCTGGAGATTCTCGCCGGTGTTCCGACAGTGGTCTATGGCTATTTCGCCGCGCTGACAGTCGCTCCGATCGTTCGCGATGCGGCAGTGGCCATCGGGATCTCCAACGCATCGAGCGAAAGCGCGCTTGCCGCGGGTGTGGTGATGGGCGTGATGATCATCCCGTTCGTTTCTTCCATGGCCGACGATTCCATCGCCGCCGTGCCGCAGGCCATGCGTGACGGCAGCCTGGCGATGGGGGCCACCACTTCCGAAACGATCAAACGCGTGCTGGTTCCCGCTGCCCTACCCGGCATCGTGGCGGGTATCATGCTCGCCATCAGCCGCGCCATTGGCGAAACCATGATCGTGGTCATGGCCGCCGGTGCCGCCGCCAATCTTACTGCCAATCCGCTTGAAGCGATGACAACGGTGACATTCCAGATCGTTGCCATGCTGACCGGTGAAGGCAGTTTCGACCATCCCGCGACTCTCAGCGCCTTTGCCTTGGGGTTCGTGCTTTTCCTCGTGACGCTCGGGCTCAATTTCATCGCCCTGCGCGTCGTAAAACGGTTCCGCGAAGCTTATGAGTGAGGCAACCCATTCCACCCGCACCGCCCGCTTCGAGGCGCGGATCAAGAAGCGCTACGCTGCTGAAAAGCGCTTCAAGTTCATCGGCCTCGGGGCGATCGTTTTCTCGGTCACCGTGCTGGCGATCCTGCTCGTCAGCATGACCATGAACGGCATCGGCGGCTTCCAGCGTGCTGAACTGACCGTCCCCGTCGATTTCCGCACCGCCGGACTGACGATCGATGCCGAAAGGCTGGAAGATGCGGACGCCGTCCAGGCGCTTGAAACCGCTGGTCTGCCGATGCTGGTCGAAAGCGCCGCCGAAGAGGCGCTCGGCGCGGAAGGGGCGCAGCAACTCGGCGGCGATGCCTGGCGCGAAGTCGCCCAGGCGATTGTCGCAGATCCCGCGCTGCTTCAGAGCGAGAAGACATTCCATCTGCCCGCCAACAACGCTTTCGCGGCTGCGCTGCGTGGCGAAGGCCGCGAAGAACTGCGCCCGCTGGCCAAGCAGTTGCATGACAAGGGGCTGTTCGAGCGCCGGTTCGATCCGGGGTTCCTTGCCCGCTCCGATGCCACCGATCCGCAAGTCGTCGGCATCTGGGGGGCGCTCAAGGGCTCGATCCTGACCATGCTGATCACGCTGGCGCTGGCTTTCCCTATCGGGGTTCTGGCAGCGCTCTACCTTGAAGAATACGCCCCCAAGAACCGCTGGACCGACCTGATCGAAGTCTCGATCAACAACCTTGCTGCAGTGCCTTCGATCATTTTCGGCCTGCTCGGACTGGCGGTGTTCCTGTGGATATTCCCCTATTACCGCTCGGCCCCGCTGATCGGCGGGATGACCTTGGCACTGATGACCATGCCGGTGATCGTGATTTCCGGGCGTAATGCGATCAAGGCCGTGCCGCCTTCGATCCGCGATGGCGCGCTGGCCATTGGCGCTTCGCCGGTTCAGGTGGTCTTCCACCATGTCCTGCCGCTTGCCCTTCCCGGGATCATGACCGGGACGATCATCGGCATGGCCCGGGCTCTTGGCGAAACGGCCCCGCTGCTGATGATCGGCATGCGCGCTTTCGTCGCCACACCGCCCGATGGCTTCACATCGCCCGCAACGGTCTTGCCGGTGCAGATTTTCCTGTGGTCGGACGAAATCGACCGAGGTTTCATTGAACGGACTTCGGCCGCGATTATCATCCTGCTTATATTCCTGCTCGTGATGAACGGGCTGGCCATCTACCTCCGCAACCGGTTCGAGAAAAAATGGTGAGCAATCAACCTTCCCCTGAAACGATGATCCCGACCGTCGAATTCGCTGAGCCGAATAGCGATCTGACCCCCAAGATGAGCGCACGCAACGTGTGCGTCTATTACGGGGAGAAAAAAGCGCTCGACGATGTCTCCATCGACATCCAGACCAAATACGTCACCGCGTTCATCGGCCCGTCGGGGTGTGGCAAATCCACGTTCCTGCGCTCGCTGAACCGGATGAACGACACCATCGCCACTGCCAGAGTGACGGGCGACATTCACCTCGACGGTGATGACATCCACACCATGGACGTGGTGCAATTGCGCGCCCGGGTGGGCATGGTGTTCCAGAAACCCAACCCCTTCCCCAAATCGATCTTCGAAAACATCGCCTATGGCCCACGCATTCACGGGCTGGCCGATGGCAAATCGGAGCTGGAAGGCATCGTCGAAAAATCGCTCCGGCGTGCCGGGCTGTGGGACGAAGTCAAGGACCGCCTGCACGACAGCGGCACGGCCCTTTCGGGCGGGCAGCAGCAGCGCCTGTGCATCGCCCGCGCGATTGCCGTCGATCCCGAAGTGATCCTGATGGACGAACCCTGCTCGGCGCTGGACCCCATCGCAACGGCCCGGATCGAGGAACTGATCGATGATCTGCGCGGCCGCTATGCGATCGTGATCGTCACTCACTCCATGCAGCAGGCCGCACGCGTTTCGCAACGCACCGCTTTCTTCCATCTCGGCAAGATGGTGGAATATGGCGCGACTTCGGAAATCTTCACCAATCCGCGCGAAGAGCGCACCAAGGATTACATCACAGGACGGTACGGCTGATGGCGGAACATACAGTCAAAGCGTTTGACGAAGACATCACCCGCATCCGCGGCCTGATCGCCGAAATGGGCGGGCTGGCCGAAGTTGCGGTGCAGGAAGCGATGGATGCGCTGATCAACAGCGACGAAGCGCTCGCCAATGCTGTCGTTGCCCGCGACAAGAAGATCGACGCGCTCGAAGTCGAAGTGGACAAGCTGGCCGTGCGCATCATCGCCTTGCGGGCGCCGATGGCCGACGACTTGCGCGAAGTGGTCGCCGCGCTCAAGATTTCGGGGGTGGTCGAACGGATCGGCGATTATGCCAAGAACATCGCCAAACGGGTCGACCGGATCGAACGGCGCAAGATGTTCGAACCGCTGACCCTGTTGCCCGCGATGGGCGATCTGGCCAGCGAAATGGTCCATGACGTGCTCACCGCCTATGGCGCGCGCGATGTTGTGCTGGCCAGGGAAGTGATCGTTCGCGACCGCAAGATGGACGGGTTCTACGACAGCCTGTTCCGCAATCTGGTCTCGTTCATGATGGAAAATCCGGCCACGATCAGCAGCGCAGCGCAAATGCTGTTCATCGCCCGCAATCTGGAGCGGATCGGCGACCATGCGACCAATGTCGCCGAAATGATCCATTACGCCGCCACCGGCACTTATCCGCCCGACCGGTCCGACGATTGAGCAAGCCTGACAGGCGGCGACCGCAGCTTTTGTTTACGCACCACGGAATTGTCACGATAGTGCAACAATTCCGTGGTGTGAGGCTGTCAGAACAATGACCAGACCCAAACTCCTGCTTGTCGAAGACGACACAGCGCTCGCCGAACTGCTCGAATTCCGTTTCCGGAACGAAGGCTATCAGGTTCGCATGACCGGCGATGGCGACGATGCCCTGGTGCTCGCCGCCGAAGATGTGCCGGACCTCATCATTCTCGACTGGATGATCGAAGGCACCAGCGGCATCGAAGTCTGCCGGCGGTTGCGGCGCGACAAGGCCACCGCCAACGTCCCGATCATCATGCTGACCGCGCGCGGCGCGGAGGATGACCGGATTCGCGGCTTGGATACCGGCGCGGACGATTACATGACCAAGCCTTTCTCCCCGCGTGAACTGCAGGCTCGCGTCGCAGCGGTCCTGCGCCGCTTGCGCCCTGCGCTGGCGGGCGAAACGGTGGTCGTCGGCGATCTCAGCCTCGATCCCGTGGCCCACCGGGTGGAACGGCGCGGCACGAAGCTGGCGCTCGGCCCCACCGAATACCGCCTGCTGCAATTCTTCATGGAACATCCCGGGCGCGTGTTTTCACGCGGGCAACTGCTCGATGCCGTATGGGGCACGGGCAGCGAGATCGAGGAACGAACGGTCGACGTGCATATCCGGCGGCTACGCAAGGCGATCGAGATCGCCGATGCCATCGATCCGATCCGCACGGTGCGTTCAGCAGGCTATTCCTTCGAAGGCGCATAACCCACCCGCACACCGTTGCCGGCACAGCCAATTGCTGCGACAGGCAGGGAATGACCGCCTTTGCCTATATCGGCGCCGCGCTGACCGAAATTGCCGGATGCTTCGCGTTCTGGGCCTGGTTGCGGCTGGATAAGTCGCCAGTGTGGCTCATGCCCGGCATGGTATCGCTCGCGCTGTTTGCCTATCTGCTGACGCTGGTCGAAGCGGATCACGCCGGGCGCACCTACGCCGCTTATGGCGGGGTCTATATCGTTTCCGCGATCGCGTGGCTGTGGCTGGTCGAAGGGGCCCGGCCGGATCGCTGGGATATGATCGGCGGCGCGGTCTGCCTGTGCGGCGCGGCGATCATCCTGTGGAGGCCTCGGGCCGCCTGACGTCGTATACTTCAATGGAAATCGCGAGAATTGGGAATGATCCGCGCATTGCGGGGATGCCCGCGATGGGGCCCCGCATCGAAGCGCCTGCCCGGCAAAGGGCGTTCCACATGATCGGGCCGGTCCATTTCCGGGACGAGCAGATCCTCGGACAGGCGATGCAACTGCTCCGTCGCATCCACCAAGTGGGTGGCGATCACATGGATCACACCCTCATCATATTCGACCCGGCCACGTACTTCCATCAGCCGCGCGCCCATCACGACTTTGCGGAACCGCTCCATCACATGGGGCCAGATGACGATGTTGGCGATACCGGTTTCATCTTCCAGAGTGATGAAGCACACCCCTTTCGCCGATCCGGGGCGCTGACGGATCAGCACCACCCCGGCGATGCGGACGGAGGAACGCTGCTTGCAACGGAGCAAATCGGCGCAGCACAGGAAACCCCGTTCGTCTAGAAAAGAACGCAGAAAAACAAGCGGATGCGCTTTCAGACTGAGGCGCGTGGTCTGATAATCGGCCACCACTTCTTCGGACAATGGCATGGCAGGCAGCACGGCGGCGCTTCTGTCCCCGCCTTCCTCCCGCGTGGCCGCATGGGCAAAAAGCGGCAGTTCCGGCAGAGCGGCAAGGCTGCGCGCATGCCATAACGCCTGCCTGCGCGGGAGGTTCAACGAAGTGAAGCAATCCGCGCTGGCGAGCCGTTCCACATGCGCCGGGGCCAGTTTGGCCCGTTCCTGCAGCTCCCCCGCATCGCGATAGCAACCACCTTGTTCCCTCGCTGCAACCAGCTTTGCCGCCGCGTGCTCGGGAAACCCATCCACCTGCTGCAAGCCCAGACGCATCGCGATCGTGCCATCGGAATGCTTTTCCAGGGTGCAGTTCCATTCGCTGTGGTTCACATCGGCGGGCAAAACTTCCACCCCGTGTTCGCGCGCATCGCGCACGATCTGTGCCGGGGCATAGAAGCCCATCGGCTGCGAATTGAGCAAGGCCGCAGCGAAAGCCGCCGGATAATGGCACTTGAGCCAACTGGAAACATAAACGAGCCGGGCGAAGCTGGCCGCATGGCTTTCAGGAAAGCCATATTCGCCGAACCCCTTGATCTGATTGAAACAGCGTTGGGCGAAATCGGGATCGTAGCCGCGATCGACCATCCGGCCAACCATCAGTTCCTCCAGTTCGTCCACCATCCCGCGCGAACGGAACGTGGCCATCGCCCGGCGCAACCTGTTGGCTTCATCCGGCGTGAATTCCGCCGCCACCATGGCAATTTTCATCGCCTGTTCCTGAAAGATCGGCACACCGAACGTGCGTTGCAAAATGGCCTGCAACTCATCCGGCGGGCCCTTGTCAGGGGATGGACCAGGCAAGACGATAGGGCCCCCTTGCTTGCGCCGCTTGAGATAGGGGTGCACCATATCGCCCTGGATTGGCCCCGGCCGGACGATTGCCACCTGCACCGCCAGATCGTAGAAGCATTTCGGTTTCAGCCGGGGCAACATGCTGATCTGCGCGCGGCTTTCCACCTGGAACACGCCGAGGGAATCCCCCCGGCACAGCATGGCATAAACCTCCTCATCGCCCGCGGGCACAGTGGCGAGAGTCAACACCCGCCCATAATGCAGGGCCAGCATATCGAAGCATTTGCGGATGCAGGTGAGCATGCCGAGCGCCAGCACATCCACTTTCATGATGCCCAGTTCATCGATATCGTCCTTGTCCCATTCGATGAAACTGCGATCGGGCATAGCCCCGTTGCCGATCGGCACGAGTTCGCTCAACAACCCTTCCGTCAGGACAAAGCCGCCGACATGCTGCGAAAGATGGCGCGGCATGCCGATCATCTGTTCGGCCAGTCTGATCACCCGGCGCAGATAGGGATCGGCCAGATCCAGCCCGGCTTCCGCCACCCGCTTGTCCGGCATATCCCCGCCGTAACTGCCCCAGACGGTGCGGGCGAGCGCGCCGGTCACATCCTCGCTCAATCCCATGGCCTTGCCGACTTCGCGGATTGCCATGCGCGGCCGGTAATGGATCACCGTGGCGCACAGGCCCGCGCTTTTCCGGCCATAGGTTTTGTAGATGTGCTGGATCACTTCCTCGCGCCGTTCGTGCTCGAAATCGACATCGATATCGGGCGGCTCGTTGCGTTCCGCCGAAATAAAGCGTTCGAACAGCAGTTCCTGCTCCGCCGGATCGACCGCAGTGATCCCGAGGCAGAAACAGACCGCCGAATTCGCCGCCGAGCCCCGCCCCTGGCACAAGATTTGCGGGTCCAGCCCCCGCGCGAAATCGACGATTGTCTTAATGGTAAGGAAATACTGCGCCAGCTTTTGCTTCCCGATCAGCGCCAGTTCCTCGCGCAGGGCCTTGTCCACTTTGGCCGGTATGCCTTCCGGATAGGATTGGGCGGCGCCCTCCCATGTCAGCACTTCCAGATGCTGCTGTGCGCTACGTCCTTCGGGATAGGTTTCCTTCGGATATTCGTAGCGCAGATCCGTGAGATCGAACTGGCAGGCATCCGCAATCTGCCGGGCGGCGGCAATCGCATGCGGCCAGCGGGCAAACAGGCGCACCATTTCCTCCGGGCTTTTCAGATGCCGTTCGGCATTGGCGTGAAGCAGGTGCCCCGCCCGGGCGACTGTGGTCTTGTGGCGGATCGCGGTCATCACATCCTGCAACGGGCGGCATTCCGGCGCATGATAATGGACGGCGTTGGTGGCCAGCAGCCCCAGCCCATGCGCCCGGGCGAGAGCATCAAGCCGCTCAATCCGTGCCACATCGTCCCCGCGATAGGCATAGCTGGCGGCAATGTGCCCCAGCCCCGGCAGGTGACGCACCAGATGCGGCAGCAAAGCCTCCAGATCGCCGCTGCAATCGCCCCCGGCAAGCGGACTGCCATCCAGTGCCACGACATTGGGCCGCAGGTCCGGCAGAGTAAAGGCATGGGTCAGGTCGTCCGGCGGCAGCAGGATCAGATGCACGCCATCCGTATGTGCGGCGAGCATAGGGAGCGAAATATCGCACACACCCTTGGTCTGCCATCCACCTGCCAGATCGTGCATCCGCCCGGCTGAAATCAAACGGCACAGGCGGCCATAGGCGGCCCGATCTTGCGGATAGGCGAGGAAGGCCAGCCCTTCGGCCGTTTCGATCCGGCAACCGATCACCGGCCGCAGCTTCCATGCTTTCGCTTCTTTATGCAGGCGCACCACGCCCGCCATGGTGTTGGCATCGGCGATTCCGATCGCATCATAGCCCAGCGCCCATGCGGTGCGGGCCAGGTCGTCCGCCTGCGACGCGCCGCGCAGAAAGGAAAAGCAGCTCATCACCCCCAGTTCGACGAACGGAGCGCGTTCCGGGGTGACGATACGGCCCTGATCGGGGTGCTGCGGGCGAGTGCGCACGATTTTATCGGGCATCAGGCGAACAACCCCTGCAGGAACCACAGCGGCGCCCCGCCCCGCCCATCGCCCGCGATGCCGTGGCGATAGATCCAGTACCGGCGCCCAGCCCCGTCCTCGATCCGATAATAATCGCGCAGCCGCACCGGCCCGCTTTCCCGCCACCATTCGGGCGCGATCCGTTCCGGCCCTTCGACCCGGGCGACATCGTGCACCTGCCCACGCCAGCGGAACCGGCGCGGCAGGCCATCAGGCGTGGCATAGAGCACGGCAATCGCCTCTGCCCGGTCGAGCAGCTTGAGCGGCCTTGTCGGAACGGCCTCCCCGCCCGGATTATCCGGAGGTGGATCGAATGCCCCCTGCCAATGCTGGGCACGTTCCGGCACATGGCTGGCATAGGGCACCGGGCGGCGCACCGCACCCGGGCCGAGCCGCGTGCTCAACCGGTCGATACAGACTGCCAGACTGGTGCCTTGCCGGACCGCCCGGCCCGCTTCCAGTTCGCTCTGGCCCAGAGACAGATCCTCCACCCACAGCGCCTGCAACCGCATCAGTTCGATCCCGAAACCGGCATCCACATCATCCAGCCTGTTCGCCAGCAGGCGGACGATATGCATGGGATCGCGCGTGGCGGAAGCCAGTTCGAGATGGCGCAGGATTACCAGTCCATCCACCCGCCACAGGGCCAGTTCCAGACGCCTGCCGCCTTGCCTGCGCGCTTCCAGTTCGCGCGCCAGATCGTCTGCGCAATCGGCCACCACCTGATCCAGCAGGGGGCGATGGCGGATCGGTTCCATCAGTCGCCGCTGCGCCATCGGCCGGTCTGGCGCAACGGCGGGCAGCAGAGGTTCCGCCGCATGCCCCAATATCTGATCGAGCCGCAGCAGCGGATTGGCCGAAGCTGTCACACGGTTGCGAAAGCGGCGTTGCAGGGCATCGCGGTCGATCGGATAGAGATCGCCTACCCGCTTGAGCCCAAGGCGCTGGAGAACCAGCAGCACATCGGGATCGAGCCGCAGCGCAGCCACCGGCAACCGGCCCAGCAACGTTCGCAGTTCCTCCCCCGAAGGAAGGAGTGCCGATTGCCTGTGTCCTTCCCCAAAATGAGCGGCAGCCCATGCCGCACCCGCTGTCGGGGCAATGGCCAACCGCACGCTCAATCCCTGTCGATCGAAACAGGTGGCGGCCTCTTGCAGCAGGCGCTCCTCCCCTCCGAACAGATGGGCCCCGCCGGTAATATCGACCAATAAACCATCGGGTGGGTCGATCACACTCCACGGCCCCCAGCGCTGCGCCCACAGCGCCAGACGGCCGAGGAAAGCGGCATCACCCGCCGGGTCGGCCGGGGCTGTTCGCACCTGCGGGCACAGACTGCGGGCATCGGCCAGACGCATTCCTGCATGGACACCGGCAGCAAGAGCAGCATCGTTGACCGCTTCGATCCGCAGGCCATGCGCGGTTTCGGTTATCAGAGCGAAAGGCGCCGCATCGGGGCCTTCGCCTTTCCCGCAATTTTCAGAATGCCGCCAGCGTTCGATCGCCAACCGTGTCAACCAGATCGCCAGAATGCGGCGGGATGTCCGGTTGATCGGCAGGGATCGCGCGCCCGGCGGCGAGACTTTGCCCATCATCGCGCAGATTCCATTCTCCTGGTTTGTAGCCACGGGCGCGAAACAGTTCGGCCCGCCATTCGGACTGGCCGGGCGCCCGCTCGTCCCAGCGTGCGAGGCGCGAAGGGGCAGAACGGATATGCCAGCGCATCCGCGCCGAACCGAGATCGCGCACGGCATCCAGCCTGATCAGGTAAAGCGGCACCCCATGGCGTTCCGCCATCAGCGACAGTCGCCGCGATGCGGTGAACGTCAACGCACGCGGGTTGCCCGCCAGTTCCCCGATCACGCAGGCCAGATCGCGGCACCGCACCCCTTCCTCCAGCGCAAACAGTGCGTCCGCAGGGGTCTCGGCGGCAACATGAATGACATGGCCCCGCATGGCCCGGGGCAGCCCCGGCCAGTAAGGCCGCCCCGACAGGCGCATGGCTTCACGATCCTGCACCCAGAGCACTGACTGCAAGCCTACAGTGGGCCTCTCGTTCCGGTTCATACCGGGCGCTTCAGCCATCGCGCGCAACCCGTCGAGTGCCAAGGCCATGGCCGCCGCAACACCGCCACCATCGGCAGCAGACGCGAATATCTCGTTATGGCAGGAAGGGCGCAGGCCCGGCCGCCAGTCCGCTCCGGCGGCACCGGCGCCCGCCAGCGGCATGGCGCCCCCTTTGCCCCACACGGCATTTCGAATGCTCTGACCGTTCATGTTCTCATTATGTTCCATTCATGAACTCATGGCAAGCAGCCTGTTGAAGCCTGAGCCCAACAAAAAAGGGCCACCGTTACGGTGGCCCTTTGACGCTTTTACCTCGGCTCAATCGCGGCCGCGGTCGGCGATTCCGGGGATATCCGGTTCCAGATCGGCATATTCGGGCTCGTGCACTTCGGTCAGCCCGCGTCCCACATGGCTGCGCGCACGGGCGTAGCCGAAATAGACCAGCAGGCCGATAATACCCCAGCCCGGGAGGACGACCATCGCCGCCACCGGCAAATTGAGGAACAGGAACACACAACCCACGATCGTCGCCGGAGCGATCAACCACAAGAGCGGGGCCCGGAACCTGCGTGGCAGGCCGGGCATGCGATGGCGCAGGATCATCGCGGCAGTCGCCACCATGGCGAACGCATAGAGCGTACCGGCATTGGAAATATCCGCCAGCTTACCCACCGGCAGGAACGCGGCGGCCACCGCCACGACCGCACCGGTGATCGCGGTGACAACATAGGGCGTTTTCCACTTGGGATGCACACGGGCCAGCCTTTCGGGCAGCAGCCCGTCACGCGCCATGACGAAGAAGATACGGGTCTGCCCGAACAGCAGGATCAGGATAACCGAAGGCAGCGCGACGAACGCGGCGATGCCCACCAGATTGCCGACCGTGCTGAAACCGATCACGCGCAGCACATGAGCCAGCGCCTCGTGCGAGCAGACGAGCCGATCCTGGAATTCGGGCAGCGCGCATTGCCGCGCGAGTTCGGCCGACCCGGCAGGCCACGGCACTCCATCCGGCCCCATGATCGGCTGCCCGCCGATCGCGCCCACAGCCCCGGCGGAAACGATGATATAGAAGGCCGTGCAGAACAGCAGCGAACCGACCAGCCCAATGGGCACATTGCGTTGCGGGTTCTTGGTTTCTTCGGCTGCGGTCGAAACCGCATCGAACCCGACATAAGCGAAGAACATTGTGGCGGCAGCCCCCACCGCCCCCACACCCGTCCCGAAACCGCCAAAAACGCCAGCGGGAAGGAAGGGGTTGAACCGTTCGAGTTCGGCCTGCGGCAGAGTGAGGACGACGAAAGCGGTCAACGCCGCGATCTTCACCGTCACCAGCACGGCGTTGAACCATGCGCTTTCGCGCGTGCCCAGAATGAGCAGCCAGGTCACCAGCAGCGCAATAACCAAGGCCGGCAGATTGATCAGCCCGCCCGGCGCGCCGCCCAGCATCAGCGGGCCCGCGCTCAGCCATATCGGCAGGTGTATACCGAAGAATTCCTTGAGTATGGTCCCCGTGAAATAACCGGACCATCCGACCGAAACCGCGCTGGCCGCCACCGCATATTCGAGGATCAGCGACCACCCGACCGTCCACGCCAGCAATTCGCCCAATGTCGCATAGGTATAGGTGTAAGCGGACCCCGCGACGGGCAGAATGGAAGCGATTTCGGCGTAGCAGAGCGCGGCGACGATGCAGATCGCCCCGGCGATGGCAAAGGCCAACAGCAACCCCGGCCCGGCTTTCTGCGCGCCGGAAGCCGTCAGCACGAAAATGCCGGTGCCGATGACACAGCCAATCCCGAACAGCATAAGTTGAAATCCACCGAGCGAACGATGAAGCGATTTCTTTTCGGCTGTCGCAATAATCGCTTCCAGCGGTTTCACTCGTGCGAACATATATCTCCCCCGGCAGAACCGTAGGGATCGAAAGTGAACCGGCCCGATTTGATTGGCAAGTGCTATTGCCAGCCCTTCCCCAGCCCTGATCGAGCGTCTAAAGGACATCCCATGTCCACGACTTTCCAGATCGACACGGCCACGAGCCGCGCCAACCCGACCCCGGCGCCGCTCCGCCGCCTGACTGTCCCCGCGATCCGCGCGCGCAAGCAGGATGGCGTCACGCAGGAACCGATTGTGATGCTGACGGCCTATACGGCGCGGCAGGCGCAATTGCTCGATGCGCATTGCGATATGCTGCTGGTGGGGGATTCGCTCGGCCAGGTCATTTATGGCCTGCCTTCGACCATTCCCGTCACGCTGGAGATGATGGCCAATCATGCCGCCGCCGTGGTGCGCGGCAGCTTTCATTCGGTGATCGTGGTCGATATGCCGTTCGGCAGTTACGAACAGAGCCCGCAGCAAGCTTTCGAAAGCGCGACCTACCTTCTGAAAGCCAGCGGCGCGGCGGCGGTCAAGCTGGAAGGCGGTGAAGCTATGGCCGAAACCGTGGCTTTCCTTAACCAACGCGGCATTCCCGTCGTCGGCCATGTCGGGCTGACTCCGCAGGCGGTGAATGTGCTCGGCGGCTACATGGCACGCGGGCGCAGCGATGCCGAAGCGGAAAAGATCGTCAACGATGCGCGCGCCCTGGATGAAGCGGGCTGCTTCTCCATCGTCGTCGAAGGCGTGGTCGAACCGATCGCCATTGCAGCGACCAGGGCGGTCTCCTGCCCCACTATCGGCATCGGCGGTTCGGCGCAGTGCGATGGGCAGGTGCTGGTGACCGAGGACATGCTGGGCATGTTCGAACGCGTGCCGCGCTTCGTGAAACGCTATGAAAAAATCGGTGAAATCATCGAGGCAGCGGCCGTCCGCTATGCCGAAGAAGTCCGCAGCCGCGCTTTTCCCGGCCCGGAACAGACATACCAGCCCAAATAACGGCCCTTACCCGTACTCTCCCAAGCCACCCTTTCAGGAAAGGCACACTGCACGTGTTTCGCTTCTTTCGCGGATCATTCATCTTCACGATCATCTGCCTTGCGCTCGGCGCGTGGTATGGCTGGAGCACCACCGGCAGCCTGGAAGCCACGGCCCAGATTCTGTGGATCGTTACGGTTCTGTCTATTCTCGAAATCTCGCTCAGCTTCGACAACGCGGTGGTCAACGCCACCGTGCTCGAAGACATGGACGAAGTCTGGCAGAAGCGCTTCCTCACCTGGGGTATCGCCTTTGCCGTTTTCGGCATGCGTGTGATCTTTCCGCTTGCAATCGTGGCTATCGCGGCGGGCATTGGCCCGATGGAGGCTTTGCACCTGTCGCTGAACAAGCCGGCGGAATACGAACGGATCGTTTCCTCCGCGCATGTCGGTATTGCCGGATTTGGCGGCGCGTTCCTCGCGATGGTCGGGCTCAAATTCTTTTTCGATGCCGATAAGGAAGTGCACTGGATCAGCGTGATCGAGAAACGGCTCTCCGGCATTTCCGCGGTCAAATCGGCAGAAATCGGCATTCTTCTGCTGGCGCTGTGGGGCATTTCCAGCCTGCTGGAAGCCGAAGAAGCGCTGACGTTCCTGATCGCCGGGATTCTCGGCATCGTGACATTCATTTCCGTCGAAGCGATCAACACCTGGCTGGAACTGCGCGATGCCCAGCGCAAGCTGGCAGGGGCCGCAGTGCGTTCGGGGCTCGGCGGATTCCTTTATCTCAACGTGCTCGACGCCTCGTTCAGTTTCGACGGAGTCATCGGTGCCTTCGCGCTGTCAAACAACATGATCGTTATTGCCCTCGGTCTCTCGATCGGCGCATTCTTTGTTCGCTCGATGACGATCATGCTGGTGAAGAAAGGCACGCTGGCGGAATACGCGTTCCTCGAACATGGTGCGTTTTGGGCGATTATCGCGTTGGGCACGATCATGCTCCTGTCCGCGCGTTTCCATATTCCCGAAACCATCACCGGGCTGATCGGCGCGGCTCTGATCGGCATTTCCCTGTGGTGGTCGATCCGCGCCAATCGCAAGGAGGCCTTGACAGCGCCAGCCACACCTTGATGGCGCCCATCAGTTGTGGCTGAAAGGGCACAGTCGCGCGCGATCAAAAAAAGTTTCGAGCGAATGGTTGTCAACCACAAGTGATCGATGCATACCGCTCTCCAGTTTGGGAGAGGAGGAAAGAGCGGCACGTAGAGGCCGCTCTTTCTTTTTGTGCCATCGCCGTCTCAGTGATCCCCCGCGATCCGGGCCGCCTTGTCCAACAGAGCCTGCGCGACGGCGTTGCCTTCTCCATCGCTTTTCCACAGCACCCGGCCCGCAACAAACGCCAGTTCGCTGTTCAAGCGCTGCATACGATAGGCTTGTACGGCGTTGCGGCGTGCCGTCCCCGCATCCCCGGCCTGCAACGCGAGGAAAGCATACTGCGCCCGGCTGCCAGGATCGTGATCTGCCACGCCCACGGCGAACGCACGGCCATAGAGCCTCATGGCGCCTTTCACATCGCCCTTGCGCGCGGCGAGATCCGCAGCCCAATCGGCCACTTGGCCATCAAGCGGATGTTCGCGCAGATAATCATGCAGCAGGGCGGGAATCCGCGCTGTATCGCCTGAGCGGGTCAGTGCCGTCGCCATCCGCGCCAGCAACAGGCGTGTATATCGCACTTCCGCAGCCTGCCGATAATGCTGCAAAGCCTCGGCATAAGCTGCGTTGGCCATAGAGGCGTCGCCCGCAAGGACATGGACATCGGCCGCACCGGGAAAACGGGTCACGATCTGGTTGGCGAGCGTGACCGCCCGCGTGCTCTCCCCGTTTGCGATAAGCTGGCGGATCATGGGAATGGCGTTGTCTGCCCGCCCGGGATCGGCCCGCCAGCGCGATTCCAGCACTGACACTGGAAGGCCTGTAGCGATCGGCACCAGACGCGATGCCTGTTGCGGCGCTGCGGCGCGATCGAGGAAGCTCGCCGCTTTCCCGCGGTCGCCCAGCGCTTCATAAGCGCGGCCGACCAGCGTGAGCAGATAGGCAGATGCCCCTTCGTCCTCTGCCATGGGCGCGAACCGTGTCACGACTTCCCGCATCTGCCCCGCCTGATAAAGCGTGCGGGCCAAGAGGAGCGGCGCCATGCGATTGTCGGGCTGGCGCTGCCACAAGCGCTCGAACAAAGTCGCAGCCGTGCCAAAGTTTCCCGCACGGTATTCCAGCACGCCGTTCAGCAGAATGGCCGAGGAGACATCACGCAGCGGATCGCCCGCCCGTACCATCAGGCGGCGGGCAAGATCGACCTTGCCCGCTCGTGCCGCCAGGACAGCCTGCAGATAGAACGCCCGGGGATTGCGCGGTTCAAGACCGATCATCATCCGGGTGACGGCGAGCATGTCTTTTGCCCGGCCCACTTCGCCCAGCGTGGAGGCATAGTGGAACAACACTTCGGTGTCCTTCGGTGCCAGCAGATGCGCCCGCGCGAACCACGGCAAAGCCGCCACCGGGCCAACCGCATCGCGCACGATCTGCCCCTGAAACGACAAAGCGGCGACATTCTCCGGATCGAGCCGGACCGCTTGGCGTACGGCAGCAATCGCTTGCACCTGTTCACCCGCGCGATACCGCAATTGTCCGATATCCACCCACAGCGCGGCGCTATTCGCATCGATCCGCAAGGCCCGTTCGAAAGCGAGGCTGGCAGCCGCCAGATTGCCTTCCTCCATTTCGATCTGGCCGAGCATACGGAAGCCATATGCCTGATCACCGGGGGCGAATTGCCCTGGGGCAAGCCAGTTGCGCGCGAGAGCGAGATTGCCTTGCAACATTTTCGCCTCGCCCATCGGGGCTGCGATAACGCTTCTCTCCGCACCCGCATCCAGCGCCTGACGCAAGGCCACTTCCGCCGCGATGCCATCCCCCCGGATCAGAGCGGCGCGCGCCGTTTTCAACTGCGCGGAAACATCCGAGGCGGCGAGACCTGCCGTGGCAGACACCACGCCTAGCAGGCTGATACACAGCGCAAACCCGCGTCTCCGCCAGTTGTTACCGTCAGACCTGAAGATCATATTGCTTGAGCAGATCGTACAGAGTCGGCCGGCTGATTCCCAACATTCTGGCAGTGCTGGAAATATTGCCTTCGCTACGGGCCAGTGCTTGACGGATCACCTTCCGGTCAGCCTGTTCGCGTGCACTCTTGAGATTGAGCGGAAGGCTGTCAGCCTCCGCACCGGCTTCAAGATCGAGATCGGCCGCACAGACCAGCTTGCCATCGGCCATGATCGCCGCGCGTTTGACCCTGTTTTCCAGTTCGCGCACATTGCCGGGCCATGGCCAGGCATCAATGGCCGCCAGCGCATCGGCACTGAAGCCGGCTAGCTGCGGGTTCATATCGCGCGCGAACCGCTTGAGAAACGCCTTGGCGAGCAGTACCGCATCGCCGGAACGCTCCGCCAGAGGGGGGATTTTCACTACAATTTCGGCAAGGCGATAGAACAAGTCCTCGCGAAAGCGCCCATCCGCGATCATCGCTTCGAGATTCTGGTGTGTGGCGCAGACAATCCGTGTGTCGACTTCAATCTGCTTGCGTCCGCCGATCCGTTCGATTGTCCGCTCCTGCAGAAATCGCAGCAGTTTGACCTGCAACGGCAGCGGAATATCACCCACTTCGTCGAGGAACAGCGTGCCACCCTGCGCCTGTTCGATCTTGCCTTCGGTGGTTTTCACCGCGCCGGTGAACGCCCCCTTTTCATGACCGAACAATTCGCTTTCGAGCAGAGTTTCCGGAATCGCCGCGCAATTGATAGCCACGAACGGGCCTGCCTTGCGTCGACTTGCCTCGTGCAGTCCCTTGGCCAGCAGTTCCTTGCCCGTGCCGCTCGCACCCAACAGCATGACCGACACATTGGCGTTCGCCACCCGTTCGATCGTCCGCGCGACCCGTACCATTTCCGGGGCAGCCGTAATCAGACTGCCAAGCACCGTGGCGCTTTCGCCAACCTGGGTCAGCAATCGGCGATTTTCCGCTTCGATCGTGTGGAGATTGAGCGCGCGGCGGACGATCAAACCCAGTTCCTCGATATCGATGGGCTTCTGGTAGAAATCGTAAGCCCCGCGTTCGATCGCCATCAGCGCGCTCTCACGCGCGCCGTGGCCGCTGGCGACGATCACTTTGGTGTCCGGCTTGAGCGCCATGATCTCTTCGAGAACGGCAAACCCCTCACTCGTCCCGTCGGGATCGGGCGGAAGACCGAGGTCGAGCGTAACCACCGGCGGTTCTTCAGCGCGCAACGCGGCGATGGCCGATGCGCGGTCTCCGGCGATCACCACGTCAAAATCGTCATAGGCCCATTTGAGCTGCGCTTGCAGGCCTGCGTCATCTTCGACAATCAGCAGTTTGGGTCTTTCGTCAGCCATCATGCGACCTCAGTCTTGCCGGGTTCCCCTGTTTCGATCGAATTGTCCGTGTCCGCTTTCGGCAACCGGATAAAGAAACGCGTGCCCGCCCCTTCCCGCGATTCCACATCCAGACGGCCGCGCATCATGACGATCAGTTCACGGGCCTCGAACGCGCCGATCCCGAACCCGCCCTGACGTGAGGATACGAACGGCTTGAACAAGCCCGAACGGATGAATTCAGCACTCATCCCTTCCCCCATATCGGCGATTTCGACCATGCCATGACCCGCTTCGTTGCGAACATGCAGAGAGACAGGTGCCCGATCGCGGCTGGCATCGATGGCGTTTTGCACCAGATGGACCAATGCCTGCTCCAGCCCTTCACGTTGGGCCATCACCATGCAGGGCGCGCTTTCGCCCAGCAGCACGGGATAAGTCTGCTCATACTGCGCCGCCACACGCGCCACGCATGCATCGAGCGCCACCGGTTCCAGCTTGTCGCTACCGTGCGATCCATACCTGCCAAGGCGCACTAGGAGCGTGTTGAGCTTGTCTGCGCTGTTGCGCAAAGTGGTCAGCATATCGGTGCGAAATTCGGGCTTCTCGATATGCCGCTCGGCATTGCGGGCCAGAAGCGAAAGCTGGCTCGCCAGATTCTTGATGTCATGCATGACAAAGGCGATGCGGCGGTTGAACTCATCGAAGCGGCTGGCCTCATTCAACGCTTCTTGCCCGGCATACTCGGCCATATAGCTGGCCAACTGCTGCCCCACCACGCGCAGCAGATCGAAATCTTCCCAATCCAGCTTGCGAACATGCGGCGGGCGGGAAAGGATCACAAGACCGGTCAGCCGCTCGAAATGTTGCAAGGGGATAATCCCCCAAGCTTCCGGATCTTTGAGCAGCCATTCGGGCATGACCTCGGCTTCGCCGCGCAGGTCGATGCCTTCGCGAATATCGTCGAGATTGCAGATAAAGCTAGTGCTGGCAAAGAACCCGGCGCACCGGGCATCCACCGCAATGGCCGGAACGTCGCCTCCCTGCCATTTCCAACGCGCAGCCAGCGTCATCCCCCCATGGCTGTCGGGTATCAACAGCAGCCCCCCCGGACTGTCGGTGATATCGGCCAACGCGCGCACCACGCGTTCATGCAAGGGGGATATTTCAGAGGTGGTGCGGCTGATCGTTCCGGTCAGTCGCAGCCATTCCGCACGATAATCGTAGCGATGCTGAAACAGATGCTTGAGCGTTTTGACTTTCAGCCATCGGCGCAGCCGTTGCGATGGCAGCCACAGCAACGCCACCACGCTGGCAATAAAGAGGAAAGCCACTTGCGTCAGTTTCGCGAGATCGCCGCCAATCCAGGTCAATGACCGCGCGATCACCACCATGGTCAGGAAATAGAGCCCGATCACCACGAGCGAAAGCGTCTGGAACGTCACATCCCGAGACGGCATGAAACGAAGGTCATGTGTGGCCCGGCTCATGCCAACAGCCAGCGGAATGGCGGCGATGGCCAGTGCCACCCCGCGTATGGCCGCCAGTTCCACCTGCACCCCGTTCGCCAGATAGGTGACAGTATAGTAGTTAAGTTCCACCACCCACATGGCGGCGATTGCCGCCGCGGGCCAGCGCAGGTCTGGCTGGCTGGATGTGGACGATCCCGCATAGAGGTTATGTGTCAGCAGCAAGGCCCCGATCACCACGAGAAGATGCAGCACCACTGTTGTTTCAAACGCGAAAATCGGCTTGCCCGCCACGCTGATCAGATAACCCGACGCCGCGAGAAGCACCGGTTGCGCCACTTCCAGCAGAGCAAGAACCATCAGCACCGGACGCACCGGTCGGATCGTCCGATGCCGTCCGTCGCTTTCAAACAAGCGATAAATCAGAAACATCCACCCCAGGTTGCGCAAACTTTCCGCAATCCGAGCCCACAAGGACAAGGGCGTATAAACGGCAGTGATGAGAGCCCAGACCGCGGTAACCGCCAGTGCCAGGCAGGCAGCACGACAGGCCGCATTCGGCTTGTCCCCCCGGCAGACCCAGACGGCAAGGAACGCGCAAACGATCGCACTGCCCAGATGGCTCCAGTATCCGAAAATTTCCCAGAGCGCATAGCCGGACATCAGCGAGCGCCTTCATTCCACAGAATGACGCGCAAAGTCTGCAGCAGGATCAGCAGATCAAGAAAAGGGGTATAGTTCTTCGCATAATAGAGATCGTATTCCAGCTTGTGTCGGGCGTCCTCGATCGATGCGCCGTAAGGATAATTGATCTGCGCCCATCCGGTGATGCCGGGCTTCACCATGTGGCGCTCGGCATAATAGGGAAGCTGCCCTTCCAGATCGGTGACGAAATGCGGCCGTTCCGGACGCGGCCCGACAAAGCTCATCTCGCCTTTCAGAACGCTCCATGCCTGAGGCAATTCATCGATCCGCACCTTGCGAATGAGGCGTCCTATCCGGGTCACGCGGGGATCGTCCTTCTGCGCCCATTTCGCACCGTCCTTCTCAGCGTCGGTGCGCATCGAACGCAATTTGATCAATTCGAAAGGTTCTCCGTAAAGGCCGACTCTGGTCTGCCGGAAAAAGGCAGGACCGCGGCTGTCGATTTTCACCAGCAAAGCGAACAGGAGGATGATCGGAAATGTCAGCAGCAGCAGCACACCGCTTGCCGCAATGTCGAAAGCCCGCTTGGCGATACTGGAAACCATGCGCGCGGACGAGAAACCGTCGGAGAAGATCAGCCAGCTCGGATTGAGCGTATCGAGATCGACGCGCCCGGTCTCCCGCTCCAGAAAACTGGAGAAATCGTTCACATGGACACCGGCCGTCTTGATCCGCAGGAGATCCTTAAGCGGCAGGGCATTGCGCCGTTCCTCCAGCGCCAGGACCACTTCGCTCGGACCGAGATTCTGCACGAAATTATTGAGATCGTTGATCGCGCTGCGGGCAATCGCCTCCTTGATAACGGGATCGGCGGTGCTCATGGCGACATAACCGACGATGACGAAACCGCTGTTGGGCCGTTCGGCAAGGTCGCGCAAACGCAAGGCGCGCCGCCCCGCGCCCAGCACCAGAACGCGGCGGCGAAAAGCGCCCGTGCCCAGCAAACCGCCGACGATTAGCCGGTTGACCAGCAGAAGCGCGATAGCAATGAACATCGTGTAAATCAGCGTGGAACGCCAGAAATCCAGCCCGCGCGCGACAAAATCGATAAACGTAAGCGCAATGACCCCGAGGCTGACTGCGACCAGGATGCGCGCCAGAGCGAAGCGGGTCGAACGCAATGCGTCGGAGCCGTAAACGCCAACCGAAATCATCGCCAGCAGCAGAGTACCGACGAACACGCCGAGCGAAGCGATCCGTTCGGAGGGCGGAGCGACATCTATCGCCAGCTGATGGGCGCGCACATGCCAGGCAGCTTCACCGGCAACGTAAAGCAGTACAAGGTCGATCAGACCAAGCAACAACACCGCATGCGGGATATAATGTTTGAACAGGCGGATCATGTGTTCCTACGGCCATGCTGACGTTGTCGGAACGAGGCATGTAGCAGGTAGAAATAAAATGTCGGTAAATTTTACACAGAAGTTCGCATCGTAAAGTACGCCACGACCGACCGCCCGTTTGTGAGGAATGGATCAGGTGCCGGGCGCTGCGATTGCGCTTTTCCCGGGCGTCTCGACATCCAGAATGATTCCCGGACTCTTGGAATGCGGTTCAGCGGGAAGCAGGCGCGTGTATAACCACACTCCGGCGACCACCACCGACAACACCACACACAGCACCACCCAGCCTGTCAGCGGCGAAAAATTTCGGCCGCTCTTCCCGGCAGGATCGCGCCGGTCGCGTGCGACGCCATCTTCCTGTTGACGATGTTGGTCCATGCCTCGCAGCCTCCACCAAGGATAACGGCGAAGGGACCACCCTCGTTCCGAAAAAGAGCGCAACCCTTATCGATTGAACAGGTAATGTGAGCGAAATGCGACAAAACGAAATGAGGGGCAGGACACCTGCCCTGCCCACCACTGTCGCGATATGGAAGATTAACGATGGGATGCAGCGATATGCCCATCACCCTTGCCAACACCGTGGCAGCATTCCGTAATAGCCAGATCAATGAACAACTTCACGGATTGCTGTGGTGCCCCTGGCCCGACTCGAACGGGCACTTCCGAAGAAACTCGATTTTGAGTCGAGCGCGTCTACCAATTCCACCACAGGGGCACTGTGGGGCGGGCTCTAGCGGGGCATTGCCTCCGCTTCAAGCGCCGCCTGCAATATCTCGTCAGCTTTTCAAGGCACCGGCAACCAGCTTGTGCAGACGCGAATGCAGCGCATCGTTGCCGGCAAGAACCTGGGCAGCGCAAATCGGATCGGACCGTCCGCGCCAGTCGGAGACGAATCCGCCCGCTTCACGAATGAGAAGGCACCCGGCAGCCGTATCCCACGGTTGGAGATTGCTTTCCCAGAAGCCATCGTAACGCCCGGCAGCGACCCAGGCGAGATCCAGCGAAGCCGCGCCGAAGCGGCGGATACCCGCGACTTTGGGCCCGATAGCGCCATAGATCTTGGCCCATTCGTTGGGATCGCCCGCACCCGCGAAGGGGATACCGGTCGCGATCAGCGCTTCATCGAGATGGCGGCGCGAAGACACCCGCAGACGGCCATCGTGCAGCCATGCGCCACGCGTTTTCTCCGCCCAGAACGTCTCGTCCGTAATCGGCTGGTAAATCACGCCAGCGATAACATCGCCCCACCCCTTGCCGTCGAGCCTCGGCTCCTGCGCCGCGACTGAAATCGCGAAATGGGGAATGCCGTGGAGGAAATTGCTTGTCCCGTCGAGCGGATCGATGACCCAGCGCGGCTTGGTCGGATCGCCTTCGATCTCTCCGGCTTCCTCCAGCAGGAAGCCCCAGTCGGGACGCGCCGATAGCAATTCGTCGTACAGCGTACGCTCGGCCGCGCGATCCGCTTTCGACACGAAATCGGCAGGCCCCTTCCGGCTCACCTGCAACTGTTCGACTTCACCGAAATCACGACGAAGACGCGCGCCCGCCTTGCGGGCAGCGCGCTCCATTACTCTTACAAGGCCTGAAACTGCCATGCTGTTCCCTGTTGCCCCCGCAACATAAGCGGAGATTCACGCCCAAAAAGCCTTAACGGCCCTTTTGCGGCGCCGGTTTGGTCGGTGCGGACGCGGCGTTGGCTTCACCCTTCGGAACGGCGCAGACCGCCGCTGCCGCGGCATAGACGTGGTTCGGGTTCTTCGGGTCGAGATTGGTGTTCTCGGCCAGAACCTTGCCGGTGGCGACGCTGATCTGCCTGACCGGATTGTTGTAAAGGCAAGCGACGATTGCACCTTTCTGCTCATTGTTGAGCTGATCGGAATTGAGCGCGCCGGCGAAAGAACGGATGACGATCACACCACGTTGGATGTCTTCCTGGCTGGTGCCGGGTGCGGCGGGCTGCGCCGCAGGCGCCGGGGCAGCGTCCTTCTTTCCCTTGCTTGCAGCGATTGCCATCGACGGAGCAGCCATGACCGACACGGCGGCGGCAAAGAGTATCGTCTTGCGCATTCTCAATCTGCCTTTCTTACATATTCACGAGCATAAACGTCCACGATGATACGTGTGCCGCTTTCGATGTGGGGCGGGACCATGACCCGGACCCCATTGTCGAGAATGGCAGGCTTATAACTGGAACTGGCGGTCTGCCCTTTCACCACGGCGTCGGCTTCAACGATCTGCGCTTCCACCTGTTCCGGAAGCTGGACGCTGATCGGGCGTTCCTCATAGAGTTCGAGCGTTACCTCCATTCCATCCTGCAGAAACGCGGCGGCATCGCCGAGAAGATCCACAGGCAGCTGGAGTTGCTCGTACGTGTCATTGTCCATGAACACCAGCTGATCGCCGTCAGTGTAGAGGTACTGGAAGTCCTTGGTGTCAAGCCGGACGCGCTCAACCGTGTCTGCGCTGCGGAAGCGGACGTTGGTTTTGCGGCCGTCGATCAGGTTCTTCATTTCGACCTGCATGAACGCCCCGCCCTTGCCCGGCTGGGTGTGCTGGGTCTTGGCGACTTTCCAGATGCCGCCTTCATACTCGAGAATATTGCCCGGACGGATATCCACGCCGCTGATCTTCATAAACCGGTTCTTTCGAGAAAATGGGTAATACCTTGCGCGCGGCCCTAGCGGGCGGGCGGGCTTCGGGCAAGATATTCAGCAAGGAAGCTGCGATGGAAATCAGCCTGCCCGGTTGGCAAAGGCGCGCACCGCAGCTGCTTCATCGCCATTCCAGACCGCGCCGCACACTGCGAGGAAATCCGCCCCCGCCTGCACCAGCGGAAGGCAATTTTCAGGGGTGATTCCACCAATAGCGACGCAAGGCAATTCGAACAGCGTCTGCCACCAGGTCAGAATTTCCGGTTCGGCGCGATGTTCGACTTCCTTGGTCGCGGTCGGGAAAAACGCTCCGAAAGCAACGTAATCCGCCCCCGCCTCGCCGCCTTCCATCGCCAGGTGGCGGCTGTTGTGGCAAGTCACTCCGATCTGCGCCTCACGCCCCAGTGCGGCGCGGGCTTCGCGCACATCGCCATCTCCCTGCCCCAGGTGCACCCCGTCCGCGCCCAGGCGTTTGGCCAGCGCAACCGAGTCATTGACGATGAACGCCACGTCGCGTGCCGCACAAACAGCCTGCAACGGCTCCGCAAGGCGGGCGGCCTCATGCTGATCGAGGCCTTTCACGCGAAACTGGAACGCGGTGACAGGCATCGCCGGAAGTTGGGCATCGATCGCCCGAGCAAGCCGTTCGGGGAAATTGCCGCCGACATCAAGCGGCGAGATCAGATAGAGTTGGCAATCGGACATGACACACGCCTCTATCGCTGCAAGCGTCCGCCGCCAAGAGGCTGGAACCAGTCCCGTGCATGAGGCATTATGAGCCCATGCGCAAATTGTTCCTCCTTGCCGCCTGCGCCGCGCTATCCGCCTGCGCCACAACCAAAGACGCCGCTCCGGAAGACGGCATCGCCCGCGCCCGACTGGGTGAGAAAGTCTATGTCGATGGGCCGCATGTGACGCCTCTCGCGCTGCTGGAAGACAGCCGCTGCCCTACAGGCGTTAAATGTGTGTGGGCGGGCCGGGTCAGAATCAAGGCACGGATCGATCTCGGATCGGGCAGCGAGGCACGTGAGTTGACGCTGGGCAAACCTGTTCATGTGGCCGATGGCAATCTCGAACTGGTCGAAGTTACCCCACCCAGAAACAGCGAAGCGGCAGGCTCGCTCAGAGACTACCGCTTCGGTTTTCGCTTCATGGGCGGATTCTGATCCCGCCCCGGCTCGCGATCAGGCCGCGACAGCGACCTTCTTGGTGGAACCCTGGTAGATTTCGTCGATTGCGCTGGCGAGCGAAGCGTTGAATTCGTCATCGCTCATCTGCGCGCGCAGGTCTTCCAGCAGCGCACGGCTGAAGCTGGCGACGATGCCCCGGTTCTTGGCCAGTTCCGCGCAAGCTTCAGGGCGCTTGTAACCGCCCGAGAGCGCCACAACGCGCAGCACTTTGGGATGGTCGACCAGCGGATCGAACAGGCCCGCCTTCACCGGCAGGCTGAGCTTGAGCATCACTTGCGTGCCATCCGGCAGTGCATCGAGATTCTTGAGAATTTCCTCGAGCAGAATCTGGTCGCATTCGGCGCGGGTGTCGCTCTTGATGTTCACTTCAGGCTCGATCATCGGCATCATGCCATGGGCGAGCACTTGCTTGCCCACTTCGAACTGCTGCGCAACGACTGCGGCAATGCCTTCGCGATTGGCCGAATTGATGACCGAACGTTCCTTGGTGCCGAACACGCCAAGACCCTTCGCTTTGGTCAGCAGCGCGTCGAGTTCGGGCATCGGCTTCATCAACTGGACGCCGTTGGCTTCGTCTTCGAGGCCCTTGTCGATCTTGATGAAAGGCACCACGCCCTTTTCGATCAGCGCGGTCGGGGTCTGCTTGCCGTCAACGGTGCCGTCCATCGTCTTTTCGAACAGGATCGCACCGATCACCTTGTCGCCCGTGAAAGCCGGCGAACTGATGATGCGGCTGCGCATCTGGTGAATCAGCGCAAACATCTCGTCGTCGTTGGAATAGGCGTTTTCCTCGATGCCGTAGCCCTTCAGCGCTTTTGGCGTCGAACCGCCGCTCTGGTCGAGGGCCGCGATAAAGCCGTTGCCGTCGCCAATCTTCTTCACCATGTCCTGATGCTGCATTGTCAGCCTGCCTCTTTGCCTAGAATAGTGTTTGAAGGGGCCTTAACCGCCCCTCCTTCCTGCCGCAACTGCGACAACCATATTGCCTGCCGCCGGGGCAACGGCACGGCTATTCCTCTGCACAGCCCGTCTCGGGCGGTCCTTTCAACTCGATCCGGTTGCCTTCAGGATCGAAAATGTAAATGCTCGGCCCGAAACCTTCCGCGCCATAGCGCCGCGCCACCTCCAGATCGCCACAACCGTGCGCGGCAAGATGGGCAAGAAGCGCCGGCTCATCCCAAGGTTCGGCCCGAAAGCAGACGTGATCGACATTGCCCCCGGTGGCGGCAGGCGGCGGGCCGCCCTCCCTGCCCAGCGGCGCGGCGCAATCGACCAGATCGACGAGCGCCGATCCAGCACGCAACTGGACCAGCCCTATATCGTCCACTCTCCGCTCGATCCGTGCGCCGAGAACATCCTCGTAAAAGGCCACCATCCTCACCATGTCCCGCACGCGAAACACGACATGATCGATGGCGGCCAGCCGGATCATTTTTCCAGCGCGGCGACGCCAGGCAGTTCACGGCCTTCCATCCATTCGAGGAAGGCCCCGCCTGCGGTGGAGATGTACGTGAAATCCTGCGCCACACCGGCATGGTTCAAAGCGGCCACGGTATCGCCACCTCCCGCCACGGAAACCAGCGAGCTTTCCTTGGTCAGCGCAGCGGCCGTGCGCGCCAGCGCGACCGTGGCGGCATCGAAAGGTTGCGTTTCGAACGCCCCCATCGGCCCGTTCCACACCAGCGTGCGGCAGGTCTTGAGCACATCGCCCAGCGCTTCGACCGCTTGCGGACCGACGTCGAGAATCATTTCATCGGCGGCCACTTCATGCACGTTGCAGGTGCGCATCGATGGCGGATTGGCCGCGAATTCCTTCGCCACCACCACGTCATAGGGCAGATGCACGGTGCAACCCGCCTTGTCCGCCGCATCCATGATCTTTTCGGCAGTTGCCGCGAGGTCGTGTTCACACAGCGATTTGCCCACATCCACGCCGCGCGCGGCCAGGAATGTGTTGGCCATGCCGCCGCCGATAATCAGGTGATCGACCTGCCCGACGAGATGTTCGAGCACCGCCAGCTTGGTCGAAACCTTGGCCCCGCCGACAACCGCCGCCACCGGCTTTTCCGGACTGCCCAACGCCTTGTCGAGCGCTTCGAGTTCCGCCTGCATCGCCCGGCCGGCATAGGCAGGTAAGATCTGCGCCAGCCCCTCGGTCGTCGCATGCGCACGGTGCGCGGCGGAAAAGGCGTCGTTGACGTAGATATCCGCATTGGCAGCAATCGCCTGCGCGAATTCGGAATCGTTCTTTTCCTCGCCCTTCCAGAAGCGGGTGTTTTCCAGCAGGCCGATATCGCCCGCGCGCAGGATGCCGATGGCCTGCTTGGCCACATCGCCCGCCACTTCGGGAATGAACATCACTTCGCGGCCAAGCACGTTTTCCACCGCGCCCTGCACCAGGCTGAGCGACATGGTCGAATTGCGCTCCCCCTTCGGGCGGCCGAAATGGGCCAGAAGGAGAACCTTGGCTCCGCGATCCGCCAGTTCGAGAATCGTCGGCGCCGAAGCCTTGACGCGGGTGGTATCGGTAACATGGCCGTCCTGCATCGGCAGATTGAGATCGACGCGAACGAGCGCGACCTTGCCGGTGATGTCGCCGAGATCGTCGAGGGTCTTGAAAGCCGTCATATCCGTTTCCGTCCGCGCAGCAGGCGCCCAATATAGAAAAATGGCCCGCCTGCCCTGCACCGTGGCAGAAGCAGGCGGGCCAGATTGCCGTCCTTAGATCAGCTTGCCCATCACGCCGGCCGTATCGACCATGCGGTTGGAAAAGCCCCATTCGTTGTCGTACCAGCTCAGCACCCGAACCAGCTTGCCATCGAGAACCGCGGTTTCGAGGCTGTCGATGGTCGAGCTGTGCGCATCGTGGTTGAAGTCGATCGAAACCAGCGGCTCGTCGGTGAAGCCGAGGACGCCCTTGAGCGGGCCATCGGCAGCAGCCTTGAGCAGCGCGTTCACTTCTTCCACCGTCGTGTCACGCTTCGGCGTGAAAGTCAGGTCGACGACCGAGACGTTCGGAGTCGGCACGCGGATCGCCGAACCGTCCAGCTTGCCCTTCAGTTCGGGCAGCACTTCACCCACGGCGCGGGCGGCGCCGGTGGTGGTCGGGATCATCGACATCGCGGCTGCACGGGCGCGGCGCGGATCGTCGTGGATCTGGTCGAGGATCTTCTGGTCGTTGGTGTACGCGTGGATCGTGGTCATCAGGCCGCGTTCGATGCCGATGGCTTCGTTCAGAACCTTGGCGAAGGGCGCGAGGCAGTTGGTGGTGCACGATGCATTGGAAACGATCAGGTGATCGGCGGTCAGCTTGTCATGGTTGACGCCATAGACCACCGTCAGATCGACTTCCTTGCCCGGAGCCGAAATCAGCACGCGCTTAGCGCCGGCATCGAGGTGCGCCTGGCCGCCCTTGCGGTTGGTGAAGAAACCGGTGCATTCCAGCGCGATGTCGATGCCGTTGGCCGCGTGCGGCAGCTTGGCCGGATCGCGCTCGGCAGTGACCTGGATGCGCTTGCCGTTGATGATCAGATCGTTGCCGTCGACTTCGACCGAACCGCTGAACGGCCCATGGACGCTGTCGCGCTTGAACAGCAGCGCATTGGCCTTGGCATCAGCCAGATCGTTGATCGAAACCAGTTCCAGATCGTGGTCGGTGCGTTCCAGAATAGCACGAGCGACATTGCGCCCGATACGTCCGAAACCGTTGATCGCAACCTTCGTCGCCATGTACTAAACTCCTGTTAGACTTCTAATTTCGCAAGGATTTTGGAAATGATCGCATCGGCGGTAAAGCCGAAGCGTTCAAACAGGACTTCGGCCGGTGCGGAAGCCCCGAAGCGGTCCAAACCGATGTTCAGCCCCTTGTGCGAGGTGAAACGTTCCCAACCCTGGGTAACGCCCGCCTCGATCGAAACGCGCAGAATCTGGCTGGAAGGAACGTCCGGCAGAATGCTGTCGCGATACGCTTCGTCCTGCTGCTCGAACAGTTCCATGCACGGCATGGACACCACGTCCGCACCGACGCCCTGCGCTTCGAGCTTTTCGGCCACTTCGACGGCCAGATGCACTTCCGAACCGGTGGCGATCAGGATCACCCGCCGTTCGGCCTGCGCATCGCGCAGACGATAGGCCCCACGGGCAGAGCGGTTGCTCGCTGAAGTCCAGTTCTCATCCCCTTCGCCGCGCAATTGCGGCAGATTTTGCCGGGTCAGCGCCAGAATCGAAGGTGTGCCCGCCGTCTGCAGCGCCAGCGCCCAGCATTCCGCCGTTTCAATCACATCGGCCGGGCGATAGACATTGAGATTGGGGATCAGGCGCAGGCTCATGACGTGTTCGACCGGCTGATGAGTCGGGCCATCTTCGCCAAGGCCGATGGAATCATGCGTCAGCACGTACACCGTTTCGGTCTGCTGCAATGCCGACATGCGGATCGCATTGCGGGCGTAATCGCTGAACACCAGGAACGTGCCGCCATAGGGCACGACCCCGCCATGCAGCGCCATGCCGTTCATCACAGCGGCCATGCCGAATTCACGGATGCCGTAATAGATGTACCGGCCGCCGTAATTCTTGGCCGACAGTGGCCCGGTGGCCGCCGTCTTGGTATTGTTGGAACCGGTAAGGTCGGCGGAACCGCCGATCATCTGCGGAATCGCCTCGGTCAGCGGGCCGAGCGCCATTTCGGATGCCTTGCGGGTTGCCACCGTCTTCGGCTCGCGGGCGAGGCCGGCGATAAAGGGCTCCAGCGCTTTGCCCGCCGTTTCCCCTGCACTGTTCAGATAAGCTTGGAATGCGGCGGCGCGTTCACCCGCCTGGTTGTAACGGCTCTGCCATGCCTGATGCGCTTCGCGCCCGGCATTGCCGGTTTGCTGCCAGTTGAGCGCCACATCCGCCGGAATGTCGAACGGAGCGGCGGTCCAGCCCAGCACATCGCGCGTGGCGGCCACTTCGTCCGCGCCCAGCGGCGAACCGTGCGTGGCCGAAGTGCCCTGCTTGTTCGGGGCGCCTTTCCCGATCAGCGTCTTGCACGCGATCAGCGAAGGGCGCTCATCCGCAACGGCGGCGTCGATGGCGCGAGCGATATCGGCATAGTCGTGCCCGTCACAGCTCACCACGTGCCAGCCGGTCGCCTCATAGCGGGCTTTTACGTCTTCGCTGGTCGACAGATCGGCAGTCCCGTCGATGGTGATGTTGTTGTCATCCCACAGCACGATCAGGCGGCCAAGCTTCAGATGGCCGGCGATACCGATCGTTTCATGATTGATGCCTTCCATCAGGCATCCGTCGCCCGCAACCACCCAGGTGCGGTGATCGACGAGATCATCGCCGAACTTCGTGTTGAGATGCCGTTCGGCGATGGCCATGCCCACGGCCATGGCCAGCCCCTGGCCCAGTGGGCCGGTGGTGCATTCCACGCCATCGAGAAGGAAGTTTTCCGGGTGGCCGGCGCAAGGGCTGCCGAGCTGGCGGAAATTGCGGATGTCATCCATCGTCGGACGCGCATAGCCGCTGAGATTGAGCAGCGCATAGATCAGCATCGAGCCGTGGCCCGCCGAAAGCACGAAACGGTCGCGATCCGGCCAGTGCGGATCGGTGGGATCGAATTTGAGATAGTTTGACCACAGCACGGCCGCGACATCGGCCATGCCCATCGGCATACCGGGGTGGCCGCTGTTGGCCGCCTGCACGGCATCCATCGAGAGCGCGCGAATGGCATTGGCCATAGGCGCCAGGCGGGACGGATCGAGGCTCATGCGAAGGGTGCTCCTGCATTGCGCCGGCGGTGGTATGAGAAGTCAAGCGATTCGGCGCGGGGTCTCCTTTGCTAACGCAAGCCCCCCCGTCAAGCGTGTGCACCCTATCAGCCAACAAAGGTTTTCCGCAGGTTTTTGGGAACAGGGCCGAACAAATCTTTGCCAGGGCGGCGCTTTGCGCTAGCCATCGGGTATGAAACGGGAGCAGACATTGCAGGCGATTGCCCGGATCGAGGCCGCCCTGACCCGGTTGGAAGCCGTCGGCCGACGTGCCGCGCCGGCACCAGATGCCGACCTTTTCAGCCGCCACGAAGCCTTACGCGGCAGTGTGGGAACGACTCTGGCAGAGCTCGACACGCTGATCGGTGCGCTCGAAAAATAGCCGCATTCCTTCATGACCTCTTTTCCGTGAGCCTCGCCCCATGAGCAACGTGACACTCAAGATCGGTGGCCGCCAATATGCGGTGGCTTGCTCGCCCGGCGAGGAAGAACATGTCGTTTCGCTTGGCCAGGCGATCGATGCCAAGATCATCTCCATGGGCACGGCCGGTGGGCAGAACGAGGTCCGCTCTCTGCTGTTTGCCGCGTTGCTGCTGGCGGACGAAGTGGACGAAGCCCGCAGGAACAAGGGCGAATCGGCGCCCACCCCCGCAACCGAAGATCCGCTGGAGGCCATCGCCCCCGCGCTGGACCGGATTGCGACGCGTCTCGAAAATCTCGCCACGCAGTTCGAGAACACTTGAGACTGGCCAGCAGCCCCCCTACATACAGCCCTGACGGGGACTGCCCGGCACGAGCCGTTAGAGAATATCCCTGAGGCTATAAGCAATCCAAGGGGGCTGTCCCTGCCCGGACCCTGGTCCGCCGCACATGGCTCCCACCTGACGTTTGGGCGTCAGAGGATTTCCCGGTACCGACCCATGGTGGTTCCCGTCACTTTCTCTTTCCCCTGATCCGCCCGGCACGGCATCGGGCACAGGACACAATCCACCGGCGGGGCGTTCTGCCCTTTGCCTGCCTGGGGTCATGACATGACGGGCATTTCCAAAGACAATCTCAGAAACACGTTGCGCGCGCAGCGGCGCAAACATGTGGCGGCGCTGCCCAATGCCACGCGCGCCCTGTTGTTCCTGCGCCCGCCACGCCCCGTGGCCGACATGGTTCCGCAAGGGGCAACGGTCGGCCTTTACCGGGCGACACCCCATGAAGCGCCCGCCGCATCCTACGCGCGCTTTTTTTACGAAGCCGGGCACACGATTGCTTTGCCGCGTTTCTCCGGCCGGGGCAGCGCCATGGAATTCGCCGCTTTCACCGACCCTTTCGAGGAAAGCGACCTGACGCCGGGGCCCTATCAGGTCCTTCAGCCCAACCACGCGGCCCCGGCCGTGATTCCCGATGTGCTGTTCGTGCCGCTGGTGGGATTCACCACCGAGGGGCATCGGCTCGGCCAGGGCGGCGGCCATTATGATCGCTGGTTCGAAGCGAATCCGGACAAGATCGCAATCGGGCTTGCGTGGGATTGCCAGCTTGTGGACACATTGCCGCTCGAAGCGCACGATCACCCTCTGGCCGCAGTGGTCACCCCCACACGGCTCTACGGACCATTCTAGGATATCCCGATGCGAGACAAGCCAACCTTGCGAATCCCTTTTGGCATTCTGGGCCTCCTCTTCGCTCTTGCGGTTTACGCCGTGCTGGTGGCCAAGGCTTCCGATCTCATCGCAGGCTGGCATGTGCTCGCCCAGACCGTCGCCTATATCGTGCTAGGAACGATCTGGCTGCTGCCGCTCAAGCGCTTCCTGGTGTGGATGGAAACGGGTAGCTGGCGCATCCCGCCCAACGCCTGATCCGCCCGCTCGCTGCCATAGCATAATGCAAAAAGCCCCGGCATTTGCCGGGGCTTTTTCGCACTCCAATCAAGAAGTTACCCAAGTGGCGCGAGTGACGGGGCTCGAACCCGCGACCTCCGGCGTGACAGGCCGGCGCTCTAACCAACTGAGCTACACCCGCGTTCTCTAGGGCGTTGCACCGCTTGGGTGAGGGCCCACTAGGCGAGCATCGGCAGGCTGTCAACAAAGCTTCGCATAGGTTTTTTCCTTTACGCAAAAAAGTTCCCACACAACGAAATCGGCCAGTGGCGTTAACCATTTTTTCGTTGGTTTTCGGGAATGTCCGGCCTGACAGGGACAGGGGCAAATATCCACATGCGTATCTATAGTTTGGCCATTCTGGCCGCATTCGCCACACAGGCCATTCACGCGGCCGACACCCCCGCATCGATCAAGAGCGCCATTTTCGTCGAACGGGCAAATCTTGGCGGGCGGATGGACGCACGCATGGTCGAGCGAGCCTCGACTTTGGGTGCGGGCGACCGCGTGGTGACAATTCTCGATTGGCGGGCGCCCGGCGGCAAGCAGGCTTCCACTGTCACTCTTGCCGTGCCCCGTCATCTCGCCTTTCAGCGCAGCAGCGTGGGCGACGAGGAGATTTCCATCGACGGTGGGCGCAACTGGGGCAAGCTGGGTGCCTTGCGCATGCGCGATGGGGATGGCGTACGCCTCGCATCACCCGAAGACGTTACCAATGTCCGCTGGCGGGTGCGCGGCACCAATGGCCGGATCACCTACAGCGCGGTCGTCCGCTAAACCGCGACCGGGGCCACGATCGGCGCCTGCGGCGCATAGCCATCCACGGCAAAATCCTCGATTCGATAGGCAAAGATCGAATCCGGGATGCGCAGCAAAGACAGTGTCGGTTCGCCCTGCGGGGTGCGGCTCAACTGCTCTTCGACCAGATGGGCATGATTGAGATAGAGATGGGTATCGCCTCCCATCCAGATCAGTTCGCCCGGCTGCAATCCGGTTTGCTGAGCGATCATGTGAGTCAGCATCGCACCACCCCACAGGTTGAAAGGCAGGCCGAGCGCCACATCGCAGCTCCGCTGATAGAGCGCACAGCTCAGCCGCCCGTCCGCAACGTGGAACTGATAGGTCTTGTGGCAAGGGGGCAGAGCCATCGAATCGAGCTCGGCCACATTCCATCCCTCGATGATGTGCCGCCTGCTGCCGGGATTGCGGATCAGGCTATCGATCACCTGCGCGACCTGATTGATGCCCTTCCCTTTGCGGTAAAGCCCGTCACCCGTGGCTTCATAGGTCGGCCAATCGACCCATTGCTTGCCATAGACAGGGCCCAGATCGCCCCACTCGGCCGCGAAGGCTTCATCCTGCGCGATTCGCTCCACGAAGCGATCCAGCGGCATCGAATCGCCGGTTTCACGGACATAGCGGGCATGGGGCCATTCGTTCCAGATCTTCACCCCTTGCAGCACCAGCGGACGGATATTGGTTTCCCCGCTAAGGAACCACAGCATCTCCCGCGCCGCCGTTTTCCAATAGACCCGCTTGGTGGTGATGAGAGGAACACGGCCACCTGTCAGATCGAATCGCAATTGTGTTCCGAAAATCGACCGCGTGCCGATGCCCGTGCGATCCACGCGCTCGTCACCTTCCGTCCAGATACGGCGCATGAGATCGAGATATTGCCATTCCCAATGGCGTTCTGCGGCGGAATTGGTGTGAAATGGAGTGCTGGCCATGCCGCATCCTAGAGCGATTTCGGCAGGGATGGAAACATCAGCCACGCCGAAAATCGCGGATTGTTCATGGCTCCGGCAACAATTGCATGCACGTTTTTCAATTGCAGGTTGCCACCCCGCAAAACGCCTACTATAGGCCCGCTCCTGCCTCGCAGATGCTTCGGCATCGGCGGTCTGGTCGGGGAGTAGCTCAGCCTGGTAGAGCACTGTCTTCGGGAGGCAGGGGCCGGAGGTTCGAATCCTCTCTCCCCGACCAATTTCTTGCTGATTTCAGCCTGTTAACCCCAATATCCAGCAACATCCGCTTTCGGGCGCAGGTTCAGGCTCGCACTCCAAAATTCCAATTTCTTGAGCCATCCGGCCTGCGTTTATCCACCGCGCAGCAGCTGCACGCCCCAGTCCCGCTCGAACAGATAGAGCAGCAGACGCGCGGCCTCGCCACGGGGCGAATCCAGCCCGCCATCGCGTTCGATCAACAGACGCGCATCGTCGTGCGCCAGAGGCAACAGTTTCTGAATCTGCTCCAGCGACGCCACGCGGAACGGCGTATCTCCTGATTGTCGTGTGCCCAGCAATTCACCGCCACCGCGCAGGCGCAGGTCTTCTTCCGCCAGCCGGAAGCCGTCCTGCGTTTCCCGCATCAGTGCGAGACGTTCCTTGCCCGTTTCGGAAAGCTGTTCCCCGCGCAGCAGGAGGCAGACCGATTTCTCGCTCCCCCGCCCCACGCGGCCCCTGAGCTGGTGCAACTGGGCGAGGCCGAAACGTTCCGCCTGTTCTATCACCATCAGCGTGGCATTGGGCACATCGACCCCGACTTCGATCACCGTGGTCGCCACCAACAGCTTCGCCTCGCCCCGGGCGAATCGCTCCATGGCGTGATCCTTGGCTTCAGGGCGAAGCTGCCCATGGACCAGCACCACGGTGTCGCCGAAGTGTTCGCGCAAGGCCGCGTGGCGTGCCTCGGCCGCGGCGAGATCGTCCGTTTCGCTCTCGCGCACCATCGGGCAAACCCAGTACGCTTGCTGTCCCGTGGCGATATGCCGCTGAATAGCCGCCACCACATCCCCGAGACGCTCCTGCGCGATCACGCGCGTATCGATCGCCTGCCGCCCCGGAGGCAGTTCATCGAGCCGCGACACGTCCATCTCGCCATATTGCGCCAGTGTGAGCGTGCGCGGTATCGGGGTCGCCGTCATCGCCAGACAATGCGGGGCGACTTTGCCTTTCTGCGCCAGCATCAGCCGCTGCCCCACGCCGAAGCGATGCTGCTCGTCGATCACCACCAGCGCGAGATTGCGATAGGCCACCGTGTCCTGGAAAATCGCATGTGTGCCGACCACCAGATCGATACTGCCGTCCAGCAAACCCATCAGAGTCGATTCGCGCGCCTTGCCCTTGTCGCGCCCGGTCAGAAGCGCCACGCGCACGCCGGTGGGTGCGGCCAGCTTGCGCAATGTCTCGTAATGCTGCCGAGCGAGGATTTCCGTCGGCGCCAGCATGGCCGCCTGCGTCCCTGCCTCGACAGCGATCAGCATCGCTTCCAGCGCGACCACCGTCTTGCCCGCCCCGACATCGCCCTGAAGCAGACGGAGCATCGGCACGTCCTGCGCCAGATCGCCTTCGATCTCACGAATCGTCCGTCGCTGCGCCCCGGTCAGCGGGAATGGCAGGGCCAGCAGATCGCGCAGCCGACCATCGCCTATCAAGGCCTGCCCCCGCCGCGCGCGATTCGCGCTTTTGACCAGCATCAGCGCCAGCGAATTGGCCAGCAATTCATCATAGGCAAGACGATCGCGCTCGCCGGTATGCGTGTCGCGATGGGCCAGATGCAAAGCGTCGCGCCACGTGGGCCACTGCATTTTTCCGAAAAGACCGGGTTCGATCCATTCGGGCATTTCCGGCAGGCGTTCGAGCGCCTGTGCGGCGAGGCTGGCAATGCGCGGCTGCGTCAGTCCTTCCGCCAGCGGATAGACCGGCTCGTTGAGCTTACCCAATAGCGCGCTGCTATCCGCCTCCACATGGTCCGGATGCACAATCTGCAAGGCCTGCCCATATTGATCGAGCCTGCCAGCGATCCAGCGCGTCTCCCCCACCGGCAGGAGCTTCCTGGCGCTATAGGAGGCACGGCCGAAATAGGTCAGCGTGCAAACATTGCCGCGCGCATCCTGCGTCAACACCCGGAAAGGCCCCCGCCCCGCCGAACTGCGCTGATCGGTGACGGTCAGCGCAACAACGATCTGTTCCCCCACGTCCGCTTCATCGAGATGCGCCACTGTCCGGCGCTGCACGAACCGGTCCGGCAAATGGTAGGCCAGATCCTTGACCCGCGTCAGCCCCAGCTTTTCCAGCGGCTTGCGCAATTTGGGCCCGACTCCCTCCAGGCTTTCCGCATCGACGAACAAGGGATTGAGGGTTTCCGGGCGCATGACCGCACCATAGACGGCATGATGACAGGACCGCCAGATATGAACCGCCGGATATCAGACGGCATCTGATCGCGCGCCACGAAACGGCGCATGGTCGCGGGGCTTGCCTGCAAGGCCGGTCTGGCTTACCGGCGCAACGATGTCCGACAACTCCGCTCGTCTCGCCCGCTGCAAGTTCCGCGCCTGGCATCGCGGTACACGCGAGGCCGACTATATGATCGGTGGATTCTTCGACCGGTATCACGCCACCTGGTCCGAAGCCGAACTCGCCTGGTTCGAAGCCTTGCTCGAAGAAGACGATGTCGATGTCATGGCCTGGGCGCTGCAAACGCTGTCTGTGCCTGAAGAATTTCGCGGGCCGCAGATGGAACTGATGCAGCGGCTCGACTACGTCGAAATCAATCGCTGAGAAGGAGCGGACAACCGCTCACCCTATCGTTCCCATGGCCAATCTTCCCGCTCTCCTGCATGCCGAACAACCGCTGACTCTCGCGGCGGTGGCGCGCGGGGCGCAGCCGCTGCTCATGGCCGATCTCGCCCGCGCCGCCGGTGGCCCGGGAGGTAGCGGGCGTGCCGTATTCATTGCCCCCGACGATGCGGCGATGCGCGCAGTCAGCGAAGCTGCCGCCTACTTCGCCCCGGAACTGGAAATCCTCGAATTTCCGGCGTGGGATTGCCTTCCTTATGATCGCGCAAGCCCTGCCCTTTCCGTCAGTGCGCGGCGGCTCGCCGCACTCCATCGCCTGCAAATGCGCGGTGAACGCCCGCAGCTGCTTGTCACCACCATCAATGCCGTATTGCAGCGGGTGCTCACCCCATTCCGCATCCGGGAATCGGTGCGGGCGCTGAAGCCCGGTATCGAGATCGGCCGGGAAAGCCTGATCGCCCTGCTCCAGCGGCAGGGTTATTCACGTACCGACACGGTGGTGGATGCGGGCGAATATGCGGTACGCGGCTCCATCTTCGATATTTTCCCTTCCGGCCTCGATCAGGGATTGCGGCTCGACTTTTTTGGCGATGAACTGGAATCGCTGCGCCTGTTCGATCCCAACACCCAGCGGACAACCGGCGTCTTGGAGGGGCACCTGCTGCTTCCCGCCAGCGAAGCCCTGATCGATGACGAATCGGTCAAGCGCTTCCGTGGACGGTATCGCGAACTGTTCGGGGCCGCCGCCACTGGCGATCCGCTCTATCAGGCGGTGAGCGACGGCCGCCGTCTCGCAGGCATGGAACACTGGCTGCCATTGTTCGAAGAGCGGCTGACCACGCTTTTCGATCACCTCGCCCCCGGCGATGTGATCGTGATGGACCAGTCGGCGGCGGGGGCAGCGGAAGAGCGTTTGTCGGACATTGCGGATTACCACGCCGCTCGCAGCAAGACGGCTGGGCAAGCGGCGGGCAGCTATCGCCCGCTCGATGTCGCAGCGCTTTATCTGCCGGACAGCGAATTCGCCGCCATCGTCAGCGCCTGGCCCGTGCACAAGGCGGACATCTTCGCCCAGCCAGAAAGCGCATCGGTCATCGATTTCGGCTTCTCCTCGTCTCGCGACTTTTCGCCCGAACGGGCACGCGGGGACAACGTCTATCAGGCGGCTGCGCTGCATTTCCGTGGATTGGCCGCGCAGGGCAGGAAGCCCTTGCTGGCAGCCTACTCCACCGGCAGCCGCGCCCGCCTCGCTTCGATCATCGGGGAAGCCGGGGCCGAAATGGCGCTGGCAGAAACCTGGCAGGAAGCGCTCGGGCTGTCGGCCAAGGGTAAGCCGGTTGCTGTCGTCCTCCCGCTGGAAACGGGTTTTGCCAACGACACAATCGAACTGGTCACCGAACAGGATATCCTTGGCGACCGGCTCGTCCGCCGCAAGAAGAAGCGCAAGGACAGCGATGCTTTCCTGGCAGAGCTTTCAGCCCTGCACCCGGGCGATCTCGTCGTTCATATGGAACACGGTATCGGGCGCTATGCCGGGCTGGAATCGATCCCCGTGGGCAAGAGCCCGCACGATTGCGTGATGCTGGAATATGCCGGTGGCGACAAGCTCTACATTCCAGTCGAAAATATCGATGTGCTGTCCCGCTATGGCAGCGGTCATGAAGGGGTCCCGCTGGATAAGCTGGGCGGCGAAGCCTGGCAGCGCCGACGGGCGCGCCTCAAGGAACGCATCCGCGAAATCGCTCATGAACTGATGCGCACCGCCGCCGCCCGCGCGCTGCGGCACGCGCCAGCGCTGGTGCCGGACGATGCCGCGTTCAACCAGTTTGTCGATCGCTTCCCATGGTCCGAAACCGACGATCAGGAGCGCGCCATCACCGACGTGCTGGGCGATCTGTCCGAGGGTCGGCCCATGGACAGGCTGGTTTGCGGCGATGTCGGGTTCGGCAAGACCGAAGTGGCCCTGCGCGCCGCGTTCGTCGCGGCGATGAGCGGGCAACAGGTTGCCGTGATTGCCCCCACCACGCTTCTCGCGCGCCAGCACTTCGCCAATTTCTCCGAACGCTTCGCCGGTTTTCCGCTGAAAGTAGGTCGCCTGTCCCGCCTTGTCCCGGCGAAGGAAGCGGCGGACACCCGCGCCGGGCTGGCCGATGGCACGGTCGATGTGGTGATCGGCACGCATGCGTTGCTGTCGAAATCGGTTCAGTTCAAACGCCTGGGCCTGGTGATTGTCGACGAAGAGCAGCGCTTTGGCGTCAATCACAAGGAAAAGCTGAAGTCGTTGCGCACCGATGTGCATGTGCTGACGCTGACGGCAACCCCGATTCCCCGCACGTTGCAAATGGCCATGTCCGGCCTGCGCGAACTGTCGACCATTCAGACACCCCCGGTCGACCGGCTTGCCGTGCGCACTTATGTGATGGAATGGGATGACATGGTGATGCGCGAAGCCTTGCTGCGCGAACATCATCGCGGGGGCCAGAGCTTCCTGATCGTGCCGCGCATCGCCGACATTCCCGAAATCGAGGAATGGCTGCACAACACCATTCCCGAAATCAAATTCGTCACCGCGCATGGCCAGATGAGCCCGGGCGAAGTCGAAGAACGCATGAGCGCGTTCTACGAGCGAAAGTATGACGTGCTGCTTTCGACGACGATCGTCGAAAGCGGGCTCGATATCCCCTCGGCCAATACGATCATCGTCCACCGCGCGGACCGTTTCGGGCTTGCCCAGCTCTACCAGCTGCGCGGCCGCGTGGGGCGCTCCAAGCTGCGCGCTTATGCCTATCTGACGCATCCGCGCGATCAGGCTCTGAGCGAAGTCGCCGAAAAACGGCTCAAAGTGCTCGGCGATCTCGATACGCTCGGGGCGGGCTTCCAGCTTGCCAGCCACGATCTCGATATCCGCGGCGCGGGCAATCTCCTTGGCGACGAGCAATCGGGCCATATCCGCGAAGTCGGCTTCGAACTTTACCAATCGATGCTGGAAGACGCGATTCTCGCGGCAAAGGCGGGCGATATGGGGCTGGAACGTGAAACCGCCGGCCTGTCTCCCCAGATCACGGTGGATGCGCCGATCCAGATTCCGGAAGACTATGTCCCCGACCTTGCGGTGCGTATGGCGCTCTATCGCCGGTTGAACGATGCGAAGGACAAGGCCGAGATCGAAGCCCTGGCGGCAGAAATGATCGACCGTTTCGGCCCCTTGCCCGATTCAACCGCCAATCTGGTGAAGCTGATCGAAATCAAGCATCAGGCCATCGAAGCCCATATCGCCAAGATCGACGTGGGCGCGCGCGGCACGCTGGTGAGCTTCCACAACGATATGTTCCCCGATCCCGCCGGGTTGATCGCCTATGTCGCACGGCTGAAGGACACGGCAAAGCTGCGCCCGGATATGAAGCTGGCGATCAATCGCGCCTGGGGCGATCCCCAAAGCCGCCTCAACGGTCTGTTCCAGTTGACCAAGGGACTGTCCGGCATCGTGCGCAAAATGGGGAAAGCCGCGAGCTAGGGCCTGCTGCCCTGTTTTCTCCACAGCCCCGCGAAATCGCGGAATGCTTCCGCGCTGATCGGCCCGGCGCGCAAGAACCCCTGATAATAATCGCAACCTTCGCGTGCGACCAGCTTGCGCTGGTCTTCGTTCTCGATTCCTTCCGCGATCACTTCCAGGTCGAGCGCTTTCGCCATGGCCAGGATACCGCGCAACACCGCGAGATCGCGCGGATCGTCGAGCACATCGTCGACCATGACACGATCGAGCTTGAGGTAATGCAGCGGCAGGAGCTTGAGATAGCGGAAATTGCAGAACCCGGCGCCGAAATCGTCCAGTGCGATGCGCACACCTATGTCACGCAGATGCGTCAGCGCCACGGAGGAAAGTTCCAGATCGCTCACCAGTGACTGCTCGGTGATTTCCAGCGTTAGGCGATCGGGGGAAAAGCCCGCTTCGACCACAGCCGCGGCAATATTGTTGGCGAAGGATGCCGCAGTCAGATCCGCCGGAGTGACGTTGAGCGACAGCCGCAATGGTTCCGGCCACCCCGCCGCACCCGCGAGCGCGCGCGTGGCAATATGGTGGGAAAGCTGCGCGACATGATCCGCCCGTTCGGCAATGGCGAACAGGGTGCCTGCTCCGATTCGTCCCAGTTCCGGATGTTGCCACCGCGCCAGAGCCTCGGCCCCGACCAGCCTGTCGTCATCCGCTGCGAACTGGGGCTGATAGACGATGGCTATCTCATCCCGATCGAGTGCGCCCAGCAGATCGGCTTCGAGCTGGCGCACGCTGCGCCCGGCCAAAGTCAGATCGATATCGGCCCACAGCATCCTTCCCGCGACATCGCGTTGTACCCGCGCCAGCGTTTCGGCGAGGCGATCTATTGCACCGCTGCAATCCTCGTTCGGCACGACACGAATCAATGCCAGACGCGGCCACAGACGCACTGTGCCCCCGCCTGGAAGATTGACGATCGGCTTTGCGATCATTTCGGCCAACGCCTCCGCCAGCCATTGCCAGCGTTCGCGGCCGCAACCCTCCCTCGCGGCGAGCAGGAAATTGCTGCCCCCCAAGCGGGCGGCAACCCACTCACCGGTCAGTTCATCCTCGGCAAAGCGCTGCAGCCGCGAGGCGACTTCCACCAGCGCCGCGTCCCCCACCTGTTCACCATAGGCCAGATTGACGGTTTCAAAGCGCCGCAACCCCAGCATCAAGGCATAGACAGGGGCGCACCGCTCACCGGCTTGCGCGGCCTGCGCCCATCCCGAAAAGCGGGCATGTAGCGTCTCTTCGCTTGCAAGACCGGTCAGCGCGTCACGATCGGAAGACCAGGATTGAACATTGCTATCTCTCATCGCGGTTTCATAGCATGCCTGATTCCGGATTTCGCGCCCTTGCTGCTTCGCGCGTTGCCAATTTTTACCCCTGCTCATAGGGTTTACGGGGAGTGCGGGCCGCGGGCCTGCAGTGGGAGACATCGACCGTGACTTTCAGGCACGATTACAAGCATCTCGCGCTCGTCGCCTCTGAAGGCGCGCGGGCGCAGCGTGCGGCGCAGGAACTGGCCGATGCCGAAAACTGGGTGCCGATCGAAGAAGCGGATGCCGTGGTCGTTCTTGGCGGCGACGGCTTCATGCTGCACACCTTGCATCAGATGCTCGACAGCGGGCGGATGCTGCCCGCTTTCGGGATGAATCGCGGCACGGTGGGTTTCCTGATGAACCGCTTCGATACGTCATCGGATTTGCGCACCCGAATCAACATGTGCCGGTCTTTCAGCGTTTCCCCCCTGCTGATGGACGCCACGACCCAAGACGGGCGGAGCCATACGTTCCGCGCGATCAACGAAGTGTCCTTGCTGCGCGAAACGCGCCAGACGGCCAAGATCGAAGTGACCGTCAACGGCAAGGTGAGAATCGAGGAACTGTTCTGTGACGGGATTCTTCTCGCCACCCCGGCAGGCTCCACCGCTTACAATCTTTCCGCCAACGGCCCGATTCTTCCGCTCGATTCGAAAATGCTGGCGCTCACGCCGATCAGCCCCTTTCGCCCCCGGCGGTGGCGCGGTGCGATTCTTCCCGATTTTTCGCAGATCGAATTGCATGTGCTTGAACCGGCCAAACGCCCGGTGGCGGTCGTCGCCGATCAGAAGGAACTGCGCGATATCGCCCATGTGCACCTGCGGATCGATCCCGAGACCACGCTGACTCTGCTGTTCGATCCCGGGCACAGCCTCGACGAACGGATCGTGACAGAACAGTTCATCGCCTGATCCCGATAATTTTTGCGTTTTGGTAAAACAAAGTCCCGGACGGGGTTGCCAAAGCGAACGCCGCTGCATATAGGCGCGGCCTGCCCAGCGAAAGCGAGGCTGCTCCCCGATAGCTCAGCGGTAGAGCATTCGACTGTTAATCGAATGGCCGTAGGTTCGAATCCTACTCGGGGAGCCACTACCTTCTTGGGAAAAGACGGTTTTTCCGTTTTCCCAGCTTGAAACCCCTCCCCAAATTATAACGCTTTTCCGGTGACTGGCGGCGCTTTTTGTCTGCCTGACGCATCGGGCGCGACGCACCCTGCTGCCGTCTTCTCAAACGGTTCACGGTCGCTAGCAAAAAAGCTGCCATGCGGCATTCAAACCGCAGGCAGCCTTTTACCGATGATCCGCGGCATGGAGGGCCAAACGGCCCCCATGCCATTCATCTTTTGCCCGAATCTGTCAGCCGACAGCCCCGTGGCAATGCTTGTACTTCTTACCGGAACCGCATGGGCAATCCGCGTTGCGGCTGATGTTCATCTCCGCATAGGGATTGTCGGCCGCAGCACCCGTGGCCGATTGAATATCCGGCAGCGTGCCACGCAGAGTGCCAAGGATCGCCTCCGAGCCGGGCGTGGTTCCACCCGCTTCGGCAATCGTGCTCCACGGATCGATATGGCCGGTGAGAAAATCGGGCAGTTCAGGAAGCGGGGGCAGATCCGCATCCAGACCGGCCTGCTGAATCTGCAGTTCGCTGTTCATGAGGATGCGCGTCACGTCCTCGCGGATGGTTTCCAGCATCCGTTCGAACAGGGCGAACGCTTCACGCTTGTATTCGTTGATCGGCTGACGCTGCGCATAGGCGCGCAGGAAGACGACCTGACGCAGCGCATCGAGCGTCGCGAGATGTTCCTTCCAATGATAGTCGAGCCGATCGAGCAGCACGCTTTTTTCCACCTGCCGCCAGATGCTCTCATCCGCGGTCGCCTGCTTTGCCGCCATCTTTTCATCGGCCAGCGCGCTAAGCCGTTCCTCAAGGATTTCCGGTTCCAACGCGTCTTCATTCATCCAGTCGTCGAAAGGCGCATCGAGGCCGAGAATATCGGCGCTGCGCTCCTTCAATCCGGCGATATCCCACTGTTCCGGATAGGAGCCGGGCGGGCATGCTTCGCCGACCAGCGTGTTCACCGTGTCATGGCGCATATCGATAACGACATCGTCCACCGCTTCGGAATCCATGATTTCCGAGCGCTGTTCGTAAATCACCTTGCGCTGATCGTTCATCACGTCATCGTATTCGACGACTTGCTTGCGGATGTCGTAGTTGCGCGCTTCGACCTTTTTCTGCGCGGTTTCGATAGCTTTCGACAGCCAGCGCGAACCGATCGCTTCGCCATCGGCCAGATTGGAATTCATCATCCGGGCGAAGAGCGTGTCAGGCCCGAAGATGCGCAGCAGATCGTCTTCGAGGCAGAGATAGAAACGCGACAGGCCAGGGTCACCCTGTCGACCGGAGCGGCCGCGCAACTGGTTGTCGATACGGCGACTTTCGTGGCGCTCGGTGCCGAGAACGAACAGCCCGCCCGCTTCCAGCACCCGCTGCTTTTCTTCCGCGATCTCGGCTTTCAGGCGTTCTATCGCCGCATCGCGCTCAGGCCCTTCAGGCATATCCCGCAATTCGTCTTCGGCGCGGAATTCGAGATTGCCGCCGAGCTGAATATCGGTCCCGCGGCCCGCCATGTTGGTGGCGATCGTCACCGCGCCCAAACGGCCCGCCTGAGCAACGATATGCGCTTCCATCTCATGGAAGCGGGCATTGAGCACATTATGCTTCACCCCTTCCCGGTTGAGAAATTCGGAAAGCAGTTCGGATTTCTCGATCGACACAGTGCCGACCAGAACCGGTTGCCCGATATCGTGCTTTTCCTTGATCGCCTTGGCGATGGCCTGGAACTTATCCTGCGTGTTCTTGTAGAATTCGTCCTCTTCATCGATCCGCTGGATCGGGAGGTTGGTCGGGATCGTCACCACGTTCATCTTGTAGATGTCGTAGAATTCCGCCGCCTCGGTCGAAGCCGTCCCCGTCATCCCCGAAAGCTTCGGATACATGCGGAAATAGTTCTGGTAGGTGATCGAAGCCATAGTCTGGTTTTCCGGTTCGATCCGGACACCTTCCTTTGCTTCCACCGCCTGATGCAGGCCGTTCGACCAGCGGCGCCCATCCATCATGCGCCCGGTGAACTCGTCGATGATGACGACTTTGCCGTCTTTCACGATGTAGTCGATGTCACGCTTGTACATGACATTCGCGCGCAGCGCCTGATCGAGATGGTGCACGACCTGCGTGTTCTCGACATCGTAGAGGTTCTCGGTTTCCAGCAATCCCGCTTCGAACAGGCGCTGTTCGATTGCGTCGACGCCTTCTTCGGTCAGCATGACGTTCTTGGTCTTCTCGTCAGCTTCGTAGAATTCGGGCTCGAGCGTCTTCACCACCGCGTCGATGGACAGGTACAATTCGGCCTTGTCGTCGGTCGGACCGGAGATGATCAGCGGCGTGCGGGCTTCGTCGATAAGGATCGAGTCCACTTCGTCGATGATGGTGTAATTGAAGGCGCGCTGGACCATCTGTTCGCGCGAATGCTTCATATTGTCGCGCAGGTAATCGAACCCGAATTCGCTGTTCGTACCGTAAGTGATGTCCGCGCTATAGGCTTCGCGGCGCTCGGCCTCGCCCATATTGGGCACGATCACGCCAACGCTCAGGCCAAGGAAGCGGTGGACCCGGCCCATCCATTCCGCATCGCGGCGGGCCAGATAATCGTTCACGGTAACGACATGAACGCCCTTGCCCTCGATGGCGTTCAGATAGGTCGCAAGCGTGGCGACCAGCGTCTTGCCCTCACCCGTGCGCATTTCGGCGATTTCGCCGCGATGCAGCACGATACCGCCGACCATCTGCACATCGAAATGGCGCATTTCCAGCACGCGCTTGCTCGCTTCGCGCATGGTGGCGAATGCTTCGGGCAGGATATCGTCAAGCGTCTTGCCGTTGGCGAGCAGGTTCCGGAACTTGTCCGTCTGTGCGGACAGTTCCTCGTCGCTGAACGTTTCAAGCTGCGGTTCGAGCGCGTTGATCTTGCGAACGATCTTGTCGAGCGATTTGACGTATCGGTCGTTGGACGAGCCGAAAAGGTTCTTGGCAATGCCGCCGAGCATGGGCGTGTTCCTGTTGCTTTGTGATGACGAAATACAGGCCCGCTCCGATCCGGATCAGGACACAGGAGCGGGCAAAAACCGTGGGCTGAATGCAACCAAGCGCTATTCGCGGGCGCGATCGATCCCAACATAAACACCGCGCCATGCAGGTGCTGCGCTCACGGGCGCGAGGCCGCGCGCCACCACTGCCTGCACCACCGGCGGCAAGGGGGCCATGGCCGCCTGCTGCTGGCGCCGGTCCGCGGTAACGACGATTTCGAACGTCGCTTCCACCCGGGTTTCAACGCCGATCATGCGCGCCTGCGCGGGCACCGCAGTCGCGGCAAGGCCCGTGATGAGTGCAAAGAAAGTCAGCAGTTGGCGCAACATGGTGCCGCCGAGATAGGCATCGCAATCGCAAAGGTCCAGCGCGAAAGGCGCATTTTCAGTCCTTCAGCGGTTCGGTCTTCACGATTTGGGTAATTGTCACGCGTTTGCTGACCTGTGCGCCATGGTCATCGCGATAGGGCTGGAAATTTACCCATCTCGCGCAGAATGTCCGCTCCGCGTGTCACGAAAAGGCTGCGGCAGCATCGCCTTTCCACTCTTCAGATATGCCGAATCAAAAGCAGTCACCCGTCAATCGCGGACAGTACCGATCGTTTCTATTACGGGTTCCAGTGGCGTACCCGTCCACAGGTGCAGGATTGCTCTGAGGTATCTGCCAGCGCATCGCATTGGTGTAAGTGCCGGGGACGGCTTTGCCCCGACTGTTGCGCACCGGATGAAACCGGGCGCGCCGGCTCACGACATCGCATGTCGCCACATCCAGCGTGGCGGAGCCACTCGAACGGGTAATCCTGCAATTGCTAACCAAGCCATTCGCATCGACATCCAGCAAGAACACGGCGGTCCCGCTCTCACCGTTGTGCATCGCGCTCACAGGATAGTCTTGGGATGTGACCCATGTCGCCGGTGAGGCCACGGGACGCGCCACACGCAATGATACAGGCGGCGGGGCGATCTTCTCCGCGTGCACCACCCCCACGCATGACGTCGTGGCCGCGATAACGATTAGTACTGTTCTGATCCCCATAGCCGCCACGGATAATCAGCGGCGATTCATCCGTCCAGCGCGAAACCGCGTTTACGCAGAGGCACCGCGCCAGTAGAGAACCGCGCCATGGATATCGCGACTTCCCCCCTCGCCCGCCCCTTCCCCGAAATGCCTGCCATTGCAGGCGCCACGCCGCATATCGCCCGCGCCGGTTACAAGGATTGGGGGCGCTGCGACCTGACATATGTCGAACTGACCGAAGGTACGGCGGTTGCCGGGGTGTTTACCCGCAACGTGTGCTGTTCGAGCGAGGTCGAACTGGGGCGCGACAATATCAGTCAGGGTCTTGCCCGCGCACTGATTGTCAATGCGGGGAATTCCAACGCCTTCACCGGCTACCGCGGGCGTGAAGCGGTGGAACAGATCATGGCGCAGGTCTCCGCCCATCTCGATTGCCCTCAGGAACAGGTCTTCGTTTCCTCCACCGGCGTGATTGGCGTCCCGCTGCCGAAGGACAAGGCGAAAGCGGGCGTCGAAGCCGCCCTGAACGCCGCGCCCTGCACTTGGGAAGATGCCGCCGACACTATCGGCACCACCGACACATTCGCAAAGGGGGCGACGGCGCAGGCCGTTGTCGGCGGGAAGACGGTCACTCTCGCCGCCATCATCAAGGGCAGCGGCATGATCGCGCCCGATATGGCCACCATGCTGGGCTATATCTTCACCGATGCCGCCGTGAGCCCGGCTTTCCTGCAAGAGTGCCTGTCCCGGGCAAGCGACAGGAGCTTCAACTGCATCACCGTGGATAGCGACACCTCCACCAGCGATACCGTGCTCGCGTTCGCCACCGGCAAAGCCGGCAATGCCCCGCTCACCGGATTCGACGATGACGGCGCCGATGCGTTCGCCGCCGCGCTGGCCGATGTCTGCCGCCAGCTCGCCCACCTCGTCGTGCGCGATGGCGAAGGGGCACAGAAGTTCATCGCCGTGTCCGTTACCGGCGCCGTATCGGACGAAAGCGCGCGCAAGGTCGGGCTGGCCATCGCCAATTCGCCGCTGGTCAAGACCGCAATCGCCGGGGAAGACGCCAACTGGGGCCGCGTGGTGATGGCTGTCGGCAAAGCGGGCGAACCTGCCGACCGTGATCGGCTGTCGATCGGCTTCGGCGGCATCTGGGCCGCGCGTGAAGGCTTGCCACTTGCCGATTATGACGAAGCGCCCGTGGCCGAGCATCTCAAAGGGCAGGATATCAGCATCGAAGTCGACCTTGGCATGGGCCCTGGAACGGCGACCGTGTGGACCTGCGATCTGACGCACGGCTACATCGCGATCAACGCCGATTACCGGAGCTGACGCGTGCCGCGTATCTGGCGATCCGCCTCTGAATGGGCTGCCCAGGGGCGGCTCAGGTGTCCGGCACAATGACTTGCGCGGCTGTCGATACGCTCGCTCTTACCCCTGCAGTTCGCACGCTGATGCGCGAGGTGGCGGAGCGGGCCATCCTGCCGCATTATCGCACACTCGCCAGCGATGAGGTGATCGCCAAGGCGGTGGACGACGTAGTGACCATTGCCGACCGTGAAAGCGAGGCAATGCTGGGCGAAGGCCTGGCCCGGCTTCTACCCGATGCGGCGATTGTGGGGGAAGAAGCCGCTCACGAAAACCCGGCGGTGCTGGACCGGTTGTCGGATTCGCTTTGCTGGATTATCGATCCGCTGGACGGGACAAACAACTTTGCGGCCGGGAATCCGCCGTTCGGCATGCTCATCGCACTGGCGCAGGAAGGCGATACGATTGCCGGGTGGATTTACGATCCGCTTTCGGGCCGCTTCTGCCATGCGCATCGGGAACAAGGGGCCTATATCGGCGATGAACGCGTTTCCGCGCGCGCCAGCGGCCAGGAACCGCCCGTGGCGGCGATCTCCCTCCTGTATATGGACCCGGCGCAGCGTGAAAAGGTCAAGGCCCATATCGCGCCCCATTATCGCATGGTCGATATCCCCCGCTGCGCCGCCGAACAGTATCCCCGGCTGGTGTTGAGGGAGAATGACCTTTCGATCTTCGAACGGACTCTGCCATGGGATCACGCCGCCGGGGTCCTGTTCCTCAACGAAGCCGGCGGCAAGGCCGCCCGTAACGACGGCTCACCCTATCGCGTGGATGACTATGCAAGGCCGGGCCTGATCGGTGCGGCAAGCCCTGCGCTATGGGAAAGTCTGGCTGCGCAACTGGCTGCGCTCGAAGCCTGAATCCTGTATTCCCGATCCGGACAAGCTCAGCTCGCCCGGATCGCCCAAATAGTGAAATTACAAAATCTTAGAGGACGCTTTCAATCCAGCCCTTGAGCTGGCTTTTCGGAGCGGCGCCCAACTTCTGGGCAACCGGCTTGCCATCCTTGAACAACACCATCAGCGGAATCGACTGGACACCGAACTGGCTGGCCGTGTCGGTGTTTTCCATGATGTCGACCTTGGCGATGGTCACCTTGTCGGCCAACTCCTCGGAAATCTCCTCCAACGCCGGAGCGATCATCTTACACGGACCACACCAGTCAGCCCAGAAATCGACGAGAACGGGCTTGTCGGAATTGAGGACGTCCTCGGAAAAACTCGCATCGGTGACGGCTTTGGTGGGCATGTGTGACTCCTTACTGTTATCCGCAATCTAGGCAGACACCCTGAAGATGCCAATAAGCCGGACGCGATAGGATTACTGCGCCCCCTGCAATTCCCGCTTGTGCGCCTCCAGCAAATCCGCCGGAATGGGCATAAGCTGTGGGGCATGCGTGTAAAGCACGCCTGCATGCACCGCGCGGTCGGGGTAGATCACTTCGAGCGCGGCGGCATAGGCGGCCAATTGGCGGATCGTGCCCACGGGCATGCCCGCAACGGTTTCCGGCGGGCGCCGGGTGGTCTTGAAATCGATTAGCGTGAGTGCCTCCGGCGTCACCAGCAAACGGTCGATCGTGCCCGCGATCACCTGCCCGCCTACTGTCGCCGCAATCGGCACTTCGGCCAGTGCATCGCCTCCCAATACCCTGCCCCATTCGGGCATTGCCAGGACGGCGAGGACCGAAGCCAGCATGGCTTCGCGTTCGTTCGCCGCAAAATCGCCGGCGTTCCTCGCCAGCCACCGCTGCCCGGCGGCCTCGCGCTCGGTGAGCGGCAGTTCCGGCAACCGTTCGAGCAGGCAATGGAGCAGAACCCCGCGCCGTGCGGCATCAGCGCGCGTACCCGGTGGAAAAGGCGGATCGGCGGTATCATCATCCCCTGCGGCGGACGGCGCCAAGGGGCGTGGCGGACGCGGCTCCGGACCGATGGTTTGCACGGCCCAAACAGGCAAAGCCGGGCGTTCGGGCCGCGACAGGGCAACCGCCGCTGCCACGGGCGGGGGCAATTGGCCCCATTGCCGGCGCAAACCCCAGATGGGATCGGGCAGCGGCTCAGCTTCGAACAACGGAGCGAGCTGGGCATACCAGCTATCGTCCGCTGCTGCGCCCCTGTCGCGCGGCCCCAGCGATCCGGCGATATACAGTCCCTCTTCCGCCCGGGTCATCGCGACATAGAGCAAGCGCCAATGTTCTTCACGTTCCTCCCGGGCAATCCGCGCTTCGGCCGCAGCCACCGGGCCGACCTTCTGTTCTTTCACCAGACCGGGCAAGGGGACCGCCCGCCCCCCGCCGCCGCCAATCGGCTCGTCCTGCAAGCTCAGCCCACGCGCGGGGCTGGCATCAGGATTCCCGGCTGCATCAGCCAATATCACAATTGGCGCCTGTAACCCCTTGGAACCATGGATAGTCATGACACGAACCATGCCATGGGCAGAATCCGCCTCACGCTTCAGTTCACCATCGCCCGCATCGAACCAGCGGATGAAACCTTGCAGGCTTGGCGTATGGGCAGCGGCATAGGCGTGGGCCGCATTGAGCAATTCGTCGATCGGATCGTTGGCTTCACCGCCAAGCCGCGCCACCAATTTGCGCCGCCCCTGCCATGGGCCGAGCAACATCCAGTGCAATAGCGCCTGCGGCGGTTCGAAATCCGCCCTTGCCAGCAAAGCCAGCAAATCCGCCCGCGCGGCGGCCACTTCCGCATCCGCCGACGCCCGCAGATGATCCCACAGCTTCACCCCTTTCGGGCGCCATGCGTGATCCAGCAACTGTTGCTGGTTCCATCCAATCAACGGCGACACCAACAGATTGGCAAGATTAAGATCATCAAAGGGTTGTGCAGCAAACCGCAAGGCCGCCATCAAGTCCTTGACTGCCAGGGGAGCGCCCAATCGCAACCGGTCGACCCCTGCAACCGGAACGCCCGCCGCATGCAAGCGCGCCACGATCAGCCCGGCCAGCTCCTTGCGCTTGCGCACCAGCACCATGACGTCGCCCGGTCCCGCATTGCGCGGCTGGGCCCCTTTCACCAGCGGGTAGCCATGGTCCATCCAGTGCCGGACCTGCCGCGCGATACGATCCGCGAGTTGCCGGTCGGGGCGGGAAAGCCAGCTTTCCTCGCCTTCATCCTCTTCTTCCGTTTCGTCGCTTTCTTCTTCCGCACCGATGGCGGGCCAGAGCGCGACCACGCCGGGCCGTTCCTGCCCGACGTGGGCTTCCGCCTTGTCTTTCAGGCCGAACCGTTCCCACCCGATTCGCGCAATCGCCGCATCGACGAATTGCAAAATCTCGACAGAAGTTCGGAATGACTGACCAAGACCATATTCTTTCAGGGTTTTCGGGTCTTCAGCGTCTTTGTGCTCGTGAAGGTTTCCCGCCGCTGCCGCCATTTCGCGGCGGACTCGCTGGCGCGCAGCCTCGAAGTTCTCGGGGCTGGTTCCCTGAAACCGGAAAATCGCCTGTTTATAGTCACCTACGGTAAACACCGTGCGCATTATGCCATCACGCGCGCCCGCACCGGAAAAGTAGTCGTCAATCAGGGCATGGATGATCGCCCATTGCTCGGCATTGGTGTCCTGCGCTTCGTCGATCAGCACATGATCGAAACGGCGATCTAGCTTGTAGCGGATCCAGTCCGCCATATCGCTACGCTGCAGCAAGGCCGCCGCGCGCCGAATCTGATCGTCGAAATCGACAAACCCTTCCCGTGCCTTGGCCTCATCCCACGCCAGAGCGAAAGCGCGCCCCGCAGTCAGCGCGGGCGCGAGGAAATCGGCCAGTTCCACCAAAGCCAGCATTTCGCGCACCCGCGCGATGCTGTCAGACACCCGGGTTACATAGCCTGCATATCCGGGATCGATCTTTTCCTGAGAAGCGAAGGCCCGCAAAGTGCCTTTCTGCGTATGGAACAGGGCATGGAGATCGCCGATCCGGGCAAGCCGCTCCTGCGGGCCGGCAGCGAGCCAGCCCGCGATGGCAGCAGCATTGTCCTGCCCCGTCTTCGCTTTCCATCCGCTGTTGATCGCCATGCAGGCCTGCAACGAACGCACATCGAAGCGTTCATCGGTACAGAGCACGGCAACATCGTCTTTGCCGCAATCGCTGGCGAGACCGAGAAGCTGGCAAACGCGCGGCCGCAACGGCGGCTGCCATGCGCCGGGGCCGAACCACAGCTCCCCGGCCGCAGCGCATTGCATCAACCATTCGAGTACGGCATCCGCCCCTTTTTTGAGGCTCATATCTTCGATAGCTGACAATATTTCCCGATCGTCACGCTGCTGCGCATCCAGCAACATGCCGGTGAGAACCTCGCGGGCGAGCATTCCCCGCTCCCGGTCTTCCATCGCCCGGGCGCCTGGGGCCAACCCTGCTTCGGCGGGGAACGTGGCCAGCAACCACTGGGCGAAGGCATGAATGGTATCGATCCTGAGCCCACCGCCCGGACAATCGAGCACGGCTGCAAACAGCGTGCGCGCGCGGGCCCGGGTCTGGGGTCCGTTGTCAGCGCCGATGGCCACGAGATCGCTGGCCAGCGCGGTTTCGCTCATCCGCACCCAGTTGGCGAGCACTTCGTTGACCCGTACCGCCATCTCCGCTGCGCCCGCCTTGGTAAAAGTCAGGCAGAGTATCTGCGACGGCTGGACACCGGGCTGCAACAGGAGACGCAGCACCCGCGCGGACAGCACCTGGGTCTTGCCCGTGCCTGCGGACGCGGAGAGCCACACGCTTTCCACCGGATCGACCGCAAGACGCTGGTTACCGTGCAGAGGAAAGACCTTGCCGCTCATGCCACCGTATCCCCGGTTTCATCGGCACGCGCCTGCCATTCATCGAGACGCATCAACTGATCGTAATCCGCATAACCGGGAAAATCGGGATTGAGCCTGGCGGTGAACGGTTCACCGCCCTTGATCCAGCGTTGGATGGCTTCGCGGAGGAAATGCGAGCTCTCCGCAAGATATTCCTCCCTTTTCAATCCCTTCTTCCTACCTTCTGCCACGCGTTCAATGCGATAGCCAAAGCCGGTTTCGCTCTTGCGGTCCTTTCCGAACGACCAGTATTCGAAATGGGTCGGCTCTCCTGAAGCCCCCGCGATGCCGCCCGCCTGCGCCATCAACCCGATCAGGCCGAGTTGCAGAGCGAAGCCTTTCTCGACCATAGCCGCAGACGGCGGGCCGCCGGTCTTGTAATCGACGATGGCCAGTTCGCCATTGGCGAAGCGATCGATCCGGTCCGCCCGGCCATGAATGCGCACGCCGTCGACGATCATCTCGCCATCCTGTTCGACCGCGACAATCGTGCGATCGGGCAGGCGGGCGATTTCGGCTTCGATCCAGTCCAGCGCGGCAAGCAGCCGGGGCCGCCAGAGCCCACGCATCAGCGGATGCGCGTTTTCCTCATCCAGCACGCGCTCCGCGATCGGGCGCAGTTCGCCGCCTTCCTGATGCCATATCTGCAAAATCCAGTGGGCAACCGTGCCCTGCCATGCAGGAGACGGCTCCGCGTCCAGCGGATCGAGACTACGCAGCCGCAGGATCGCGCTGGCATAGAATTGGTAGGGATCGCCCCGCAGACGGTCGAGCGCCGTCACCGCCAGGGGGACATCGCGCTGCTCGGCGCTGGGGCACGGCTCCGGCCGTTGGTAAGCGGGTGCAGGCTCGGCAGCGTCCAGCATTCTCGCCAGTTCGACTGCGTGCGTTTCCTGATGCGCGTGCAACAGGTCTTCGCCCAGCAAGGCGCGCACGCGCAGAAGGAAGCGCGAAGGGATCGCCGGCCCCTGCCCATCGCGCTGGGCCCGGCTCAGCACCACTTCGGGCGCGCCCAGCGCGCCCGCCAGATCGTGCGCGGCCAGGCCGATACGGAAATCCGCGCCCGGCACGCCCAGAGCACGCAGAATGGCGGGCGGCAGAAGAGGATCGGGGCCCGGTGGCTGAGGCCAACTGCCTTCGTTCAGCCCGCCGCAGATCACCAGATCGGCCCGGCTCATCCGCGATTCGAGCAAACCGTAGATCGCCACGCGCGGATGCCCGCCATAGGGCGGCCGCACGGCCACCTTGTCCATCATATCGCGCAACAAGGCGGGGACTGCCAGCGGCTCCAGCACGGTGCCGATCCGGGCAGCGTGCGAACGCAGATCCTCGATCAGCGCGGAAAGGGCACGCCCGTCCTCCCGGCTCCACAATCCTATGCCGCACAGCGCCTCGCCCGCAGCGGCGAGCAGATCGATCTGCTCGGCAAGCGGTGCGGGCTCTGCGCCTTGCGCGATCATCAGCGGGGCCAGCGCGGCCTCAACCTTGCCCCACCATTGCGTGATCGCTGCATCATGGCGCGCCAGATGCGCGATATGGTGCTGTAGCGGCGCGAGGCCGGGCGCGGGGCGCGGGCCACGCAGGCGCAATTCCAGCGCGCGGGCATAGTCCAGCCATTGCGCCCGCCCTTCCCCGGCGGCAACCAGTGGATGCCCCAGCAGAGCGCATAGCGGAACGGGCGCCGCACGTTCGGCCATGACTTCGGCCAGAAGCAGAATCACGCGGCCTGCCGGTGTTTGCGAAAGAGCCCGCCCGGCCGTGTCATCCGCTTCGATATTCCAGCGGCGCAGATGCGCGGCGACGCGCCCAGCAAGCCCGCGATCCGGCGTTACCAGTGCGACACGCCGCTCGGGCGTTTCGATCGCCTCGCGAATCAACAGGGCGATGGCCTGCGCTTCTTCCTCGGGATTGGCGGTTTCCATCAGCCGCACACCGGCAAGCTGGCGGCTCTCCGGGGGTAAGGCCGCCCACCCCGCGCTTGCCCTGGGCGGCAGGAACAGGCTGGAAAGCGCGTGGCTGCGCGCCGGTGGGGCCGCTGTCATGCCCGCGCGGTGCCAGGGGCGCACTTCGCTCCGCGCAATTCCCATGCGGTTGAGCAGCAGCTTGAGATGATATTGCGGATGGGTGGCGGCATCGGCCGCGCCGAAGGGCGGCCCGCCCGGCTCTTGCGGCGCCCCCGCGCAGCCCAGTTCTTCCCACACCGCCTCATCCAGCGAAAGATCGAAGTCCGGCAGAATCACCGCCCCGCGCGGTGTCTGCGCCACCACCCGCAACAACCGCGCCAGCGCGGGCGCGGCGCTGGTCACGCCTGCGGCGACGATCGGGGTCCCCGGTGGCTTTTCCGCCCAGCGGGCCGCCGCATAATCGAACAGCCGATTGCGCCGCGCGGCGGCATCCAGTTCGCCGCGCTCCTCCAGTTCGGCCAGCCAGCGATGCTGGACCTTGAGGAACAGCCGGGTCGAATCCGCCCAGTGCGCCGCCAGATCGCCGACAATACCGATCACCGGCTCCTGCAACAGTTGCTCGGGCCCGACGTCTTCCACCAGCAGGCGGTCCATCGTGCGGCACACCTGTTCCGCCTGCCGCAGCAAGGCGGCGCCGCGCGGCGCGGCATCCCCCGCATCTTCGACAATCAACTGCGCCACCCGCAGCCAGCGGGCGGTGGGATCGGCAGCTGGCGGGATCGCCTCGCCCGCGCCCAGCGGATCGAGCAGCGGCCCCAGCGTTTCATCCAGATCGAGATCACCCACCACCGCCATGCGCGGCATCAGCAGGCCAGCTTGCCCCACTTCTCCGGCGAGGCGGATAAAAGCCTCGCTCACCGTGCGGGCGGCGCGCTGGCTCGGCAGCAGCAGCGTCAGCCGGGCAAGGCCGACGTCATCCTCCCAGTAGCGCGGCAGAAGCCCGGCCACCAGGGCATCGGCGAACCCGCGATGGGCAGCGATCGAATAGACGCTGGGCCCGGAACGCTCAGCCACGCGTCAATGCGGCTTCGGTGGCGACGACCGCTCCCGGATCGCCCACTTCATACCACAGGCCGGTGAAAGTCGTGCCGTAAAGCCGCCCTTCCTCGATCGCGCGGGTCCACAGCAGATTGGTGGAAAAGGGCCCTTCGGGCGCATCGCGCAACAGGCGGTGCGATACGATCTGGATCCCGGTGTAAATGAAAGGCGCCACGCGGCGGCTCTGACGGCGGCTGACACGCCCCAGCGGATCGAGATGGAAATCGCCATCGCCGCGATAATTGCGGGCCCCGGCATGCGGCACCATCAGCAGCAGCGCGTCCATCGCGTCGGGGTTCCACAGGTCCGACAACTGGCGAAAACAGTCCACCGGCCCTTCGAGCCAGAGATTGTCGCTGTTCAGGCAGAAAAACGGATCGGGCAGCAGATGCCGCGCTTTCACCATGCCTCCGCCGGTTTCGAGCAATTGCTCACGCTCGTCGGAAATAATGCATTTGGGCACTGCCCGGGCCAGCACATGGGCTTCCAGGGAATCGGGCAGATAATGGACATTGATCACCGCCTTGGCGATTCCCGCCGCGGCAAGGCTGTCCAGCGCATGATCGATCAGCGGCTTCCCTGCCACTTTCACCATCGGCTTAGGCCGGGTGGAGGTCAGCGGCCGCATCCTCTTGCCGAGGCCCGCGGCCATGACCATCGCGGTATCGCTGACCAACGGTTTCATCCCAGCCCGCCTCCGCGCCGTTCGCGGATCGGGGCGGGAATGTTCGCGTCGAACCATGCGGCGACCGGCGCCAGCGCGGGGTGCGCCAGATCGCGTTCCATCGCTTCCCATACGCGCGGGATCATGGCGAGGTAGCGGGGCTTGCCGTCACGTTTCCACAAGCGCGCGAAAATGCCGACGATCTTGGCGTTCCGCTGCGCCCCGAGCCGGGCATAGTCCGCCGCGAAATCGGGCCCGGCATCGATCCGGGCCGCGTAATGATCGAGCATCGCGCGTTCCAGTTGCGGCGAAACGTCCCGGCGCGCATCCTGCAACAACGACACCAGATCGTAAGCCGGATGGCCGACCAGCGCATCCTGATAATCGATCAGCCCCTGTTCCCCATCGGGCAGAAGCATGATGTTTTCCGCATGATAATCGCGCAGCACCGTCACCCCCGGCTGCTGCCGGGCCAGCAACGGCGCCAGTGCCTCGTCCCACGCGGCGGTATAACCGGCGGCATCCACCGTGATGCCGGCAGCGGGGCAGAACCATTCGGGAAGCAGGTTCACCTCGCGCTGATAGACGGCCATATCGTATGGTTCGAAAGGCCCTGCGGGCAGGCCGTGCAAAACCACCAGCGCATCGATCGCGGTGCGATAGGCCGCCAGTTCATCCTGCGGCGCGATATCGAGATGATCGCGCATGCGGGTATCGCCGAAATCTTCCATCAGCACGAAGCCCCGCGCGCCATCCTCCGCATAGATTTCCGGCGCGCGCAGCCCGTTGGCCAGAAGCCATTGGCCGACATGAAGGAAAGGCCGGGTATCTTCTTCCGGCGGCGGTGCATCCATCAGCATGGCGCTGCGCCCACCATCGCTGGCGCGAATGCGGAAATAGCGGCGGAACGAAGCGTCGCCGGGCAGCGGTTCGATCACGCTGCCGCCCCACCCAGCCCCGGCCAGGAATGAATTGATGCCTTCCGGCAGGTTCGTCGTCATGGGCAGCGATCTAGCCAATCGGGCCCCGGTTCGACAATGGCGATCCGCCCTTCTCCACGATGTTCGAGCGCGATCGACAGACAGCCCGGCTCATGGCCGAAGCCGCCCGCATGATCCGGCCATTCGGCCAGCAGCGCGGCGCCATCGCGATAATCGTCCAATCCCAGTTCCTCCGCTTCGTCCGGATGATCGAGCCGGTAGAAATCGGCATGCACCAGCGGCAGGCGCAATGTGGGGCTTTCGTATGTCTCTATGATGGCAAAGCTGGGCGACGGCACTTCGCCTTCGTGTCCCAATCCGGCGATAATCGCGCGTGCGAGCGTGGTCTTGCCCGCGCCGAGACCGCCCGATAACGCCACCACATCGCCGGGGCGCAAGCGGTCCGCAATCGCTTTGCCGAAGCGCTGCATCGCCGCCAGATCGGGCAGATCGCGGGTCACGGCAGAAAAATGGTCGCCGTGGTGCCGACCTCCTTTTCCGAAACGAGATCGAGCCTGCCGCCGTGCGCTTCGATCAATTGCCGGGCAAGCGGGAGGCCGAGCCCCTGCCGCCGTTCCACGCCCTTGCCATCGGCGGCGATACGATAGCCGTCGAGCGCGTGGGCCATCTCGCCGGGGGTCATTCCCTTGCCGCTGTCGGACACGACAATCGCGGTGCCACGCTTGCGCGGGGACACTTCGACCAGGATTTCACCCCCCTTGGGCGTGGCAGCAATGGCGTTGTCGAGAATATGGCCGAACGCCCGCGCCAGCCGGCGCCTGTCCGCCTGCACTTTGCCCGCCGCCTGATTGCCGCGCAGATTGAGGCTGAGACCGGCCTCGACGATGCGCTGTTCCCGTTCGCGCACCACCTTGGTGACGAACGGCATCACATCGACCTCTTCGAGAGCGAGCGGCAGCAGGCCGGCCTCGCTCTGCGTCAGGTCGAGAACGCTTTCGATCTGTTCCCCCAGCCGTTCGACGGACACGAGAATACCCTCGACATATTCCTGGGCCTGCGGCTGCAGTTCCCCCGCCATCCCGCTTTGCAACAGTTCGGCAAAGCCGCCGATCGAAGTCAGCGGCGTGCGGAATTCATAGCTCATATTGGCGAGGAACCGGGTCTTCACCGCATCTGCTTCTTCCAGCGCGGTGTTGCGTTCGCGCAGGGCATCCTCGGCCTTGCGCGAATCCGTAACGTCGAGCGCGGTCAGCAAGCCGTTGCCATCGGGCAAAGGGACCCCGGCAAATTCGAAAATGCGCCCATCGGCCAGTGTAACCTGTCCGCTGGTCTGCTTGCGGTCCAGCGTCGCCGCGCGCACCACATCGCCGATGGCCTGCGTCTGCGCGGGCTTCTGAAGTTTCGTGCCGAGCTTCTCCAGCAACGCCTCGATCCGGGGGTGCTGATCGAGAAATTTCTCGTCCAGTTTCCAGTCTGCGGCGAAGCGGCGGTTCCAGATTTGCATCCGCCCGTCCGGCGCGAACACCGCGAGCGATTCGAACAGCGAATCGAATGTCGCCGTGCGCGTGCGCAGCAGCGTGTCGCGCGTCGCCGACAGCGCGAGCTGTTCGGTGCGATCTTCGGCAATCAGCACCAGCCCGCCATCCGGCATCGGCTGGGCGACGATGCGCAAATGCGTGCCATCGCGCAGCGGCCAGGCTTCTTCCTGCGGCGTCCCGGTGGCGAACCACCGTCCGTGTTCCCGCCGCCATTCGGGGAAATCGCGCAGTTCCGGCAGACGCCCGCTTTCGCGCGCCATGGTCAGCCATTGTTCGAAATCGGGCGCTTCCGCCAAAGCGGCGGGATTGAGCGCGAAAATCCGCTGGAACGGGCCGTTGGCGAAAGCCAGCCGCCTCTTGCCATCGAACTGGGCGACCCCGACCGACAACAGGTCGAGCATGGACCGCTGCGCATCGCGGAACGCCCGCAGCGCACGCGCCTGCTCCTCCAGTTCTTCGATATCGATGGCGTAGCCGGCAACCCCCTCCTCCCCCAGCGGCAGATCGCTGACGCGCAAAGTGCGGCGCTGGCTGCCGATCGTGGCGCTGATATCGCGTTCGACCGGCTGATTGCGGCCCCGCGCGCGCTCCGCCACTTCGGCCGCCGTCATCCCGTCGACCGTTTCGATCAGTTCGATCTGGTCGGCGATCACTTTCGCGGCGTCGGATGCTTCGACCGCTTTGACATAGGCCGAGTTGACGAGCCGCAACCGCATATCGGGCCCACGGAACCACATTGGCATGGGCGCGGCTTCGATCAGGCCGACCAGCGCGGTGAAATCCTCACGCGCGCGCGCCGCCTGCGTGCGCAACTCGGTCAGTTCCGATTCGCTTTCGCTGAAATCGAACACCCAGACGAGCGCCGCGCCGCCTGGGGAAATCTGTGAATCCGCCAGATGCCCTCGCATGGCGAGGCTGCGCTGCGATCCGCGCGGCGTGATGGCGATGCGGAACGGCGCCGCGGTTTTCTGAGTCACCCGCACGGCTTCGCTCAAAGCGGCCAGTTCTTCCGCCGTGATTCCGTGTTCGCCCGCGTCCAGTTCGGTAAGATAGCCCGGCATCGCATCGAGCCCCAGCCAGGCGGCGAGCCGTTGCGGCGCTTCGATCCGCCCGTCGGCGCGCACCAGCATCGGGATGGCGGGCGATTCCTCGATCATGCGCGACAGGCGCCGCGCCGCTTTGCGGCCGGTTTCCGCCCTGCGCAATGCCGCCCGGGCAGACAGGATCAGCCAGCCTGCGCCGAGTGTCCAGGCGGCAAGCAAAAGGCCGATCAACACCAACGCAGTTTCGGATAGTGTCATACGGGCATCGCTATGCCGCGCCCACCGATTTGACAATGGGCCGCACGGTGGCCCGACAGAATGCCGGGCCACTTATCAGCAGTTCAATAGCGATAGTGATCGGGCTTGAACGGCCCATCCACCGAAACGCCGATATAGGCCGCCTGTTCGGGGCTCAACCGGGACAGTTTCACGCCCAGCTTTTCAAGATGCAGCGCCGCGACCTTTTCATCGAGATGCTTGGGCAGAACGAAGACGTTGTTTTCGTAAGAATCGCCCTTGGTGAAAAGCTCGATCTGCGCCAGCACCTGATTGGTGAAGCTGGAACTCATCACGAAGCTGGGGTGGCCGGTGGCGCAGCCCAGATTGACCAGCCGGCCCTTGGCCAGCACGAGAAGCTGCTTGCCATCGGGGAACGTCACCAGATCGGTGCCCGGCTTGACTTCCTTCCACTCGTAATTGCTGAGCGCGGAAATCTGGATTTCGCTGTCGAAGTGGCCGATGTTGCACACGATGGCCATGTTCTTCATCGCCTTCATGTGATCGCCGGTGATCACGCCTTCGTTGCCGGTGGCCGTCACGAAAATGTCGGCGCGCCGCACCGCTTCTTCCATGGTGACGACTTCATAGCCTTCCATCGCCGCCTGCAACGCGCAGATCGGATCGATTTCGGTGACAAGCACCCGCGCGCCGCCCTGGCGGAGCGAAGCGGCCGAGCCTTTGCCCACATCGCCGAACCCGGCCACGCAGGCGACTTTGCCTGCCAGCATCACGTCGGTCGCCCGGCGGATGGCGTCGACCAGCGATTCCTTGCAACCATAGAGGTTGTCGAATTTCGACTTGGTCACGCTGTCGTTCACGTTGATTGCCGGGAACGGCAGCTTGCCCTGCTTGGCGAGCTGATACAGGCGCGTCACGCCCGTGGTGGTTTCTTCCGAAACGCCGTGGATCGCCTTGACCGTGGCGGTCAGATAGCCCGGCTTGCGCGCGATGAACTCTTTCAGCGCACGCTGGAATTCGATTTCCTCGGCATTGCCGGGCGCGGGCATGTCCTCGCCCGCTTCGATCCGCGCACCCCACAGCGCGAACATCGTGGCATCCCCGCCATCGTCGAGAATCATGTTGCAGGTGGTTTCGCTGCCCCAGTCGAAAATCCGCCCGACATAGTCCCAGTATTCCGCCAGGCTTTCGCCCTTGATCGCGAACACCGGAATGCCCTGGGCGGCGATGGCGGCGGCGGCGTGATCCTGGGTGGAGAAGATGTTGCAGGTCGCCCAGCGCACCTCCGCGCCCAGCGCCACCAGCGTTTCGATCAGCACGGCGGTCTGGATCGTCATGTGCAGCGAGCCGGTGATCCGCGCGCCCTTGAGCGGTTGCGCCGCGCCATATTCGGCACGCAGCGCCATCAGGCCGGGCATTTCCGTTTCGGCGATGGCGATCTCGTCGCGCCCGAATTCGGCAAGCGACAGATCCTTGATGACGAAATCATCGGCATTCTGGGCGGAGGCAGTGGCCACTCTCGAAACTCCCGGGAAAAGTGCAAAAACAAGCGCACCGCGCAAACCGGGCGGCACAGGTCAGGCGCCGCCTTTAGCCGCTCGGCCGCTATGAGGCAAACCCTCGCACGCTTACCCGGCACCACCGTGCGCAAAGCGGTTGCGGCCCCATGGCAGCGCGCTTATGCCAGCGCACGGAGCCATTGAAAGGATGAACCGATGACGATTTCCGTGGGTGACAAGCTGCCCGACGTTACTTTGGTCAAAGCCACTGCCGAAGGGCCGGACAAAGTCCAGTCGAGCGATTATTTCGCAGGCAAGAAGGTTGCGCTGTTTTCGGTGCCGGGCGCTTTCACGCCGACCTGTTCGGCCAAGCATCTGCCCGGTTTCGTGGAAAAGGCCGCCGATCTGAAAGCCAAGGGCATCGATGAAATCGCCTGCACCGCCGTGAACGATGCGTTCGTGATGGGCGCATGGAACCAGCGCGACGGTTCGGCCGATGTCACCATGCTGGCCGACGGCAACGGCGAGTTCGCCCAGGCGGTCGGGCTGACGATGGATGGCAGCGGTTTCGGCCTGGGCCAGCGCGGTTCGCGCTGGTCGATGGTCGTCAACGATGGCGTTGTCGAACAACTCAACGTGGAAGGTCCGGGCGAATTCAAGGTCAGCTCTGCCGAACACATGCTCGGTCAGCTCTGAAGCTGACTTGCACCGCGAAAAGGAAAGGGCGCCCATTGGGCGCCCTTTTTCTATCCGATACCGGCCGGCGAAACCGTCAGTAGCCCATCAGGCTCAGCGCTTCCTTGCGGCTGCGCTCGTCCTCCAGGAAAACGCCCATCATCTGGCTGGTCACCATGTTGACGCCGGGTGTGCGCACGCCGCGCGCGGTCATGCAGGCATGGCTCGCCTCGATCACCACCGCAACGCCCTTTGGCTTGAGATTGTCCCAGATGCACTGCGCGACCTCGGCCGTCAGCCGCTCCTGAATCTGCAGGCGCCGGGCATAGCCGTGAAGCACGCGGGCGAGCTTGGAAATGCCGACCACGTGATCCTTGGGCAGATAGGCGATCGCCGCCTTGCCGATGATCGGCGCCATGTGGTGTTCGCAATGCGACTGGAAGGGAATATCCTTCAACAGCACGACTTCGTCATAGCCGCCCACTTCCTCGAAAATGCGGGAAAGGTGGATGGACGGGTCTTCATCGTATCCGATGCAATATTCCTTCCACGCGCGGGCAACGCGCTTGGGGGTATCCTGCAGACCTTCGCGTTCAGGATTGTCCCCGGCCCAGCGGATCAGCGTGCGGATGGCGTCCTGCACCTCATCGGGAACAGGCGCCTTGCCCCGCAACTCATCATCATCCGGACCTGGCTGGCTGCTCATTCGGCTTTCCCCTTCTCGACCATCATTATCCGTCTTGCGGCCATGCAACCGCCGCGTGTGGAGCCCCTTAGCCATAACAGGCAAGGCTTGTCGACCTTGCGCAGCCCCCACGCACGGCCTGTCATTCAGCTTTCCCAGTCGTCGGCCCCGGTCACCGCCTTGTTCAGCTTGACCAGATCGAGCGGACGCATGGCGCAGACCATGCCATACCATGTGCGGTTCAACAGCGCGGTATCGCGGTCCCGCTCGGCCAGGGCCTGCACATCGCGCCGGTGCTGCTCGATCAGTTCGGCCAGCATCGCCGCGCCCGCGTCCGACAGCTTCATCACTTCGGAAGCATAGACCGTGTCCGCCGCGGCAAAATCGATGGCCAGAAACTGCGGCTTCATCCGCGCCTCGAACAGCGAACGCATGGGCGATTTGCGGAAGATCAGCGAACGGTCGACCAACGAGCGCACTCTGCCCCCCGGCAGACGGTCGATCAGGGCGAGCCGTTCCAGTTTCGCCAGCGCCATTTCCATCGCCTGCTCCGGAACGCCGAGATCGCGCGCGATTTCCACCGGGGGCGTGCCGCCGACAATCGTCATGAACAGGAACGAGAGGAACACGTCGCTGGCCAGTTCGCGTTCCTGCGCCAGCGTCAGTTCCCGCGCCAGGCCGTGCTGCCCCTGCTCCGCCTCCCGCGCGAGATCGCCGATGCCCATGCCGCATAGCCCGGCCAGACGTTCGATCTTGTCGAGCGTGAGGCCCTTGCCCGCCAGCCAGCGCTTCGCCGTCGCCTCGCTGATCGACAGCGCTTCGCCCAGGCGCCGCGCCGTCCACCCCGCCTGACGCAGTTCCCGCCGAAGGAGAGCCACCATGGCCGTACTGACAGATTCGTGCCGCATCGCGGCATACAACATGCGATACGACCCCGCTTGGCAAGTGGCATATCATTAAAAATTGCGCGATTTTGCTTGCCTTGCTGAAATGGCCCGGTCAAATTCCCCATTCGCGTAGCTGGCGATGGAATTGATTACGCAAATTGTATGCCACGGATTTTCACCAGTTTCAGTGCCTCCGCACAGGTAACACAGCCTTCCCCCGGCAGAGTTGACGGCTAAGCGATGGCGGAAGTCTTCATCGACGATCTCGATCGCCAGCTTATCGCGATTCTCGCCGGCGATGCGCGCGTTTCCAACCGCCGCATCGCGTCCGAACTCGGAGTCACCGAAGGCACCGTGCGTGGCCGGATCAAGCGGTTGCAGCAGGACAAGCTGATCAGCTTCACCGCGATCACCGGGCTCGAACTCGCGTCGAAATCGCGGCTGGGCAAGATTCGCGTTCAGGCGGAAGCCGTCCGCCAGCGCGAACTGGCCAATCTCATCGGGCAGATGTCGCCGGTCAACGCCGTGTTGCTGACGATGGGCTCGTTCAACATTCTGGCGATGTGCCTGTTCGAGGAACTGGACGAACTGGCCGATCTCGCGTCCAACCGCATTCTCGTGCTGCCGGGCGTGCATCATGTGGAAACCTCGGTCGCCGTGCGCCAGCTCAAGTACAACACGCTGGTCGCCAAGATCACCTGAGCGCGCGGCGCTGCGGCGCTGCTAAGTCCGGCCATTTCGTTGAAAGATATACCACATGCCGCGCGGGCCCGCACAAACGGAGAAATGGTAAGCCGCGTTGCGGAACACGTCGACGCTGTCGAAGCCGTGCGACTCCATCACAAACAGGATCGATTCGGCCGAGCGAACCGACACGGCTTGCGACTGCATCCTGTGATCTGACGGGACGATCTGGAACCGGGACATGATAAATGCTCCGAATCAAGCGGGAGCACATATCGCATGCTGTCTCTCAGTCATCCGCTTGCCATGATGATTTCGGACGATGTGGCCAGCTTACGCCATTTCCCAATCCCCGGCGACGGCAACCTTCATAACAAATGTTAAGCACTGGGCCCGGGATCAGCTCGCCCGCGACGGGCCAAAGCCGGAAATCACCCGCGCAAAAGATCCGCAACAGACTTGCCGACGATCCGGGCCAATTGGGACATCTTGACGAGGCTCGGATTGGCGAGCCCCCGTTCCAGATGGGAGATATAAGTGCGATCCAGCCCGGCCAGCTGGCCGAGCCGCGCCTGGGTCAGGCTCGCTTCCCGCCTGGCCTCTCGCAGACGGCGAGCAAAAACCTGTAACTCGGTGGGTACGAGCTTGATCGTCTCGCGGTGCGGCAAGTGAAACTCCGAATGCTGATGATTTCAATCGGTGCTGCACGTGACCCGTTCGGCAACCTGTTCGATATAGCAATCAAGCGCCTGATGAGAAACCCCGCATGTCCGCTTATCCGCAAGGATGCGCTGATCCGGGGGCGCGCTGGCAGCGTCGCGGGATGGTATCGCCAAAGTTTCGGGCATCGGGCGCGCCATTGCCCCACGCGCCGTTTATCCGGTGCCTGAAACGGCGAGAGGCGGCACCCTATTCGGAAGCCGCCTCGCCTAACCTCTTGAAAACCTTGGCGCGCCCGGAACGATTCGAACGTCCGACCCTCAGATTCGTAGTCTGATGCTCTATCCAGCTGAGCTACGGGCGCGCTTGGTGAGGCGGCACATAAGGGGCAAGTTTGGGCTTGGCAATCCCTAAGACGAGAAGTTTTTCACCGCGAGGCAAGAAACCAGATCGATATCCAGCGGCGGCATCGGATATTCGCCGAATGCCGCCGGTTCAACCCACGCGAAAGAGCCCCCTTCCCGCGCTTCGGGTTCCCCGTGCCACGCCCCAGCCTCGTACAGCAGGATCAGGATTGCCCGGCCGCCGTTTGCGCCGCCGCCCGTTCCATCGCTTTCGGCCCCATCACTTTCGGCAAAGCCGGCCGGCGTCAGCGATTCCGCTTCCAGCACCAGCCCCAGTTCCTCCTCCAGTTCGCGCACCAGCGATTCGCGCGGGCTTTCGCCGGGTTCCACTTTGCCGCCGGGAAATTCCCACAGGCCGGCATGCGCTTTGCCCGGCGGGCGCCGTTGCAGGAGAACGCGCCCCGCCCGATCCCGAATCATCGCCGCGACGACGAGCAACATGGCCGCATTCCTTTCCACTCTCTCTCCTTTCGGAAACACTTCGTTAGGATATTTCCCTGCATAAGCGCATTTGGCCGACAGGCCATCGGGGACACAGGCCGAGGGGGCTCGCCGTGAAACAGTGCAAGGGGCTTACACGCCTGCTCCGCGATAGCGCGGGGGCTGCGGCCGTTGAATACGGCCTGATCCTGGCCCTGATCGTTCTCGCCATCATGACTTCCGTCCAATTCACCGCAACACAAGCTCTTGCGCTGTGGGAGAAAGTCAAAATGGCCGCCGACGCTGTAATGTAATGAACAGATTTCCTGCCATGGTTAGGAATTTATCAACGAGTTCCCGGCAAATACGCCTTTGTTCGATCCGATAGTGGAAAGAGCCGGGGAACTAAAACCCACAAGGAGACGACAATGAAATTCTTCCAGAGCGTGCTGCGCGATGAATCGGGCGCAACGGCTATCGAATATGGTCTGATTGCAGCCCTCGTCGCGGTTGCCGCGATCGCAGCGATGAGCTTCCTGGGCGGCGAACTCACGAACCTCTTCAACGGGGTTGGCAACGAGCTTTCGGATGCTACCACAAACCTCGACACCTCTGCGGGTACGACCACGGGTACGACCACGGGCGGCTGATCTAGCACCTTATACCAGACGAAGGCGGCGGGGAAACCTGCCGCCTTTTTCGTTGGCGATCCTGGCGTTTGCCAACGCTCTAGCTATTCGACCCTGAGCCGCAGCGTGTCCTGAGCGCTTGGCTGCACGCAATCTGGCTGCAACCGTGGAACAGCACCCCTGCGCGGAGATGCCGAAACGATGACCGGGGAAGCAAAGCACTCCAGCAAACCTTTTTCCTACATGCCCAAAATCTGCCTTATCCTGCCGGATGACACAGCGCAGACATCCGTCCGCCCACTCCCGGTCCTTCGTTCCCGGACTGATGCGAGCCCCGCGCGGAATGGCAAACGAAGGATGCCATGTTCGCATCCCACCCGTTCACGCTCCACCCGTCCACTCCTCCTCCGCTCAGCCTGAGCTTGTCGAAGGCCGCGCGCGGAAGGTGTGCTGGAAACTGCTTGGAGTGCGGGGCTATCGTTTGCCCACGTCCTTCGACAGGCTCAGGACGAACGGATGGGATATTGGCCGGACGGACGAGACGCACGGTAACATGATACCGGCACGAAAAGTCACACCCGATGCCCTGCCCACACCCGCTTTCGAAGGGGCCGCTGCGCACGCGGATGGGTCCGCGTGCCTGGCCGGGGGCAGCCGCAGGCCCAGCGATAGCGCGCTGTTACGGCTTCCACCGCAGGATGACCGGGTCTCGCGCGGGCATGAGTGGAGGCTGCGGGGATGAGCGGACAATGCGCGCACTTTCAGGCCGCTTTGTGTCAACCTGTGGGATAGGCATGGCATATTCGCATCCCAACCCGCTCAACCACCCGTTCACTCCCTCCGCTCAGCCTGAGCCTGTCGAAGGCTGCGCGCGGAAGGTGGACTGGAAGTCTGTCAGAGTGTGGGGCTGCCGTTTGTCCGCAGCCTTCGACAGGCTCAGGCCGAGCGGATACTGTGCCAGAGGGGCGTGCGAAATCATGCACAGGGCCAAGATCGAGCGGAATTGCGCCCAAGGCCGGGTGCCAGACGGAAACGCCCTAAAGGGGCCAGACGCCTCGTACCGCCCCGCCCCTCAACTGGCCGCTTTGACGACGATCTTGACTTTCTCGCCCGCGGTCAGCCGGTCGCTGGCGTTCAAGCCGTTCAGCACCCGGAAACGGGCTTCGCGCGCATCGTCGAACGCCATGCGTGCGGCGAGCGAGGCCACGGTGTCGCCCGGCTTCACTGTCACCACTTCCACCCGGCGCGGTTTGATCGCCGATGCCTCGCTCGCGCTGAGGCGGCGCATCGAGCGGTACATGCTGTTGAGCGAACCCGATTGCCCCGCCGCCGTGATCGCGGCGAAATGGAACGCGCGGTTCTGCGCGAATTCATAGGCGAAAACCACCACGTCCACCTGCCCGCTGCTGGTGTTCGCCCGCGCGACGCCATAGGCCGCCGGAATGCCGTTCACCGTCGTCCGCTCGATCGTGCTGGGCGCCAGCGTCTGCCCCTGCCCGACCAGCGCGTTGAACGCGGTGCGGATGTAGCTTTCGAGATTGCCGCTGTACGCCGCGGCGGTGAGCTGCGCCCGGCCGCTCTGCCCGTTGATCGACACGGCGCGCGCGCCGTTGACGAGGTAGAAGCCCTGCGGTGCTTCGAAGGAAAGGCGGAATTCGGGGTGCAGGAACCTGCGGCCTTCAATCACCCCCTGCTTCGGATCGTCGCCATACATGATGCCGTTGATCCGGGTGAGGAACAGATCTTCGTTCGTCTTGCCGGTCGCGGCGGCGCCCGCCTTGGCATAGGCGGTCTGCACGCGCGAGGCGGGATCGGGGTGGGTGGACGCCCATTCCGGCACGCCCGAAGCCTTGCCCTGCAACTGGGCATCCAGCGCATTCTGCGCGGCAAGGCTTTCCAGCACATGCCCCATCGCCCGGGGATTGTACCCGGCCCGGGCAAGGTATTCGATGCCGAGATCGTCGGCCTGCAATTCCTGCCCGCGCGAATAGCGCAACGTCGCCAGTTGCGGTGCGGTGGTCGCGATTTCCTTGCCGATCTGGCCCAGCGCGCTGTCACCGAACACCACGCCCGACAGCACCTGGCCGAGCACGCCGAGCAGCGCATTCTGCTGCGCCGCGGCCTGGCGGCGGGCGGAATGCCGCGCGGCGACATGGCCGACCTCGTGCCCCATCACACCGGCCAGTTCGGCTTCGTTGTTCATCAGCGCCACAAGCTGGCGGGTGACGTAGACATAGCCGCCGGGAATCGCGAAAGCGTTGTTCACCGAGGAATTGAGCAGCGTGACGGTAAAATCGCCCGGCGCGCTGCTGAGGCCGGAATGCACCGCGACATTGCGCGTCACGCTCGCCACATAGTCCGCGCGGGGCCCGGTTTCGGCGCCGCCGAATTCCGCCACCAGTTCGGGATGGGCCTTGGCGCCCTCCTGCCGTTCCATCGCGCTCAGCGGCGTGCCGGTGGACGCAATTTCCCCGCCCATGCACCCGCTCAGCGTGAGCGGAAACAGAGCGCAGGTGGAAATCAGGGCGAGCCGTTTGCCCAAAACCGCCGCGAACCGCATGTGCAAGCCTCCTCCAAGCATGGCGCGCCCTTTCCATGGCGCCGTCATTGTCTGCGGCCGATCCGGAACTGGCGCAACCCATCCGCCGATGAGCTGCCGAATCGCCCGGCTATTTCGTTTTCCGCTCCACACCCGCGCCAATGCCGAGGAAGCGATCTTCGCGCATGCGTTGCAGCGCGCCACGATCCATCGCCACCAGCGTGTCCAGTTCTTCGGCAATCGCATCGCGCAGCGTCAGCGCGGCGGCGCGCGGATCGCGATGCGCCCCCCCCACCGGTTCCGGCACGATCCGGTCGATCACGCCGAGCTTGAGCAGATCGCGCGCGGTCACTTTCATCGCTTCGGCCGCTTCGGGCGCTTTTTCCGCCGTGCGCCAGAGAATCGAGGCACAGCCTTCGGGCGAGATCACCGAATAGACGGCATGTTCCATCATCAGCACGCGTTCGGCGCTGGCCAGCGCGACCGCCCCGCCGGAACCGCCTTCGCCCACGATCGTCGCCACCATCGGCACGTCCAGCGCGAGGCACGCCTCGGTCGAGCGGGCAATCGCTTCGGCCTGGCCGCGTTCTTCCGCTTCCACGCCCGGGAACGCGCCCGAAGTATCCACAAGAGTGACGACCGGAAGGCCGAAACGGCTGGCCATTTCCATCAGCCGGATCGCCTTGCGATAGCCTTCCGGTTTGCCCATCCCGAAATTGTGGCGCAGGCGGCTTTCGGTATCGTGCCCTTTTTCGTGGCCGATCAACATGATTCGCCGATCGCCCAGGCGGGCGAAGCCGCCGACGATCGCTTCATCCTCGCCATAGTAGCGGTCCCCGCCCAGAGGGATGAAATCCTCGAAGGCATAGGCCACGAAATCGCGGAAATGCGGGCGCATCGGGTGGCGTGCAACCTGCGTTTTCTGCCACGGTGTCAACGAACCGTAGATGCTGGCGAGCAGATCGGCGCTTTTGCCTTCGAGCCGTTCCAGTTCACTGCTGATATCGACATCGTCGCCTTCGGCCGCTGCACGCAGTTCGGTAATGCGCGATTCCAGCGCGGCGACCGGTTTTTCGAATTCGAGATAGGAGATCATCGTATTGCGCTAGTCCGCATGAGCCCTTCGGGCAAGAGGATGCCGTTCATTCACCAGTGCGACAAGCCTCGCCGTGTCGACATGGGTGTAAATCTGCGTTGTCGCGATATCGGCATGGCCGAGCAAAGTCTGCAGCACACGCAAGTCCGCCCCGCCTTCGAGCAGATGAGTCGCGAAAGCATGGCGCAGGACGTGCGGACTGACCTTTTCGGGCGCAATCCCGGCGCGCACCGCGAGATCTTTCAACAACTGGAACAGGCGAATGCGGGACAAATGCTTGCCGCGCGAAGGAAACAGGAACTTCCCGCCATCCGGGCGCAGTTCCAGCCACTGGCGCAGCGCCTGCCCCGCCCGGCGGCCGACCGGCACCATCCGCGCCTGCCCGCCTTTGCCCGTGACGGTAACAAACGGCGCGTCGCGGGGCACGGCGGCAAGCGGCAGGGAAACGAGCTCGCTCGCCCGCAGACCCGATCCATAGAGCAATTCGAGCAGAGCCAGCATGCGCACGGCCTCAGCCCTGCCGCTTTCCGCTTCGGATTCGGCGCAGGCGAACAGCGCCTCTATCTCCGCATGCGTGAGCAGCCGGGGCAGCGGGCGGCGTGTCACCGGGCGGGGCAAAGCGGACGAGGGATCGTCCTTGCGCCAGCCTTCATCCACCAGAAACCCGAAGAACTGCCGCAAGGCCGAGCTTTTGCGGGCAAGGCTCGACGGGGCAAGGCCCGACCATGCCCTGGTGAGGCGAATCAGCGATTCGCGATCCGCCGCGGCAATATCGCCGACGATCTCCTCCGCCCCTTCCAGATCGCGGCGATAGGCGGCCAGCGTGTTGGCCGCCGCGCCGCGTTCCGCAGCCAGCATGGACAGGAAACTGTCGATGGCGGCGGCGATGGCCCTAGCCCCGCGCGACCGCCTCGGCCGCGATCATCCGCGCTTCGGCCGACAAACCGACCCGATTGAGCGCGGAAACGATATGGTAGAGATGGCGGGGCGTCATCTTGCCCCAATCGTCGCCCTGCATGCCAAGCCCAGCAAGCAGCGCGACAAGTGCGGGATTGTTCACTTCGGCCGCCTTGTCGATCATCCGGGTCCACCGGGTCGGCTTGTCGAGACTGTCGCCGAGATCCCCGGCGAGATTCACCGCCGTTGCCTTGTCGAGCCGCCCCAGCCCGGCCAGCCCGGCCACCAGGAAGCGCGATTTGCGCTGGCCCGCGCTGGTATCGTCATCGATGAAACTGCTGACCGAGGACGTGCTCACCTGCCCTTCCCGCTCCGGCTGGGCCACGGCCAGAAGGCCCCATGCAGCGCTGCCATCGCTCACCACGCCGCCCCAGCGCATCGCGTTGTGATCCAGCCCCGCGGCCAGCATCGAAGCAACCAGCGAAGCCGCATCGTCGGCCAATGCGTCGTTCGCCGGGATGCGCGCGGCGGCAAACGCCGTCAGCACCAGGCGGCCATAATCCGGCTGCCCTTCCGTGCCCCAGATATCCCGCATGGCAGCCACGCGATTTTCATAGGTTTCGCCCGCATAGGCATCGCGCAGGCGCACCGCGCGCGTGGCGGCATCGCCGGTCACTTCATCGTCGGCATAGATCTGCGCATAGAGATCCACCATCGCCTGCGCCGAGAGAATGCCTTCGCGCGCAGCGATATCGGCGGCCTGCGCCCGTGTCGCCAGCGGCAGCATCGGGGCGATGGCCGCACTGCGCCAGTAATAGGGCGATGCATCGCGCATCAGCTTGTCGGGGATGGTGACGCCCAACGCATTGGCCAGCGAGAAACGCCAGGGATTGAGTTCGGAAACCTTGTCCCATTCGATCGTCACCGCACCCCGGGCATCGGCGGCGGCATTCGCGAATCGCTGTGCCAGCAGCACATCGATCATCGGGGCGATTTCCCTGGTCCGGGCGCGGCGCAGGTCCGTCTTTGCGCTGCTGCCCCGGCCGGAATAGGCATCGCAGATCGACCGGGCGAGTTGCCACTGCGGATCGGTGCGCAAGCTGCCGTGCAGCCGGGTGGCCGGGCAGATGCCGAGAATATCCGACGTAGCGACGTAGGAATCGAACGCCACGCCGATCAGCGCCGCGTCGTAATTGGCCGTATCGACATCCTGCACCAGCGACCGCGCGACCACAGGTTCGCCCAGCTTGTTGAGCACATTGGCGCGCAAGGCGGCGAATTCGACCGGATTCATATCGGCAGGCGCGGTCAGTCGGCTGGCCAATGTCCGGCGCAACAGGATATGGCCCCAACGCGAAACGAGCGGCCCCTTGGTCCCGCGCAGGGCAGCGCGGACCAGCGACGCAGGCTGGCCTGCCAATGCCTGCGAAGGCATCCCACCTTCGGCGCTGTCGATCACGCCGACCCGCTCCATCGACCGCCGCACCGATGCGGGAATATCGAACTTCGGCTTCAGGCCCAGCAATTCGTCGATCTGGTCGTTCGACATCGAATCGAGTTCGGCCAGCGTCGGCAGCTTATCGGGCAGCGCGGCCACCGGGGCATCGCTCGCCCCCGTGGGATCTGCCGGGATGATACGCGGAGCGGCGGAGCCGCCCGGCGATGGCGCCGAAGCGGGCTGTGCAGACGTGCCGCCCGGGCGCGAGGGAGCAGGCGTGGGCGTGGGCGAAGGAGACGGTCTGGGATCGTCAAACCCCGGCGGCAGCAGCGATTCCGGGGCATCCTGCGCCACCACGAGCGTGGAGCACACCAACGCCGAACACAAAGCCAGCGCCCCACCACCGGCCAGCAGGCCGCGTTTCACAGTCCAGATCACAAATCGCCTCCCGGCACCGCCACAGGCTCGCTGATATCGTGCAGCGGCTGTTCGCCACCGTTGATCCAGGCGTAGGCGAAGACCAGAGCCACGAACACCGCCAAAACCACCCAAAATCGCCTGCCGGCCATCGTTTAACCGTCTTCCTGCCAATGAACTCCGCGCGAGCGCGCTTGCACTGCCGGTTAGCGCATCTATAGGCAGGGCGGCAATGACTGTCGATCAGCCCCCCCCTTCTCATGGCGATATTGCCGCCCTTATGGCACGGATCGACCGGCCTATCGTCTTGGTCGGGCTGATGGGCGTCGGCAAATCGTCGGTCGGCCGCCGTCTGGCCGCGGTGCTCGATCTGCCGTTCACCGACGCCGACGATGCCATCGAAGAAGCCGCGCAGATGACTATCAACGACATGTTCGCGATGCACGGCGAACAGGATTTCCGCGACGGCGAACGGCGCGTGATCGCGCGGCTGATGGAAGAAGAACGCGGCGTGATCGCCACCGGCGGCGGCGCTTTCGTCAATGAGGAAACGCGCAAGCTGATTCTCGACAAGGGTCTGGCGGTCTGGCTCGATGCCGATCTCGATACGCTGGTCGAACGCGTCGGGCGCAAGGACAACCGGCCCTTGCTGCGCGATGGCAATCCGCGCGATATTCTGGCCCGGCTGAAGACGGAACGCGAACCGGCCTATGCACAGGCGCCGATTCACGTGCTCAGCGCCCCCGGCCCGCACCAGCGGACGGTCAATGCGATTCTGAAAGCGATCGATTCATGGCTGTGATTCCCGTCGAATTGGCCGGACGGCCTTACGAAGTCCATGTCGGCACCGGATTGCTGGCCGATATGATCACCCATTGCCGGGGCCGCCTGCGCAAGCGCGGTGTGCCGATCGTTACCGATGCCAATGTGCACGCGGCGTGGGGCGCGGTGGTCGATCACGCATTGCGCGAAGCGGGGCATGAACCGCACTGGCGCATCCTGCCTGCCGGCGAAGCGACCAAGAGCTGGGACCAGCTTGCCGCCACGGTCAACTGGCTGCTCGAATGCGAAGTCGAACGCGGCGATCATATTCTCGCGCTCGGCGGCGGAGTGATCGGCGATCTGACCGGGTTTGCCGCTGCGATTCTCAAGCGCGGGTGCCATTTCATCCAGTTGCCGACCACGCTGCTGGCGCAGGTCGATTCGTCGGTCGGCGGCAAGACCGCGATCAACACCCCGGCGGGCAAGAATCTCGTCGGCGCGTTCCATCAACCCTCGCTGGTGCTGGCCGATCTCGCAGCGCTCGAAACGCTGCCCGCGCGCGAACTCGGTGCGGGCTATGCCGAAGTCGTCAAATACGGTCTGATCGGCGATGCCCCGTTCTTTACATGGTGCGAGGAAAACGGCCCTGCCCTGCTCGCCAGGGATACGGCGCTGCGCGAATATGCCGTGGCCCACAGCGTGAAAGCCAAGGCCCGGATCGTGGCGGAGGATGAACGCGAAACCACCGGCATCCGCGCCCTGCTCAATCTCGGCCATACGTTCGGCCATGCGCTGGAAGCCGAAACCGGCTTTTCCGACCGCCTGCTCCACGGCGAAGGCGTGGCGCTGGGCATGGTTCTGGCCGCCCGCTATTCCGCGCACATCGGCCTGATGGGCGCCGGCGAAGCCCGCCGGATCGAAGATGTGATCGCCGCCAGCGGCCTGCCCGCGAAGCTTTCGCAGCTCGGCCTCGATTGCGACGGCCGCACACTGGCCAACCACATGCTGCATGACAAGAAGATGGACGCGGGCACTCTGCCCTTCGTGCTGATGAAAGGCATCGGACAGGCATTCCTCGCCCGCGATGTGCAATTGGACGATGTGGCGGCGTTTCTGGACGGCGAACTGGCGCGCTGAATTTCGCGCCACCTGCTTTCCCAAACCTAAACTAACCTCTCAGAACAACCGCGCCCCATTGGGCACGGGCACATCGGGCGAGAACAGCACCACCCGCTCCTGATCGTCGGCGAAACCGATCGTCAGCACTTCCGACAGGGCTTTGCCGATCTGGCGCGGGGGGAAGTTGACCACGGCGGCCACCTGCCGCCCGATCAGGTCATCCGGCTTGTAGAGCGCGGCGATCTGCGCGCAGCTCCGTTTCACCCCGATAGCAGGCCCGAAGTCGATCCTGAGTTTCAGACTCGGCTTGCGGGCCTCGGGGAACTCCTCCGCCCCGACGACCGTGCCGATCCGGATATCGACTTTGAGGAAATCCTCGAAAGCGATCTGATCTGCTACCGGTGCGTCGGGGGCGTGGAGGAGATGCATCTTATTCCAGTTCGAGAATGATCGCGTCGACCGCCAGGCTGTCGCCAGCCTTGGCGTTCACGCTTTTCACCGTTCCGGCCTTTTCGGCGCGGAGGATGTTTTCCATTTTCATCGCTTCGATCACCGCCAGCGGCTGACCGATTTCGACCTGATCGCCTTCGGCAACGTCAAGACGGACGAGCAGGCCCGGCATCGGGCAGATCAGGAAGCGCGAAAGATCGGGCGGGATCTTTTCGATCATGTGGTGGACATACTTCGCGGCCCGCGCGGGCAGCACGCGCACATCATGGATCGCGCCGCGCGTCGTCAGGCGGAAGCCCGCGCGCCGCTGTTCCACTTTCACCGCGATCTCCTCGTCCCCGATTTCGGCGGTGACGAGCGGTTCGCCCGGCGTGTAGGCCATCGACAGATCGACCGGCGTGCCATCGACAGTGATGGTGTCTTCATCGATCACCACATCATGCAGCGCATCGCCGATCTTGACCTGCCATTCGGCGGGCGGTTCGAGCGCGGTGCCGCCGAGCTGGTTATCGATCTGGCGCGCGCGATCCGCCTGCGCGGTGGCGAGGAAGCCGGCAATCGCGGCGATATCGCGCAGCAGTTCGGGTGATGCGGCCGCACCGTGGAACCCTTCGGGATATTCCTCGGCAATGAAGCCGGTGGTCAGTTCGCCCGAGCGGAAACGCGGATGCTGCATGATCGCGGAGACGAAATCGATATTGTGGCCGAGGCCTTCGATGCGGAATTCGTCCAGCGCCTTGATCTGCTTGTCGGCCGCTTCGTCGCGCGTCTTGCCCCAGGTGATCAGCTTGGCGATCATCGGGTCATAGAACATCGAGACTTCGCCGCCTTCGTAAACGCCATCGTCCACGCGCACGCCATCGACGCCGCGGCGGCCATTTTCGGCGCCATCGTCCGTCCAGCCCTCAACCGGCGGCTGATACCGCACCAGACGGCCGGTGGACGGCAGGAACCCGCGATAGGGGTCTTCGGCATAGACGCGGTTTTCGATCGCCCAGCCATCGATCTTCACGTCTTCCTGCTTGATCGACAGTTCTTCGCCCGCCGCGACGCGGATCATCTGTTCGACCAGATCGACGCCGGTGATCGCTTCGGTAACGGGGTGTTCCACTTGCAGGCGGGTGTTCATTTCGAGGAAGTAGAAGCTTTCCCCGGTCTTGTCCGCGCCCGACACGATCAGTTCGACAGTGCCCGCGCTGTGATAACCCACGGCCTGCGCCAGCGCGACGCACTGTTCGCCCATCGCCTTCCGCATCGCGGGGGTGACGAACGGCGACGGCGCCTCTTCCACCACTTTCTGGTGGCGGCGCTGGATCGAGCATTCGCGTTCGTTGAGATAAATCACGTTGCCGTGCTTGTCGCCCAGCACCTGGATTTCGATATGGCGCGGGTCTTCGATGAACTTTTCGATGAACACGCGGTCATCGCCGAACGAATTCAGACCTTCGCGCTTCACGCTTTCGAAGCCTTCGCGCACGTCCTTCTCGGTGTAGGCCAGGCGCATGCCCTTGCCGCCACCGCCAGCCGAAGCCTTCATCATCACCGGATAGCCGATCTCGTTCGAGATGCGCACCGCGTGCTCGGTGTCGTCGATCTCGCCGACATAGCCCGGCACCACGTTGACGCCCGATTCCTTGGCCAGCTTCTTGGATTCGATCTTGTCGCCCATGGCGGCGATCGCATTCACCGGCGGGCCGACGAAAGCGATGCCTTCCTTTTCCAGCGCTTCCACGAAGCTGGCGCGTTCGGACAGGAAGCCATAGCCGGGATGCACGGCATCAGCCCCGGTCTGCTTGCAGGCGGCGATGATCTTGTCCGCGATCAGGTAGGATTCGGCAGCAGGCGACGGGCCGATATGCACCGCTTCGTCCGCCATCTGGACGAACGGCGCGCGCGCATCGGCGTCCGAATAGACGGCAACCGTCTGGATACCCATGCGGCGGGCGGTCTTGATCACGCGGCAGGCAATTTCGCCGCGATTGGCGATGAGGATCTTCTTGAACATCGGTGTCCTACTGTTCGACCTGAAAAGGAAAGTGTTGGGTACTGCTCACGAGGAGCGGTGAGAAGAAAAGGCAATCATTCGGCGGCTTGCAGCTTGGCGCAGCCGCGCGGCATGCGGGCGGCTTCGGCTTCCGCCTCGGTCTGCGTGATCGGCATCGGCGTGATCCCGAGCCGGGCGAACATCGCCGCGTCGTTATCGTCACCGGCGTTGGGCGCGGTCAGCAGCTTGTCACCGGTGAACAGCGAATTTGCCCCGGCAAGGAAGCACAGCGCCTGTGTCGCTTCCGACATCGATTCCCGGCCCGCCGAAAGGCGAACCATCGATTCCGGCATGGTGATGCGCGCCACCGCCACGGTGCGGACGAATTCGATATCGTCGATCTTCGCCAGCGGGGTGTCGGCCAGCATATCGCCCAGCACGGTGCCTTTCACCGGCACCAGCGCGTTGATCGGCACGCTGCCCGGATGGCTGGGCAAAGTCGCCAGCGTGTGCACGAAGCCGACGCGATCCGCGCGGGTTTCCCCCATGCCGACAATGCCGCCCGAACAGACGTTGATCCCCGCCCCGCGCACGTTGGACAGCGTATCGAGGCGGTCATCCATCGTGCGGGTACTGGTGATTTCGCCATAGCGTTCGGGCGAAGTGTCGATGTTGTGGTTGTAGTAATCGAGCCCGGCCTCGGCCAGCATATCGGCCTGCGCGGGCGTCAGCATGCCCAGCGTCATGCAGGTTTCCATGCCCATGGCGCGCACGCCCTGCACCATTTCGATGATGGCGGGCATGTCGCGATCCTTGGGGTTGCGCCAGGCGGCACCCATGCAGAACCGGGTGGAGCCCTGATCGCGGGCCTGCGCGGCGCGCTGGAGCACTTCCTGCACGCCCAGCAGCTTGGTCGCCTTGACGCCGCTTTCCGCTTTCACCGATTGGCTGCAATAGCCGCAATCTTCCGGACACCCGCCCGTCTTGATCGAGAGCAGCGTCGACAGCTGCACCTGATTGTGCGGATGGTTCGCGCGGTGAACCTCCGCCGCGCGGAAGACCAGCTCCATAAAGGGCAGGTCGAACAGCGCGGCAATTTCTTCACGCGTCCAGTCGTTGCGGACTTCGCTCACTCGGCGGCCTCCTTCACGTGTTCGCCCGCAGGCGGCATGTTGTGACCGAGCAGGCGCAGCACATCGGCGGCGCATTCGACCACGTTGGAACCCGGGCCATAGATGCCCTGCACCCCTGCATCGCGCAGGTAGTCGTAATCCTGCGGCGGAATCACGCCGCCCGCAATCACCTTGATATCATTGCGGCCCGCTTCGCGCAGCCGGTTGATCAATTCGGGGATCAAGGTCTTGTGCCCGGCGGCGAGGCTGGAGGCGCCCACCACATCCACTCCGCTGTCAAGCGCGAGGACGACGGTTTCTTCCGGCGTCTGGAACAGCGGGCCCGACACCACATCGAAGCCCATATCACCGAAGGCGGATGCGATCACGTTGGCGCCGCGATCATGCCCGTCCTGCCCCATCTTGGCGACCAGCAGCTTGGGCTTACGGCCAAGGCGGCGTTCCACCGCCTGCACCCCTTCGACGACCTGCGCCCAGCGCGTGTCATCCTTGTAGGGGGCGGCATAGACGCCTTTCACCGGGGTCGGCTGCGTGCCGTAGCGGTCGAAGCTTTCTTCCATCGCCAGGCTGATTTCACCCAGCGTCGCACGGGCGCGGGCGCATTCCACGGCATGGGCCAGAAGATTGGTTTCGATGGATTGCGGCGCGGCCGCGGCCTTGCGCAGCGCATCGAGCGCGGCCTGGCACTTCGCCTCGTCCCGCTCCGCCTTCATCTTGTTGATGCGGGCGATCTGCGCTTCGCGGACCTTGGTGTTGTCGACTTCCAGCGTTTCCAGCAGGTCTTCGTTGGCAAGGCGATACTTGTTCACGCCGACGATCACATCGTCGCCCCGGTCGACACGCGCCTGACGGGCCGCGGCCGCGGTCTCGATCATGGCCTTGGGCCAACCGGCGGCCACCGCCTTGGCCATGCCGCCTTCGGCTTCGACCCGATCGATGATTTCCTGCGCGGCATCGACGAGCTGCTTGGTCAGCGCCTCGATATAGTACGACCCGCCGAGCGGATCGACCACCTTGGTCATCCCGGTTTCTTCCTGGATGACGATCTGGGTGTTGCGCGCGATGCGGGCGGAGAAGTCGGTCGGCAGCGCAATCGCTTCGTCGAGCGCGTTGGTGTGGAGCGACTGGGTGCCGCCCAGCATCGCCGCCATCGCTTCGATCGTCGTGCGCATGACGTTGTTGTAGGGGTCCTGCTCGGTCAACGACACGCCCGATGTCTGGCAGTGCGTCCGCAGCATCTTGCTGCGTTCGTCCTTCGCGCCGAGATTGGTCATCACGCGGTGCCACAGCACGCGCGCGGCGCGCAGCTTGGCGATTTCCATGAAGAAATTCATGCCGATGGCGAAGAAGAAGGACAAACGTCCCGCGAACTTGTCGATATCGAGGCCGCTGGCAACGCCATAACGCACATATTCGGCGCCGTCGGCGATGGTGAAGGCCAGTTCCTGCACCTGCGTCGCCCCGGCTTCCTGCATGTGGTAGCCGGAAATGGAGATGCTGTTGAACTTCGGCATCTCGCGCGATGTATAGCCGAAGATGTCGGAAATGATCCGCATCGAAGGTTCGGGCGGGTAGATATAGGTGTTGCGGACCATGAACTCCTTGAGAATGTCGTTCTGGATGGTCCCGTCGAGCAGCTTGCGCTCGACCCCCTGCTCCTCGCCCGCAACGATGAAGAAGGCGAGAATCGGGATCACCGCGCCGTTCATCGTCATCGACACCGACATCTGATCGAGCGGAATGCCGTCGAACAGGATCTTCATGTCCTCGACGCTGTCGATGGCCACGCCTGCCTTGCCGACATCGCCCACCACGCGCGGGTGATCGCTGTCATAGCCGCGATGGGTGGCGAGGTCGAAAGCGACCGACAGGCCCTTCTGACCCGCCGCCAGATTGCGGCGGTAGAAGGCATTGGATTCTTCGGCGGTGGAGAAGCCGGCATACTGGCGGATCGTCCACGGACGCCCCGCGTACATCGAGGCGCGCACGCCGCGCGTGAACGGCGCGAAACCGGGCAGGCCGGGCTCCCAGCCTGCGATATCCTCGCTCGTGTAAAGCGGCTTGACGTCGATCCCTTCCGGCGTGTGCCAGGTCAGGTCCTTGCCTTTCACTTCCTTCTCGGCAAGGGCCTGCCAGTTTTCGAGAGTGGGCTTGTCAGTCATATCGTCCTCGTGCCGCCTCAGCGGCCCTTGAATTGGGGTTTGCGCTTCTCGGCAAAAGCGACGAGAGCTTCCCGGAAGTCCTCGCTATAGCCCAGCACGCGCTGGTTATCGCGTTCCAGTGTCAGCACCTCGTCCAGCGTGCCTTGCGCCGCCGCGTTCATCTGGCTGCGGATCAGGCCGATGGCCTTGCCCGGCCCGGCGGCCAGCTTGGCGGCAATCGCCTGGGCCGTCGCCAGCACTTCGCCATCATCGGCAACGCGGTTGATCAGGCCGGCGGCTCTTGCGTCTTCGGCCGACAGCTTTTCGCCCAGCAGCGCCATTTCCATCGCCCGCGCACGGCCGACGCTGGCCGCGACCAGCCAGCTTGCGCCCGCATCGGGAACCAGCCCGATATTGACGAACGCCAGCAGCACATAAGCGGAGCGGGCCATGACCGAGATATCGCCCGCCAGCGCAAGGCTGAGGCCCGCGCCCACGGCCGGGCCATTGATCGCGGTGACCAGCGGCACGGGCAGGTCCATCAGCCGCCGGGTGAAGGGGTTGTAATGATCGTCGATCAATTGCCCGAGATCGTCCGGCAAGCCTTCATAACCCGCGCCATCGGGCTGCAGGTCCGCGCCGGAAGAAAAGGCGCGCCCTTCCCCGCTCAGCACGAAAGCCTTGCAACCATCGGCCAGCGCCGCATCGATCGCCGTGTTGAGTTCGGCAAAGACGTTGGGCGTCAGCGCATTGAGCTTGTCCGGGCGCGCCAGGAACAGAGTCGTGACCGGGCCTTCGCTCGACACCGTGATGAAATTGTATGCCATCAATGCGCCTCTTTCGGGGTTTCCATGATCTCGGTCAGCACCCCGTTCATATCCTTGGGGTGGACGAAGAAAATCAATGTGCCGTGCGCGCCGATGCGCGGTTCGCCCAGAACGCGGGCGCCCTTGCCTTCGAACCATGCCTTGGCTTCGAGGATATCGGGCACCTCATAGCACATGTGATGCTGGCCGCCCGCCGGGTTCTTCGCAATGAAGCCATGGATCGGCGAATCCGCGCCCAATGGCTCGATCAGTTCGATCTGCGTGCCCGCGGTGCCGTTCTCGCCCGGCGTGTCGACGAAGCACACTTTCACGCCCTGCGTGGGCATATCGAACGGTTCGTGGATTTTCGTCGCACCCATCACGTCGCGGTAATAGGCGATCGACTTTTCCAGCGACGGCGTTGCCACGCCGATATGATTGAGACGGCCAAGCTTCATCGTCCGATCCTTACAGCGGGATATTGTCGTGCTTCTTCCACGGGTTCTCAAGCTCCTTGTTGCGGAGCTTGCGCAGGCCCAGGGCGATGCGGCGGCGGGTGGAATGCGGATTGATCACTTCGTCGATGAAGCCCTTGCTCGCCGCCACGAACGGGTTGGCGAAGCGGTCTTCGTATTCCTTGGTGCGGTCCGCGATCTTGCCCGGATCGCCGATATCCTTGCGGAAGATGATCTCCACCGCGCCCTTGGCGCCCATCACCGCGATTTCGGCGGTCGGCCAGGCATAGTTGAGATCGCCGCGCAGATGCTTGGAACTCATCACGTCATAAGCGCCGCCATAAGCCTTGCGGGTGATAACGGTGATCTTGGGCACGGTCGCTTCGGCATAGGCGAACAGCAGCTTGGCGCCGTGCTTGATGATGCCGTTGTGTTCCTGCGAGGTCCCGGGCAGGAAGCCCGGCACGTCGACGAAGGTCAGGATCGGGATATTGAAGCAGTCGCAGAAGCGCACGAACCGCGCGGCCTTCTTCGAGCTGTTGATGTCGAGCACGCCGGCCAGCACCAACGGCTGGTTGGCGACCACGCCCACGGTGCGGCCTTCGACACGCCCGAAACCGCAGATGATGTTGGCGGCATGGCCCGGCTGCACTTCGAAGAAATCGCCTTCGTCCAGCACCTTACGGATGACTTCGTGCATGTCGTAAGGCTGGTTGGCATTGGCCGGGATGATCGTGTCGAGGCTGTCCTCGATCCGGTCCCACGGATCGGAAGTCGGGCGCTCGGGCACCTCTTCCTTGTTCGACAACGGCAGGAAATCGAAGAAATCGCGCACGGCCAGCAGCGCTTCGATATCGTTCTCGAACGCGATATCGGCGACCGAGGTCTTGGTGGTGTGCGTGATCGCGCCGCCCAGTTCTTCCTGCGTGACGACTTCGTTCGTCACCGTCTTCACCACGTCGGGGCCGGTCACGAACATGAACGAGCTATCCTTCACCATGAAGATGAAGTCCGTCATCGCCGGCGAATAGACCGCGCCGCCCGCGCAGGGGCCCATGATAACCGAAAGCTGCGGCACCACGCCCGATGCGTTGACATTGCGCTGGAACACTTCGGCATAACCGGCCAGCGAGGCGACGCCTTCCTGAATGCGCGCGCCGCCGGAATCGTTGAGACCGATCACCGGCGCGCCGACTTTCATCGCCATATCCATGATCTTGCAGATCTTCTGCGCATGGCGTTCGGACAGCGCACCGCCGTATACGGTGAAATCCTGGCTGAACACGAAGACCAGACGCCCGTTGATCGTGCCGCTGCCGGTGACGACGCCATCGCCCGGAATGTGTTCTTCATGCATCCCGAAATCGACGCAGTTGTGCTCGACATACATGTCGTATTCTTCGAAGCTCTCTTCGTCGAGCAGCACTTCGATGCGTTCACGCGCGGTCAGCTTGCCTTTGGCATGCTGGGCATCGATGCGCTTTTGCCCGCCACCCATCTTGGCGGCTTCGCGGCGGCGTTCCATTTCGGCGATATTGGCTGACATTCAGCGGTCCCTCGAGCAAAATGGCCCGGCCTTGCGATCCCCCGGGGATCGGCCGCGCCATGATTGTCCATTTTCGCATGATTTCCCGCAAACCGCCGACTCAGGCGGTCCGCATCATGCCCAAACATATGCAGTGTGCGCCCTTGGCGGCAGATATGCGCCGAGTCCAATGTTAATTTGCGAAGTTGCAAACCCATACTTTGCAAATTAATCTACCCCGAAACAGCCGGGATATCGATCTGGCCGCCGCCGCCCGGCCCAGCGCAGGACCCTATCGCCATGCACGGCAAACGCCGCATTTTCGCCGGACAGCAATTGCGCAGCCTGCGCCTGGCCCGCGCGCTGCGTCAGCCGGAAATGGCGGATCGGTTGGAGATCAGCGTTTCCTACCTCTCTCAATTGGAGAACGACGACCGCCCGCTGAGCAATGCCCTGCTCGAACGGCTGGCGCGGGAATTCCCGCTCGATTGGCAGGATATCGGGGCGGACAGCACGGAAAAGCGCCTTGTCGCGCTGCGTGAAGCCACGGCCGATCCGCTATTCGCCGAAGCGCTGCCCGCCGAACAGCTTGCCCGCATCGCCGAACAGCAACCGGGATTTGCCGAACGCTTCATTGCTCTGCACGAAGCCTATCGCCGCACCGGGCAACGGCTTGAAATGGTCGACGAGGCATTGGCCGCCGACAATGCCAGCGGCACCAGGTTGCCGTGGGAGGAAGTGCGCGACTGGTTCCATTTCGCCAACAATTATGTCGATCCGATCGACCGCGCCGCCGAAACGCTGGCGCAGCGCTTGCGCGACCAGGCTCTGTCTCCCACCGCCGCCGCGCTGGAACAATATCTGGCGGAGGGGTTCTCCGTATCGGTGCGCTATGACAGCGGGCGCGGGCTGCGCGAATTCGATGCGCAAATGGGGCATCTCCTGATCGATGCGGCCCAGCCCCCGGAAACCCGCCGGTTCCAGCTGGCCCACCAGCTTGCCGCGCTGGCACTGAAAGACGAGATCGCATCGGTCATCGCCCTTGCCCCCTTGCGCAGCGCGGCAGCGCGGCAGTTGCTGTTCGTCGGCCTGTGCAATTACGCCGCCAGCGCCATCGTCATGCCCTATCGCGCCTTCCGCGATGAAGCGCGGACGCTGCGCCACGATATCGACCGGCTGGCCCACGCTTTCGGCACCAGTTTCGAGCAGACCTGCCAGCGGCTCTCCACACTCCAGCGCGCCGATGCGCGCGGGGTGCCGTTCTATTTCTGCCGGGTGGACATGGCCGGCAACATCACCAAGCGCCACTCCGCCACGCGGTTGCAATTCGCCCGCTTCGGCGGCGCCTGCCCGCTGTGGATCGTGCACGAAGCGGTGGCGATCCCCGACCGCATCCTCGTCCAGCTTGCCGAAACGCCGGACGGGGTGCGCTATGTCTCGATGGCCAAAGGGCTGGTGAAGCCTTCGGGCAGCTTCGAACGCGCCCCGCGCCGCTATGCCGTGGCGCTGGGCTGCGAAGCCGCGCATGCGGATGAATTCGTCTACGCCGACGGGCTCGATCTCGCCTCCCCGCGCCGGGTGGACAGGATCGGCGTGTCCTGCCGCCTGTGTCCCCGGCCCGATTGCGACCAGCGCGCTTTTCCGCCCAGCGACCGGGCGATCCTGGTCGATCCGGATCAGCGCGGCGTCGTCCCCTACCGGATCAACTGAGCGCCCCGCTCAGCGCATCAGCACCAGTTCCTCGGCCATCGACGGGTGCAGCGCCACGGTGGCGTCGAAATCCGCCTTGGTCAGCCCGGCGCGCACCGCAATCGCCGCCGCCTGGAGGATTTCCGGCGAATCCGGCCCGATCATGTGCACGCCCAGCACCCGGTCAGTGCCGGCATCGACCACCAGCTTGTACAGCCCGCGTTCGTTCCGCCCGGCAAAAACATTCTTCATTGGGCGGAAATCCGAAGAATAGATCCGGATGTTGTTGCCATAGGCATTGCGCGCTTCGCGTTCCGTCAGCCCGACTGCGGCCAGCGGCGGCTGCGAGAAGACAGCGCTGGGGATACAATCATACGCGATTGTGCGCGGGTTGCCGCCGAACAGGCTGTCAGCCACGGCATGCCCTTCGCGGATGGCGATCGGGGTCAACTGCACCCGATCGGTGACATCGCCCACGGCATAGATGCTGTCGCAACTCGTCTTGCTGAACTCGTCGACCGGGATTTCGCCCTTGTCGCCCGGCGCGATCCCCGCGTTTTCCAGCCCCAGTCCATCGGTCTTCGGGCGGCGGCCGGTGGCCAGCAGCACGATATCGGCAGGGATGGGATCGTGCTTGCCCGCCGTGACCAGCAGCGTGCCATCGGCCTGCTTGTCCACTTTGGTGATCGGGCAGTTGAATTTGTATTCGATCCCGCGCGTCATCGTGATCTGCAACAGCCGGTCGCGCAGCGCCTCGTCATAGCTGCGCAGAATCGCGTCGCTGCGGTTGACCACGGTCACCTGGCAGCCCAGCGCATTGAAAATGCCGGCAAACTCGAGCGCGATATAGCCCGCGCCCTGAATCACCACCCGGCGGGGCAATTCCGGCAGATGGAACACCTCGTTCGACGTGATGCAGTGTTCACTGCCTTCGAAGTCCGGCACCACCGGCCACGCGCCGACGGCCACCAGAATGTAGCGCGCTGTTATCTCCCGGCCCGAGGCCAGCCGCACCGTGTTCGGCCCGGCGATGGTGGCCCGTTCGTGGAAATGCTCCACCTTGTTGGTATCGAGCGTCGCGGTATAGGCCGCTTCGATCCGCTCGACATCGCGCAGGACGGTGTCCCGCAAAGTCGGCCAATCGAATTTCGGCGTGCCCAGCGACCAGCCGTACCGCTCGGCATCCTGCAGTTCCTCGGCAAAGTGCGAACCGTACACCAGCAGCTTCTTGGGCACGCAGCCCCGGATCACGCAGGTCCCGCCGATGCGATGTTCTTCGGCCACGGCCACTTTCGCCCCGTGCGATGCCGCGACGCGGCTGGCGCGCACGCCGCCGGACCCTGCACCGATTACGAAAAGGTCGAAGTCGAATTCGCTCATGCCACTGCTCCTTTGTGGGGCAGCGATATGGGCGGCAAGGAAGGGCTTGCCAACTCTTTTCAGGCCAGTCCCGCCGCCTCCAGCAGCGCCTGGGTGCTGGCATCGAAGCGCGTGCCGCCCTGTTCGATCTTGTGGGCGATGTCCTTGCCCAGTTCCACGCCGAACTGATCGAACGGATTGATGCCCATCAGCACCGCGTTGGCGAACGTGCGATGTTCGTGAAACGCGATCAGCGCGCCCAACGCCGCCGCGTCGAGATCGTCGCACAGGATCGTCGTCGTCGGCCGGTCGCCCGGATAGGCCCGCGCCGGGTCCCGGCTGTCCTGCCCGGCCATCAGCGCCGCCCCTTGCGCGAAGCAGTTCATCAGCAGCATCCGGTGATGCATGGGATCGAGCTGATCGCCCGGCGCGATGCTGGCGATGAATTCCACCGGCACCAGATGCGTGCCCTGATGGAGCAACTGGAACACCGCGTGCTGCGCATCGGTGCCCACACCGCCCCAGGTGATCGGCGCGGTCGGGCCGGTCACCGGCTGCCCGTCGGTCATCACCCGCTTGCCGTTCGATTCCATTTCCAGTTGCTGGAGATAGGCTGGCAACAGCGCCAGCCGCTCGTCATAAGCGAAGCAGGCCCGCGTCTGGCAATCGCGCAACCGGGCATAGTAGAGATCGGCAAACGCGGCGCGCAGCGGCAGATTGTCCCGGCCATCGGTATCGCGGAAATGTTCGTCCACCACCCGCGCCCCTTCGAGCATCGACACGAATTCGTCCCAGCCCATGGCCAGCGCGATCGGGAAGCCGATGGACGTCCACACCGAATAGCGCCCGCCCACGGTTTCGGGGAACGGCAGGATGCGGGTTTCGTCCACCCCCCAGTCCACCGCCGCTTCGGGGTTTGCGGTCAGGGCGATCACGCGCCCACCGGGATCGTCCACGCCGTTCTGTTCGAACCAGCGCAGCACGCTTTGCGCGTTGGTCATCGTTTCGACAGTGGAGAACGTCTTGGACGCGACGGCCAGCAGCGTCGTGGCCGGATCGCACGCCGCGAACGCACGCTCCAGCGCGCAGCCATCGATGTTGGAAACCACGTGCACATCGACCAGCGCCAGATCATGGCCCAGCGCATCCACCGCCAGCGCGGGCCCCAGCGCCGATCCGCCGATCCCGACATGGATCAGATGGCGCACTTCGCCCAACGCCCCCTGATGGATCGCCTCGACCAGCAGACGCATGCGGTGATGCAGCGCGAAAGCTTCCTCCACGCTGGTGTCCCTGCCGATGCCGCGCTGCGCGGTGTGTTCGGCCGCGCGCCCTTCGCTGGGGTTGACCACGGCGCCCGTCAGCAGCTTGTCGCGCGCTTCGGCAAAGCCCGCCGCTTCGGCCAGCGCTTCGAAATCGCCGAGCAGACTGTCGGTCAGATGAGTCTTCGACCAGTCGAACAGGATGCCGCCCTGCCCCTCTCCCAATTCGATCCGGCCGGCCAGCTTGGCCACCCGATCGGGATCGGTGAACAACTCCATCAGGGCCGGAGCCGGATGCTGGCCCAGCTTGTCCCAGGCCGCCGCGATCCTGTCTCCCATCGAATTCCCTTTCCTACTACATGGCGCAGGCGGTATGGCACCGCCATGCACAATCATGAACCCAGACTAGCCCGGCCCGGCCGTGCAGGCAAAGCACGGTTGTGCAACTGCGAAACGGTTCCGGAAGTTCCCATCATGAACCGTGTCAACTGTGTCAACTTGCACCGCACTTGACGAACGGAGCCCTGCCCAACATGGACGCGAGCATGGATCAAGCCTCTCCCGAACAGTTGCCCGAGACCAACGCTCAGGCCGCCGCAAAACCGGAAAAGAAGGAGGATAACTTCTTCGTTTTCCTGCTCAAGCTGGTGGCTATCGTCCTCATTTTCCGCAGCTTCGTGTTCTCGCCTTTCACCATTCCCAGTGAAAGCATGCTGCCGCGGCTGGTCAATGGCGACTATCTGCTCGCTTCCAAATGGTCCTACGGCTTTTCGAAATATTCGCTGCCGCTTAATATTCCCTTGATTCCGGGCCGGGTTTTCGCGAGCCAACCGAAACGGGGCGATATCGCCATTTTCAAAGCCCCGCCGCTGAACGATATCGACTATATCAAGCGGGTGATCGGCTTGCCGGGCGATCAGGTGCAGATGCGCGGCGGCGTTCTCTATCTCAACGGCAAGGCGGTGAAGAAGGAGAAGGTTTCCGACTTCGTCGTTGCGCAGAGCCCGAACACCGATTGCGCCGCCGCCAGCTTCGCCGCCATCGAAAACGGCCAGGCCGTCTGCCGCTATCCCCGGTTCCGTGAAACGCTGCCTAACGGGCGCAGCTATTACGTGCTCGATCTCGGCCAGACGCCGCAGGACGATACCGCCCCCGTGGTGGTGCCCGAAGGCCACCTGTTCATGATGGGGGACAATCGCGACAATTCGCTCGACAGCCGCTTCCCCGCACAAGCCGGTGCGGGCATCGGGCTCGTTCCGGAAAAGAACCTCGTGGGCAAGGCGACGATCATCATGTGGTCGACCGACGGCTCCGCCGCATGGCTCGCCCCCTGGACATGGTTCACCGCCGCCCGGTGGGACCGTATCGGGGGCACCTTTTGACCGCGCCGGAAGAACTTTCGCAGGACACCCGGCGGTTTCTCACCGGGCTGGGGTTGGAAACGGACGGTCATGAGGCGCTATGGCTCGAAGCGCTGACGCACGGCAGCCTCGGCGCGCCGCGCAATTACGAACGGCTCGAATTCCTCGGTGACCGGGTGCTGGGGCTCATTATCGCCGACTGGCTTTATGAGCAGAGCGATCAGGCAGAAGGCAAGCTGTCCCAGCGGCTCAACGCACTGGTCAGCCGGGAAATGTGCGCCCGGCAGGCGCGGGCCATCGGCCTGCCGCCGCATATCCGCCTCGGCAAGCAGGCGCGTGAGGATGGCGGGGCCGACAGCGACAATATCCTGGGCGATGTGATGGAGGCGCTGCTGGGCGTCAGCTTCCTCACGCGCGGGTTCGAACCCACACGCGCGCTGGTGCGCACGATCTGGTCCGATGCGATGTCGGGCCGCGCGGGCCATGCCAAGCATCCCAAGAGCGCGCTGCAGGAATGGGCGGCGGGCAACCGGCGGAAAGTGCCGGAATACGAAGTCGTCGAACGGTCCGGGCCGGACCATGCGGCGGTTTTCACCGTCAGAGTATCGATCAAGGGTGTCGGCGAGGCGGAAGCCAGCGGCACCAGCAAGCAGGAAGCGGAAAAGCGCGCCGCGGCCGCATTCATGGAGAAATTCGGATGACAATGGAAAATGCACGCTGCGGCGTCGTCGCGGTGATCGGCGCGCCCAATGCGGGCAAGTCCACTCTCGTCAACGCTCTTGTCGGGCAGAAAGTCGCAATCACCAGCGCCAAGGCGCAGACCACGCGGGCGCGCCTGCTGGGTATAGCGCTTCAGGACAACGTGCAGATCATCCTGGCGGACACGCCGGGCATCTTCGCGCCCCGCCGCAGGCTCGACCGGGCAATGGTCAACGCGGCGTGGGAAGGCGCGCATGCCGCCGATGCGATCCTGCTGGTGGTCGACCCCATCAAGCAGCGGCGGCACGAACTGGCGCCGCTGCTGGAAACGCTGGCCGAGCGGCCCGAACGCAAGCTGCTCTGCCTCAACAAGGTGGATATCTCGAAGAAGGAACCGCTGCTGGCGCTGGCGCAGGAACTGGTCGGCACAGTCCCGTTCGATGAAGTGTTCTTCGTTTCCGCTCTCACCGGCGACGGCGTGGCCGAACTCAAGACGCATCTGGCCGGTCTGATGCCCGAAGGGCCGTGGCACTATCCCGAAGATCAGGTGTCCGATGCCAGCGAACGCCTGCTGGCGGCCGAAATCACCCGCGAACAGCTTTACCGCCAGTTGCACGAAGAATTGCCCTACGATTCCGCCGTCCGGCCCGAAAGCTATCGCACGCGGCCTGACGGCAGCCTTGAAATTCACCAGCAGATCGTCGTCGGCCGGGAAAGCCAGCGCCCCATTGTGCTGGGCAAGCAGGGCAGCCGGATCAAGGCCATCGGCGAGGCCGCGCGCAAGGAACTGGCCGAACAGCTCGGCGTCAAAGTCCACCTGTTCCTGCACGTGAAAGTGGATGAAAAATGGGCCGAAAATCGCGAGATTTTCGAGGAAATGGGCCTCGACTGGGTGAAGTAACGGCCGCGCTTCGGCTGCGCTGCCCAGTCCGATAAACCACACATGGCCCCGCCGGGGCTGTCGGGCCACATTCCCCCGACAGCCCCGGTGCGGCGTTATTCAGCCTTGGCGGCGGCCTTCTTTTTGGCGGGCGCTTTCTTGGCAGCGGCTTTCTTGGCCGGAGCCTTCTTCGCCGCCGGTTTCTTCGCCGCCTTCTTCTTTGCCGGGCCCTTGGCCGCGCGGACATCGATCAGTTCGATCGCCTGCTGCTCGGTCACATCCTCGGGCTTCACGTCCTTGGGCAGCGTGGCGTTGGTCGTGCCATCGGTGACATAGGGGCCATAGCGGCCCGGCAGCACCTTGATCTCCCCGCCGCTGGTGGGATGCGCGCCCAGGGTCTTGATCGGTTCGGCCTTGGCCCGCGCGCCGCCGCCCTTGCGGTTGGCCGCTTCCGCCAGCAACGCCACCGCCGCGTTCATCCCCGTTTCGAAGACATCGCGGGTGCCGCCAAGGCGCGCATACTTGCCATCGTGCGCCAGATAGGGGCCATAGCGCCCGATGCTGGCCGTGATCATGTTGCCGCTTTCGGGATGCGTGCCCACTTCACGCGGAAGGCTGAGTAGCTTCAACGCCCATTCGAGATCGAATTCCGGCAGATCCTTGGGGATCGAAGCGCGCTTCGCCTCCTTCCCTTCGCCCAGTTCGACATAGGGGCCGAAGCGCCCGCTCTTGCGCACGACATCCAGCCCGGTGGCCGGATCCTGGCCCATCACGCCGTCGTCCTCGCTGCCACCGGCGCTATCCCCACCGGGCTGCGCGAAACGGCGGGTGTACTTGCATTCCGGATAGTTGGAGCAAGCCACGAACGCGCCATAGCGGCCGCCGCGCAATGCCAGCCTGCCGCTGCCGCATTGCGGGCATTGCCGCGGATCGGCGCCGTCTTCCTTCGGCGGGAAAAGGTAATCGGACAGGAACTCGTCCAGCACTTCGGTCACTTCCGAAGGCTTGCGTTCCATCACTTCGTCGGACTTCGGCTTGAAGTCGCGCCAGAAGGCGGCGAGCACTTCCTTCCACGCCGCGCGGCCGCCGGACACATCGTCCAGTTCGTCCTCCATCCCGGCGGTGAATTCATACGCGACATAACGCGGAAAGAACCGTTCGAGGAACGCCGTCAGCAGGCGGCCCGATTCCTCGGCGAAGAAGCGGTTCTTCTCCGTTCGCACATAATTGCGGTCCTTGAGCACCTGGATCGTCGAAGCGTAAGTCGACGGGCGCCCGATGCCCAATTCTTCCAGCCGCTTGACGAGGCTCGCTTCGGAAAACCGCGGCGGCGGCTGAGTGAAGTGCTGCGTCGCCTCGACCGCTTTTTTCGCCGGGCAATCGCCCTTGTGCATCAGCGGCAGCAGGCCCTCCGCGTCCTCGTCGTCCTTCTGGTCGAAGCTTTCTTCATAAACGGCGAGGAAACCGGGGAATTTCACCACTTGCCCGGTGGCGCGCAATTCGTTCCGCCCGGTCGCGTCGCGCAGAGTGATCGTGGTGCGTTCGAGGCTGGCGGACGCCATCTGGCTCGCCATCGCGCGTTTGAAGATCAGATCGTAAAGCTTCGCTTCGTCACCGGAACCCGCGCGGTCGCGGGTAAAATCGGTCGGGCGGATGGCTTCGTGCGCTTCCTGCGCGTTCTTCGCCTTGGTCTGATAAATGCGCGGCTTTTCGGGTAGGTAGTGGCCCGAATAACGGTCGCTGATCGCCTTGCGCGCGGCGGAAATGGCGCTGCCGTCCATCTGCACGCCATCGGTACGCATATAGGTGATCGCACCCGCTTCGTAGAGATTCTGCGCCAGACGCATCGTGTGGCTGGCCGAATAGCCCAGCTTGCGCGCGGCTTCCTGTTGCAGCGTCGACGTGGTGAACGGCGGCGCGGGATTGCGCTTCAGCGGCTTGGTTTCGATATCCTCGACCGTGAAACGGCCCGCTTCCACCGCGGCCTTGGCCCGCAGCGCGATGCCTTCATCGCCGAGCGAAAGCTTGTCGAGCTTTTCCCCTTCGAAGCGGACGAGGCGGGTGCGGAACTCCGTCCCGTCATGCTCCATCAGCGCACCGACCTGCCAGTATTCCTGCGGCCGGAAAGCTTCGATTTCCCGCTCACGATCGACGATCAGGCGCAATGCGACGGATTGCACGCGCCCCGCGCTCTTGGCGCCGGGCAGCTTGCGCCACAGCACCGGTGAAAGCGTGAAGCCGAACAGATAGTCCAGCGCACGGCGGGCGAGATAGGCATCGATCAGATCGCGATCGAGATCGCGCGGATGCCGCATCGCCTCGGTCACGGCCTGCTTGGTGATGGCGTTGAATGTCACCCGCTCCACCGATTTGGGCAGCGCCTTGCGCTTCGCCAGCAAATCCTGAACGTGCCAGCTGATCGCTTCGCCTTCGCGATCAGGGTCGGTGGCGAGAATCAGACGGTCGGCCTTTTTCGCCGCATCGGTAATTTCCTTCACCCGCGACTGTTTGTCGCGATAGGTTTCCCAATCCATCGCAAAGTCTTCATCCGGGCGCACCGAGCCGTCTTTCGGCGGCAGATCGCGGACGTGACCGTAGGAGGCGAGAACCTTGAAGTCCTTGCCGAGGTACTTTTCGATGGTCTTCGCCTTGGCCGGCGATTCGACGATAACAAGTTGCATTGCGATGTTCGGATGCCCTTACGCGTATATGTGCGCACGAAAGTGGTGGCGGGGATAGGGGTTCGTCAAGCGTCGGCGTCAACCGAACACGTCCGATAACGCATTCCTCTCGTCCTTCAACAGGGCATAAGCGGCAATGCCGTAGGCAGACCACCCCGCGGTGGAGGCGTAGATCGCCAGGTTGGCCACGATCAGCCACACGCTGTCAGGCACGGCATAGCCCATGTCGACCATGACATAGGAACCGCCCGCCAGCGCCAGCAGGAAGAACGGCATCATGCTGCCCGCCAGCAGAACCCAGAAATGGCCTCTGGTCCTGTTCCAGCTCGACGACAGGGACTGCGACACCCCTTCCCCATCGCCCAGAAGGAAGCCGAACGCGGGCAACCAGCGGATCAGCAGGACGACACCGGGCACGATCAGCAGGAGAAACCCCACGACGGTTCCCAGCCCGGTGACGATGCACAAGCCGAAATAGGCACCGAAGCTCCTGCCCGCGGTGATGCTGCTCAACCCCGATTTGTCGAGCATGGCGCGGCACAGGGCGAAACCGGCCACCAACCCGGCCGCATTGAGCGCGATCATCCCGCCGCCCGATTCCCCCTGGTTCGACAGATCGAGCGCGCTGCCCAGCAGCGTCATGCCCACGATAAAGATCGCGCAGGGCACGGCCGCTGCGCGGACGATCGTCTGCATGGTGGCGAACAGGGCCTGCACGCGCAATGGAACACTGCTCTGCGGATCAAACATGGGCATTCTGGAAACCTCGCATGGAATACCCCTGTTTCATCCGGAAAGGCTGACCCGTCCGCCCGCATGGCGGACAAGGCGCCCGGCAATTTCGAGTTCCAGCAACGCCAGTTGCACCGCCGATGCCCCTTCCCCGCTTTGCCGGATCAATTCATCCACCGCGACCGGCGCGGGGGAAAGCAAGGCCGCGATATCCGCCGCTTCCTCCGCCATGTCCGCGCTCGCATCGAAAAAGGCCGGTGCGGCTTCGCGAACCTGCGAGCGCGGATGCCCGTCGAAACCGGAAACCAGTTCGATCACATCATCCACCGATTGCACCAGCACCGCGCCTTCGCGGATCAACTGGTTGCACCCGTGCGCACGCGGTTCCAGCGGGGAGCCGGGGACGGCCATAACTTCGCGCCCCGCTTCTCCCGCCAGACGGGCGGTGATCAGCGAGCCCGATCTGGGCGCGGCTTCCACCACCAGCGTTCCGGCGGCAAGGCCCGCGATAATGCGGTTGCGGCTGGGGAAATGGCTGCCGCGCGGTTCGGTGCCGGGCGGTTGTTCGGCAATCAGGAAGCCCTCTTCGGCGATCTGATCCTGCAACTGGGCGTGTTGCGGCGGATAGGCAATATCGATCCCGCTGGCGATCACGCCGATGGTGACGGGCAAACTGCCGCGATGCGCCGCCCCGTCGATCCCCCGGGCGAGGCCCGAAGCGACCGTGACGCCCGCTTCCTTCAATCCGGCCGCGAAATCGCCGGCCAGCTTGATCGCGGCGGCCGAAGCATTGCGTGCGCCGACAATCGCCACCACCGTCCCGCTGGCCAGCCCGGCGTCGCCGCGCACTGTCAGAATCGGCGGGGCGCTGTCGATCTGTGATAGCAGTGCCGGATAATCGGCGGAATCATGAAACAGATAGCGCGCGCCAGCTTTGCGCACGGCGGTAATTTCCTCCTCGATCCGGGCGGCAGGAGCTGCCCGGTAAGGCCGCCCGCCACGCGCGGCGAGATCAGGCAGAACGTCCAGCGCCGCCACCGCCGAACCCCAGCGCCGCAGGAGCTGGGCATAGCTGATCGGCCCGATATGGGGCGACCGCAACAGGCGGATGCGGGCGAAAGCTTCCTGCTGCGTCAACGCCATCCCGCCCGCCTTATCCGCGCTTGCCCACACGCGGTTCGGTGCCGTTACGCAGCCGCGCGATATTCGCCCGGTGGAGGAACACCACCAGCGCCGCGATAGCCGCCAGCCACGGTACGATCGCGATCCGCCCCAGCGCGGACGCGGCCAGCGGCAGGACAACCGCCGCGGATATGCCCGCAAGCGAGGAAATCCGGGTCAGCGCCAGCGTGCCCAGCCAGACCAGAGCATAGGCAAGCCCGATCGGCCAGCCGAGGCCGAAAGCGATCCCCGCCGTCGTCGCCACGCCCTTGCCGCCACGAAACTTCAGCCACACCGGGAAACAGTGCCCGATCACCGCCGCCAAGGCGGCCAATCCTTCGGTTCCGGGGAAGAAATACCCAGCGGCCCACACCGCCGCCAATCCCTTGATCAGATCGAGCAACAAAGTCGCCGCAGCCAGACCCTTGCGCCCGGTGCGCAGGACATTGGTCGCCCCGATATTGCCCGATCCGATACTGCGCAGGTCCTCCGTCCCGGCAAGCCGGGTCAGCAACAGACCGAAGGGGATGGAGCCCAGCACATAGGCGATCAGGAATGCGGCGAACCAGTTCATGCATCGTTCCTTATCCCGGCCCACGCAATTGGCGAAGCCCCGTCTTTTCTTTTTTGCATCCGGCACGATAGAAGGGGGCGACGCACCGTCCATCCGAAAGAATCCCCTTGAACGCCCACACCGATCCCGCAGCGCCGATCCTGATGTTCGATTCGGGCGTTGGCGGGCTATCCGTGCTCGCCGAACTGCGCGCGCTGCTGCCCGAAGCTCCGGTGATCTATGCGGCGGACAATGCCGGGCTCCCCTATGGCACGAAGACCGAGGCGGAAATTGCCGCGCGCGTCGCCGGGCTGCTCGGCCGGATGACCGAACGCTTCCGCCCGCGCCTTGCCTGCATCGCCTGCAACACCGCCTCGACCATTGCGCTGAGCGTGGTGCGCGACGTGCTCCACGTACCGATTGTCGGCACGGTCCCCGCGATAAAGCCAGCCGCCGCAGCGACGCGGACGGGCGTGATCGGCCTGCTCGGCACGGCGGCGACGATCCGGCAGGGTTATGTCGACAATCTCGAACACGAATTCGCCCAGGGCAAAACGCTGATCCGCCACGCCGCCCCCGGCCTGGTGGCAGCGGCGGAAGCGAAACTGCACGGCCGGCCGGTCGATCCGGCGCTGATTGCCGAAGCGGTCCGGGGGCTGCGCAGCCATCCTGCTGGCGAACGGATCGACACGGTGGTGCTGGCCTGCACCCATTTCCCGCTGGTGCGCGATGAACTGGCCGCAGTGCTGGGCCCCGAGGTCGGCTTTGTCGACGGGGCCGCAGGTATCGCCCGGCGGATCGCTTCGCTCACCCAGGGCCAGCAATTCGCCCGGACAAGGCCGGATTATGCCGTTTTCACCGGGGGGCCGCTGGACGGCCAACTGCTGCCCGCCTTGGCCCGCTATGGGCTCGAACGGGCGGAACTGTTTTGATAACAGGGACAAAGCGCAAAGTGGGCGTTTTGTCCTACCGCCAATCTGCGCTGGTATTTGTCTATACCATCGGGTAAATGCCCGGCCAAACAACAGCGTTGATAGCGCGCAGGATACGGGCAGGTCCGTTGAATTACGAACACATTTTCGACCAGGCGATTGAACGGCTCCACTCGGAGGGGCGCTATCGGGTGTTCATCGATATTCTGCGGAACAAGGGCGCCTACCCCAATGCGCGCTGCTTCCACGGCCACAACGGGCCCAAGCCGATCACCGTCTGGTGCTCCAACGATTATCTTTCCATGGGGCAGCATCCCAAAGTGATCGCCGCGATGGAAGAAGCGCTACACAATGTCGGCGCGGGTTCCGGCGGCACGCGCAATATCGGCGGCAACACCCACTACCATATCGAGCTGGAACACGAACTGGCCGATCTGCACGGCAAGCAATCCGCCCTCCTGTTCACCAGCGGCTATGTCTCGAACGACGCCACGCTTTCGACGCTGGCCAAGCTGTTGCCCGGCTGCGTGATCTTTTCCGACGAACTGAACCACGCCAGCATGATTGCCGGCATCCTCAATTCGGGCTGTGAAAAGCGTGTCTGGCGGCACAACGACGTCGCCCATCTGGAAGAACTGCTGGCCGCCGAAGATCCCGATGTGCCGAAGCTGATCGCCTTCGAAAGCGTCTATTCGATGGATGCCGATGTCGCGCCGATCCATGCGATCTGCGATCTCGCCGAAAAGTACAACGCGCTGACCTATATCGACGAAGTGCACGCCGTGGGCATGTATGGCCCGCGCGGCGGCGGCATTTCGGAACGTGACGACGCGGCCCACCGGATCGACATCATCGAAGGCACGCTGGGCAAGGCGTTCGGCGTGATGGGCGGCTATATCGCGGCCGATTCCAAGATCATCGACTGCATCCGCAGCTATGCCCCCGGCTTCATTTTCACCACGTCGCTGAGCCCGGTGCTGGTGGCCGGCGTGCTGGCCGCCGTGAAGCATCTCAAAAGTTCGAGCGTGGAACGCGAAGGCCAGCAGGCCGCCGCCGAAATGCTCAAGCGCATGTTCGCCGAAGCCGGGCTGCCGGTGATGAATTCGACCACGCATATCGTCCCGCTCAAAGTCGGCGATCCGGTGCGGGCCAAGAAGATCAGCGACATTCTGCTGGCCGAATACGGCGTCTATGTGCAGCCGATCAATTTCCCGACTGTGCCGCGCGGCACCGAACGCCTGCGCTTCACGCCCGGGCCGACGCATTCGGAAGAGATGATGCGCGAACTGACCAGCGCCCTGCTCGAAATCTGGGATCGCCTCGATCTCGAACTCAAGCAGGCTGCCTGAGCGCCATCGGCGCGATCAAAGCTCGATCATGATCCGGACATTTTCGACGCCGGTGCCGAAAGCGGCGGCGATCTGTTCCCGGCTGCGCGCCAGCATATCGCCCATGCCCTGAATGTTGGGCTTGGCCAGCAAGGCCGCGCGGTCCACGCCCAGCACTTTCGCCAGCGCATCGAGGCGGCTTTCCACCGGCCGCGCCCGCCCTTGCTCCCACGCCCAGACCGTGGGCTTGCTGACCCCGACCGCTTCGGCCACCTGTGCCTGCGTCAGCTTGCGCCCCTTGCGCAGGCGCTGCAGCCGCAGGCCGAAGGATTCGCTGCTGTCCGCCGGTTTCACGGCCGAAACAGCCGCCCCGCTGCTTTCCGCAGGGGCCGCCATATTGGTGTTGGCAACCGCGCTGCTCAATTCGGCCATCATCAATGTCGCGGGCGCAAGCGGGCTATCGAACTGGCAGCCGTACAGCGGCTCGCTGGCCCAGACCACTTTCGCGGAGGTCATCCCCGCATGCGGAAGATCGATGGCGATGGCTTCCCCCGCTTCGAGCGGGCTTTCGCTTTCCAGCAGCAGCCCGGTCACGGAAATGTTGTGGATGTAAACCGCCGTATCGCCCCCATCCGGCAGAAAGCCCTGCACTTCCAGAAACAGCGTACGGCGCGGGGCGCGCGCTGTGCCCGGTTCGGGCGCCGATTTCCGAAAATGGGCCGCAATCGTCATGGTCGAACTCTCCTTGGCAAAGGCCACTGTGGATCGGAGTGGTTAAAGCGAGGTTAGGATCACCCCTGCAACATGTGTACAGCCGTCCGTGCGATCACGGCGCAACGGCGGCAATGGCCTTCGACCAGTTGACACAGAATGGCCCGAAAGTGCGCGCGGGCCGCACACCCTGTTATGCCCGTCCAACTTGGCGGCAAGCTGTAGACCCGCACCCAACTTTCTGAAAAATAGTATTATTCTTTGAGAAAAGGTGAAGCAAGACCTGCCGAGTACGGAGCCACGCCGCACAGAGTGTGTGACTTTCCGCGCCGGTATCATGATACCGGAACAGCAGTGCGCAATGGCAAGGCATGCTGCGGAAAGAAAGTGAATGAGCGGGATGTCTGCGCTGTGTCATCGCACAGGATAAGCCACGTTTCGCGCGTGTAGGAAAGGTCTGTCGCGTGGCCCCGAGATGCGTTTGCAAGCGATAGAACCTCAACAAGAAGGCGATTGTATCGTTTGCCAATACTCCGCCCGCTCGGCCTGAGCTTGTCGAAGGCCACGCGCCAAAAGTATGGTCGGGCGCTTTCCAGAGTAGGAGGCTGCTGTTGTGTGCGGCCTTCGACAAGCTCAGGCCGAGCGGATTTTGGGGGGATTTGTAAAAGTTACAATCCCCAACAAGAAAGGCCCCGCAACCGGTGCGGGGCCTTCATGATTTGCGATGAGGCGCGTTCTTAGCGCAGGCTCACGACATTGTCGCTCTGGCGCGGATCGGCGCGGTCGCCGCGGTAGAGGCTGGCCATTGGCTCGTCCGCCACGCGTACGGCTTCGCCCCGGCCGAAGCCGTTGAACGCGGTGCGCATCGCGCAGCCATAAGCGCCGAGCATGCCGATCTCGATATAATCGCCAGCCGCCATGTCGCCGGGCAGAACGAACGGGCCCTCCATGAAGTCCGCATCGTCGCAAGTCGGGCCGTAGAAGGAGAATTCCTCCTCCGCCCCCGCACGCCCGCTGTTGAGCGCCCGCACTGGGAAACGCCATGCGACATGCGCCGCATCGAACAGCGCGCCATAAGCGCCGTCGTTGATATACAGCTCGTCGCCCCGGCGCTTCTCGACCTTGACGATCAGCGAGCTGTATTCGGCGCACAGGGCTCGGCCCGGTTCGCACCACAGTTCGGCGTTGTAGGCAATCGGCAGCGCTTCGAAGTGGCGATGGATGATCGCGAAATAGTCTTCGAGCGGCGGCGGTTCCATCCCCGGATAGACCGACGGGAACCCGCCCCCGACATCGACGATATCGACAGTCACCGCAGCCTGGGCAATGGCGGCACGCACCCGGTCCAGCGCCTGGACATAGGCGAACGGGGTCATCGCCTGGCTGCCGACATGGAAGCACACGCCCAGCCAGTCGGCCACCTGACGCGTTGCCTGCAACAGCGGCGCGGCATCGGCCAGATCGACTCCGAACTTGGAAGCGAGGCTCAGTTCCGAATAGTCGGACGACACGCGCAGGCGCACGCACAGGCGCAGATCGGCGGCGGCGTTGCCGTCGGCATCCCGGGTCGCATCGACGATCTTGTTCAGTTCGTCCAACGTATCGAGGCTGAAAGTCCGCACGCCGTGTTCGAAGTACGCTTCGCGGATCGCGCTCGCCGTTTTGACCGGGTGCATGAAGCACAGCGTCGCTTCGGGCAGAAGCCCGCGCACCATGCGCACTTCGGCAATCGAGGCGACATCGAAATGCGTGATCCCCGACGCCCACAGGATCTCGATCAGATCGGGCGAGGGATTGGCTTTCACCGCATAAAGCGACTTGCCCGGAAACTTCTCGGCAAAGAAGCGTCCGGCGCGCGCCGCAGCGTGCGGGCGGTTGAGAATAACAGGTTCGTCCGGAGCGAGGTCGCGGACTACAGCCGGTGCATCAGGATAGATGTACAACTCAAGGGACCCCCATAACGGTTAGTTAGACAAGAAGCTGCCTTGCGGTTTGGAAGTCCCCTTGGGGCAGCGGGGGGTCGCTATAATCCAGCGTGCATGAACTTCAAGTGAAAACGCACCCCTGTCCGCCACCCTTTTCCCCCTCGGCCCCGAAGCCAAGGGAATCCGCCAAACCCGCAGAAACCCGCAGGATCAGGAAAGGCGGTCGCGGAAGTCCTCGTAGCCGAATTTGCGAATCTGCTCGAGCGAATCGCTCTCCGAGTCCCACAGCCAGATCGAGGGCAAAGGCACCCCGTTGAACGTCGTCGTCTTGACCATCGAGTAGTGCGCCTGATCGAGAAACGCGATGCGCTGGCCCGGCTCGCCCGGCACCGGCAGGCGGTAATCGCCGATCACGTCGCCCGCCAGACAGGAAGGCCCGCCAAGGCGAACCGCCCCGCCCTGCCCTTCGTCGATCTGGATCCCCTCCAGCGGCTCCTCACCCAGCATGGCCGGGCGATAGGGGGCCTCGATCACGTCGGGCATATGGCAGGTGGCGGAAATATCGGTGATCGCCAGCGGCATCCCGTTCCAGTGCGTATCCAGAATCGTGCCGACAAGAATGCCCGCATCGAGCGCGACCGCCTCACCCGGTTCCAGATAGACTTCGCACCCGGTATCGTCCTGCACGTCGCGCAGGAATTCGACCAGTTCATCGCGCTGGTAATCGGCGCGGGTGATGTGATGCCCGCCCCCGAAATTCAGCCATTTGAGCCGATCGAAATAGGGTTCCAGATGATCGAACACCTTGTCCCACGTGCGGGCCAGCGGTTCGAAATCCTGTTCGCACAGCGTGTGGAAGTGAATCCCGTCCACCAGATCGATATGTTCGGGCCGGAGTTGATCGATCGGGAAACCGAGCCGCGAATGCGGCGCGCAGGGATCATAGCGCGGCACTTCGCCTTCGGCATGCATCGGATTGATCCGCAGCCCGACATCGAAATCCTCCCCCCGCGCGCGGGCCCGCAGCAGGATATCGCCGAACCGCTCGATCTGCATCGGGGAATTGAAAATCACGTGGTCCGACAGGCGGCAGATTTCATCGAGGTCTTCAGGCTTGTAAGCCGCGCAATAAGTCGCGATCTCGCCATCGTAATGCTCGGCCGCAAGCAGCGCTTCCCAGAGGCCCGACGTGCACACGCCATCGAGATATTCGCCGATGATCGATGCGGTGGACCACATCGAGAAGGCTTTCAGCGCGCCGAGAATCTTCACGCCCGCCCGTTCGCGGATATCGTCCAGAACGCGCAGATTGGCGCGCAGCTTCGCGGCATCGACCACGAACGCGGGGCTATCGACGCGATAGAGATCGAACTGGGCGAAAGCCCCCGGATCGCCGGCTCTGGTTTCCATGACTGTGCTTCTAGCCTCTCTGCATGCCGTTCGCCAAATCGCAGGCGGCGGCAAGGCCCGGCGTCAGCCGAGCGGTGATTTGAAAATGAAGAACGCCCCGGCCGCGATCAGCACGAAGCCCGCGATCTGGCTTGGCCCTGGGCGCTGGTCGAACAACAACCACGCCACCAGCAGGAAAGCCACCAGCGACAGGACTTCCTGTATCGTCTTGAGTTCGGCGAGGGAATAGGTGCGCACGCCGATGCGGTTGGCGGGCACGGCGAGGCAATATTCGAAGAAGGCGATGCCCCAGCTTGCCAGTATGGCCAACCACAAGGCGCGCGACGGCGCCTTGAGATGGCCATACCAGGCCAGATTCATCAGCAGGTTCGACCCCGCCAGCAGGCCGACCGGCGCCAGAGCGTTCCAGTTCATCGCCGGATCGGCCCGTTCATCGCGGGATCAGAACGTCACCGGGCCCGGCAGCTCTTCCACCGACCACGGCAGGCCATGCCGGTTGAGCATGTCCATGAACGGATCGGGGTCGAACTGTTCGATGTTGAACACGCCCCCTTCTCCATTGGCTCCCTTCCATGCGCCGGTCAGGATCATCGCCGCACCGATCATTGCCGGCACCCCGGTGGTGTAGCTGACCGCCTGATTGCCGGTTTCGGCATAGGCTTCTTCATGATCGCAGATGTTCTTGATGTAGAATGTCTTTTCGCCGCTGCCGTCCAGCGCTTCGCCGGTGGCGATATCGCCGATATTGGTCTTGCCCCTGGTCGTCGGCCCAAGGCTCGCCGGTTCGGGCAGAACCGCCTTGAGGAATTGCAGCGGGACGATTTCCTGCCCGTTGTAGATCACCGGATCGATCCGGGTCATGCCCACGTTCTGCAGCACGGTCAGATGCTTGATGTATTCGTCGCCGAACGTCATCCAGAAGCGCGCGCGTTCCATCTCGGGGATGAAGCGGGCGAGGCTTTCCAGTTCCTCATGATACATGAGGTACATGTTCTTCGGGCCGACGCCTTCGAAATCGAACTGCACCTTGTTGGCCATCGCCGGGGTTTCGACGAACGCGCCGTTTTCCCAATGGCGCGCGGGCGCGGTCACTTCGCGGATGTTGATTTCCGGGTTGAAATTGGTGGCGAACGCCTGCCCGTGATCGCCGCCGTTACAGTCGAGGATATCGAGCGTGCGGATGGTCCTGAGCTTGTGCTTCTTCAGCCACATGGCGAAAACGCTGGTCACGCCTGGATCGAACCCGCTGCCCAGCAGGGCCATGATGCCCTTTTCCCTGAACCGTTCGTGATAGGCCCACTGCCACTTGTATTCGAACTTCGCTTCGTCCAGCGGTTCGTAATTGGCCGTATCCATGTAATCGACGCCGGTGGCCAGGCACGCATCCATGATCGCGAGATCCTGATACGGCAGCGCGAGATTGACGACGAGCCTGGGCTGGATCTGCGCGATCAGGGCGGTGGTCGCCGCCACATCATCCGCATCGACGGCATAAGTCGCGATGGCGACGCCGGTGCGCTGCTTCACCGATTCGGCGATCGCATCGCACTTGCTCTTCGTCCGGCTGGCGAGATGGATATCGCTGAAAATATCCTTGTTCATCGCCATCTTGTGCACGGCGACCGAACCAACACCACCAGCACCAATCACCAATACCCTGCTCACGCACGTCTCCTTTGGCCGCAGCGAAAGCCGGGCATATAGGCCCGGATTATGACAGCACAATATACGCTTGCGCCGCCGCCAGCCACAGGGCCGGCGGCGGCGCGGATTTCAGCGCGGACAACCCGCCGCAATCAGGCGTCGGCCGGTTCGGCTTCCTGACGGGCGAAATCGAGCGCGGCGAGGAAACGCTCGGCATCGAGCGCGGCCATGCAGCCCGTTCCCGCCGCCGTCACCGCCTGGCGATAGGTGTGATCCATCACGTCGCCGCAAGCGAACACGCCGGGGATCGCCGTCTTGGGCGTGCCCGGCTCGACGATCAGATAACCGGATTCGTCCGTCGGCAGCTTGCCCTGAAACAGTTCGGTCGACGGGGCATGGCCGATGGCGACGAAAGCGCCCTGCGTGGCGAATTCGCTCATTTCGCCCGTCACCGTGTCGCGCAGCGAAAGCGCCGTCAGCCCGACACCGGTCGGATCGCCGAGGAAACTTTCCACCGCCTTGTTCCACAGCACCGAAATCTTCGGATTGGCGAACAGGCGATCCTGCAGGATCTTTTCCGCGCGCAGTTCATCGCGCCGGTGGATCAGCGTCACATCGTCGCTGTGATTGGTGAGATAGAGCGCTTCTTCCACCGCGGTGTTGCCGCCGCCGATCACCACCACTTTCTTGCCGCGATAGAAGAACCCGTCGCAGGTGGCGCAGGCGGACACGCCCTTGCCCGAAAACTGCTGCTCGCCCGGCACGCCCAGCCATTTGGCCTGCGCGCCGGTGGCGATCACCAGCGTATCGCCTTCGTAGACATCGCCGCCATCGCCGATGGCGCGGAACGGCGAGCCGCTGGCAAGGTCCACCTCGACAATCGTATCCCACAGCATGCGGGTGCCGACATGTTCGGCCTGGGCCTGCATTTCCTGCATCAGCCACGGGCCCTGAATCACGTCGCGGAAACCGGGATAATTCTCGACATCGGTCGTGATCGTGAGCTGGCCGCCGGGTTGCAGCCCCTGCACGACAATCGGTTCCAGCCCGGCGCGCGCGCCATAGATCGCCGCCGAAAGGCCAGCGGGGCCCGAACCGATAATGAGCATGCGTGTCTTGTGAGTCGCCATGAAATCCTCCGGATTCGGCAGATAGGATGGCGCCGGACGGATTGCCACCCCGCTCCATCTTCTGCCCGGCAAAGCTGAGCTTGGCCCCCGGATTGACGGAGCCCCGCACAGCGCGCAATGCTGGGCATATGAAAATACTCGGCCCGACATCGAACAGCTTCATCTCGCAGCGTCTCAAACTCCACTATGTCGACTGGGGCAATCCCGATGCCCCGCCGCTGATCCTCCAGCACGGCGGGCGCGATCACTGCCGCAGCTGGGACTGGGTGGCCGAGGAACTGCGCGACGACTGGCACGTGATCTGCCCCGATCTGCGCGGCCATGGCGACAGCGCGTGGTCGGCCGACGGCAATTACAGCTTCAATGCCTATGTCTACGATTTCGCCCAATTGGTGCACGCGCTGGGATACGATCAGGTATCGATCGTGGCCCATTCGCTGGGCGGCAACATCACCGCCCGCTTCGCCGGGCTCTATCCGCACAAGGTCGCCAAATACGTCAATATCGAAGGGCTCGGCCTGACCCCGCAGGACCTTCACGAACGCGCGCTGCCCATGCCCGATCTGTTTCGCGAATGGATCGACAAGAAGCGCAACGCCGCCGCCCGCGCGCCGCGCCGCTATCCCACGCTCGAAGCGGCCTATCGCCGGATGATCGAAGAGAACGACTATCTGACGGAAGAACAGGCCCGGCATCTGACCGTGCACGGCGCCAGCCGCAATGAAGACGGCACGTTCAGTTGGAAATTCGATCCCTATCTCAACGTCTGGCCATTCTCCGACCTGACGCCCGAACAGATTCAGGCGCTCTGGGCCTCGATCGCCTGCCCCACCCTGCTGCTCTGGGGCAAGGACAGCTTCTTCCCCAGCCCGGCGCAGGATGGCCGCCTCAGCCATTTCCAGCAGGCCAGGCTGGTGGAATTCGAAAACGCCGGGCACTGGCTCCATCACGACCAGTTCGGCCGCTTCATGGGCGAATTGCGCGCATTCCTCTAGGCCTTAGGGGCGCGTCCCACAAAAGATCGGGATGCGCGAGGGAAGCCTGTGCGAGGCGCTAAAACTTCCGGGTCAACGCGATTGTCGCCTGGCCATAATCGTAAGCGCCGGTGTTCTGGGGCACATTGCTGTACTGGACATTGGCCTTCATGAACCACTTGTGCCCTATCTCGGGGCTCGTGATTTCCGCCGCCGCATAATACGACGCCCGCCAGTCGCTGACCGCATCGCGCTGCGCCCCGATGCCTCCTGCCAGCATATACCGCCATCCGCCGGTATAGCGCCGCATCTGGAGGACGGGCAAAATCTGCGTATACCAACGCGGAGAGTAGTAATCATACTCGCGCGGTTCGGTGCTGTGAAAATAGCGGGCGCGAAGCTGCGCGCTCAGGCCCCAATTCTCTTTCAGGACGTGAACGTAATTTGCGCGTGCGTGAAGTCTGACGTTTTTTCCGGTAAATTCCTGAGCGCCAGCCACAACGGTAAAGCTGTTGCGATCATCGACCGGAAGATCGAGAGCGGCCCCGAAAAACGTATAGTAGATCCCTTCACGAACCCCGCGTGGCGTTTCCACCACATCGCGTTCGATGAAGAACTCTTTTCGGAACTTGCTGTTATCATGGATGCTGGCAGAGCCGATGATCGTATCGCCATCCGTGCCGATCTGCGCGTTCCACGCCCAGTCCGAACCTTTTTCCGCGTAACGGAGGAAAACCCGGTCTTTATCGACAGCGGCCTGTCCCAAAGGTTTATACCAGGCTTTTTCCAAGCGCACGCCGATGTAATCGCTTTGATCCTTGTAGCGAAAATCGGCATTCAGGCCCGCGCGGTAAATGTCGGTTTTATCGGAATCCGTGGATGCGAAAAAATCCATACCCACGGCATGCTCCGATTGGGCATCTGCGGCCCCATCCTCTGCCAAAACAGGCTGGGAAACCAGAATAAGGCACCCCAAAGGCATCAAAGACCGCAGCATTTTCACTTGGTATCCCATTTTTTCTTCATTCCGATGATTTCAACAATATAGCCCCATACGCAGACAGGTTGCATGAGAAGGCTATAAATGAGCGCATAGAACAGAAAGCCGACCGGATTTTTCCGTACTTTCAAATTTTCCGACTGATAAACACCGCGCTGGATTCGAAATATGACGATGTTCCACAAGGCAGCCAAAGGCAGAACGGCCAATGTGAGAGGGCCCGCTATGTAAAAATAGCCGAAAAGGGCGAGAACAAGGCCTGGTATAAAGATAAAGCTGTACACCAGATCCAAAGGCAGGAAGCAGACATTCCACCAAATGAACAGTGTCGACATGCGCGCTTTAAAAAGCAGCCGCCAATGGGCCTTGAATGCTTCCATCAAGCCTCGTGACCAGCGCTTCCGCTGCAAGGCAAACTGCCGGAGGCCTTCCGGAACATTGGTGAAGGCCAGCGCGCTGTCGGCGTAACCGATGCGATAGCCACGTTCCAGCAGCGCCCAGGATACAACGATGTCTTCGCCGATAGACGAGGGCCACCCACCGACTTCTTCAAGCGCCTGCCGGGAATACAGCGAGAATGCCCCCTGGGCCACCAGAGTGCCGTGATACATGCCCTGCATCCGTTTTACGGACGCAATACCATGAAAGTAATCCCATTCCTGCGCGCGCGTCAGAAGATTGGTGCGGGAATTGCGGACCATCACCGCCCCTGCGATGGCAGCGGTGTCGGGCGGGTCGGACAGGAACCGCCCCACGATGCTGGTCATAGCGTTGCGCCTCATCCAGCAATCGCCATCGATTGTAGCCACGAGATCATGCGTGGCCGCGCGCAAACCGTCGTTGAGCACGGCTGATTTCCCACGGTTCTCCTTATAATCGTGGAAGCGGAAAGTGATGTTTTCCGGCTTTGGAAGAGTGAGAAGCGCGGTGCGGACAATCTGCGCCGTCCGATCGGATGATCCGTCGTTCAGAACGATGATTTCCAGATTTCCCCGATAGTCCTGCCGGGCAAGGCTTGTCAGGGTCTCTTTTATGCCCTGCTCCTCGTTGTAGGCGGCGACGAGCACGGTCACCCCCGGCATCGCGTCCTCGCAGATTGTCATCCCGGGGCGGCGATCCAATACCAGGGTCGATATCAGAAAGGCATTCATGAAACCCGGCACATAGGCAATGAAGCAAATCGCAATAAGCGCGAAGGCCATGTTTGTGACGGCCGCCAGTTCGAACACCCAGCGTTGCGAAAGCCAGACGCTTAACGCGGTCCACGCTATGGCAAGCAACAGCGCAAATGCGAATTTCGCGCGAACGCTCAAATAATATCGCTTCTTGTGCCCGCCCTGGAGCCGCGCTGTAGAAAACTGTTCCCGTTCCGGAAGCAAAAGCATCGGTCGACCCTGCGGATTAAGTGTGGGCTGTCTCGAATATACGAGAGGATGTTTCCGAATTAACCGATCAACCTTAAGAATTATTTACCAAGGATATCGGAGCCATCGTTGCAGAGGCTACAATGCCCGTTTTCGGATGGTCTCTCCGCCCAAACAGCTTGTGAAAGACAAAACCGAAAAGCCGGCGCCGGATTTGTCCGCATGGACCCACCTGCGCCGCGGCGCGCTGCAACCGATATCGCGGTCGTGCGTTAAAGCCGCATGGGCAACTGATCGAAGCGTCAATACGCTGATTGGGGGAATATGCGTCATAAGGGGCTGCCCCAGGTACCGGGCTGGGTACTGGGCTGTACGGCGGGCATGGCCGTTTTGCTCACCGGGTGTTCAGGCGGCGGGGATACCAAACCGCCGGAACGCGCCACCGACCTGGCCCCCACACCGCAGGATTCCTCCGTCATCGTCGTGCCGATCGCGGCCGATCCCAAATCGCTTTCGCTGCTGCTCGAAGAAGCGGTGCCGCGCCGGCTCTGGTCCATCAACCAGCATTCGAGCCGCTGCGTGGCACCGCAGAAGGTCAAGATTTTCGGCGCGAAGCTCAAAGTGACCCCGCCCATCAGTTGCACGATCCAAGGCCAAGTCACCCGCGGCGCGATCCGCCTGCATGGCGCGGGCAAGGATATCGTCGCCGACATTCCCATCCAGGCCACGATCCATGCACGCGATATCGGCGGCGTGTTGAAAGGCGAAACCGCCACCGGCTCCGCCATGGTCCGCGCGCATATCGCGCTCGATATCCGGCCCGACTGGACACCGGTGGGCACCGTCCGCCTCAGCTATGACTGGACCACCCCGCCCGGTATCGATTTCCTTGGCCAGCGGATCACGTTCACCGATCAGGCCGATCAGAAGCTGGCCCCGATAAAGCAGCATCTCGAACGCACGCTTCCGCAGGAACTGCGCAAGCTGAACCTGCGCGCGGAGGCGGAGCAGGTGTGGAGGAAGAGTTTCACCACTCTCTCGCTCAACGCAGAAAATCCGCCGGTATGGATGCGCATTTCCCCGCGTGCGGTGATCTATGATAGCTACGGTTTGCGCGGCGGCAAGATGCATCTCAATCTGGCGCTGAAAGCGACGACGGAAACCTTTGTCGGCGACCGGCCGCAAGATCCCTCCCCGACGCGGTTGCCCGATCTGGTCAAAGCCAGGACCGATGGACAGTTGCATTTCACCAGCCCGGTCATCGCCGACTATGCGCAGCTGGAACCCGTGCTGTTGAGAGCCCTGCACAAACGCGCCCAGCGCCCGTTCGATCTTCCCGGCCTCGGCCCGATCACCGCGCGGTTCGAGAAAGTGACGCTTTATGGCGCCAGGGACGGGCGCATCGCGGTCGGCCTCCACCTTGCGGCGAAACCCGCGGGCAGCAACACGGCCGAAACCAGAGGCCTGCTCTGGCTCACGGCAAAGCCGGTCAACCGGCCCGGTTCTCCCACGATCACGTTCGAAAATCTCAAAGTCACCGGCAAGACCAACGGCGTGGGCGGCGATCTTCTCGTGCAACTCGTCAACCACCCGGCCATCGCCGCGCTGCTCGCTTCTTCGCTGACTCAGAATTTCACCAACGATCTGGACGAACTGCTGGTCAAGATCAGGGCCGCCATCGGCACCGTGCACCAGGGCGATTTCATCATTCGCGGCAAGATCGACGGGTATCGGATCGGCGCCATCCACGCCTATGGCAACGGCCTCTATCTGCCCGTTCGCATGGCCGGCAAGGCGCATATCGATTACCGGCCGCAATAGCGCGCCAGTCATGGCGAATGCCGAATCCGAGGAAACATTTACGACGGCAAGCCGACCATCTGCTGCGTTGGTAGCGGAGGGACGCTCTGGCCCGCGGCATACTTTGAGCAAAGTACGAGTTAAGCGGAATTTTGAGCCGATGACTCACCTAGGATCCATGCGGCCGGAACCTCCAACATAGTAGACACGTTTAACCGTCGCCTCGATTTCAGGAGAGAGTGTCATGGCAGAAGAGAAAACTGTTATTGTCGATCGAGATAGCCGAGGAAGCGGTTCAGGCTGGGTCATCGCAATTGTGCTGATCATTGCACTGTTGGTGGGCGTTTATTTTCTCAGCGGTATGGCCGGAAGCGAAGCGAGCAAAAACAACGCGGTCTCTGAGGCTGCGGGCCAGGTCGGCAACGCCGCCAAGCAGGTGGGCGACGCTGCCAAAGACGTTGCCAATCCTTCGAAATAGCGGCGTTGAGGCATCGGGCCTTATGGATTCGGTGCCTCACGCTCAAACAGAAATGTATACCAGGGTCAGGATTGAACATGGGACCAGGTGCACCTGCCAAAATCTCTGCGATCAAGGGCCTGACAGACGAAGAGATCGCCCGCATCGTTGGCTGACGGCCAAGCGCGTCGAGCAGATTCGTGCCCGCTACGTGGACGAAGCCCGCGTCGTTGTCGCCTTGGCAGAGCGTCTATCAGCCTGAAAGTTTACAGCAGTTTGAAACCTGCCCAGAAACAGGCACCGCGCCCGCTCGGGCGCTCTCTGCAACTGACTGAATTTCTATGGAAAGTTGGTAGCGGAGGAGGGACTCGAACCCCCGACACGCGGATTATGATTCCGCTGCTCTAACCGGCTGAGCTACTCCGCCCCGAACGAGGCTGCTCCGAGATGTTCCGAACGTCCCGGGCAGGCGGCGCTCTTAGGGCGCAGTCCGCCGCCGGTCAACCACCCTTTGCACCTCTGAACCGCCATGACTGCACAAATTCCCACAGACCATCGCGATAGAGATGCAATGCGAGGCCGGGAAAGGCGAATTTCCGGGGTTTCAGTGTGGCTTTGAGGTCCGCCTGCAAACGCCGGGCGGCCTCGGGCGAAACCTTGTTCTGCACCGTGATATGCAAGACCAGCGGGTGCGAATCCTGCCACGACAGCAAGCCATGGAAACGCTCTGCCAGATTCTCGTGAATCACGACGAGCGCATGGCTGGCGACTTTGAGCGCGGTTCCCCGGTCCATCGCCATGATCCCGGCGATTTGCGCCGCAGGAGGCGGATTGGCCGCCGCCGCTTCGGCCAGCGCCGCACGAATCTCCCGCCCGGCGGACGGCGGCAAACCGTGAAACAGAGTGACGTGCGCGGCGAGCCGGTTGCGTTCGGGCGGATAGTGTTCCCGCCGCAGGGTATCGGCCCACGACAGGATATCCGGCGGCAACAGCGCGGTGACGAGCAAAGGCGCGGGACGAGGCCCCCGATCGCCCAAGCGCCCGATCAAGCCTACATCTCCCCCCGCTCGCGGCGCAGGGCGAACCATTTCTGGACGTTGGCGTTATGCTGTTCGAGCGTGTCGGCAAAGGCGTGCCCGCCCGTACCGTCGGCCACCATGTAGAGCGCGGACGTCTTCGCCGGATTGAGCACCGCGGCAATCGATTCCCGCCCCGGATTGGTGATCGGCCCCTTGGGCAGCCCGGTCATCGTATAAGTGTTGTAGTCGTTGACCGCCTGAATCTCCGACTGGCGGATGCGGCGGCCGAGCGGCTTGCCCTTGGTGATCGGGTAGATGATCGTCGGATCGGCCTGCAGCATCATCCCTTTCTTCACCCGGTTGGAATAGAGCCCGGCAACCATGCGCCGCTCCGCCGGTTTACCGGTTTCCTTCTCCACCACCGAGGCGAGAATCATCGCTTCTTCGGGAGTCTTTACCGCCAGATCGGGCCCGCGCTTGGCCCAAAGTTCCTTGAGCGTTGCGGTCATTGCCGCCTGCATGCGCTTGAGCACAGCGGCACGGCTTTCGCCCCGTTCGAAATCGTAGCTTTCCGGCAGGACCGAGCCTTCTTCCGGCACCGGGATCGTGCCTGTGAGCAAAGGTTCGGCCATCAGCCGTTCGTGCACCATGATCGAAGGCATGCCTTCGGGAATGGTCACGAAGCGGCGCAGGACTTCGCCGCCTTGCAGGATACCGAGAACGCGCGAAGCGCTGGCGCCTTCGGGAAGCAGGAATTCGCCCGCCTTGATCGGCGCATCGCTGCCGAAAAACCGTGCGCGGAGAAGAAAGCTGTCGGCCGAGGAAATCGCGCCCGCTTTCTCCAGATCGGCGGCGACGGTGCGCAGCGTCGATCCCGACCGCACCAGGAAGGAATGCTCCTTCTCAAGCGGGCCGGGGCCGAACCAGCCGTATGCGAATATCCCGATCGCGGCGAGCAGGGCCAGCCCTGCCAGCAGCAGGGCCTGCTTGCCGCGCCGGATCATCTCAATCGGCCCGCTTCATCACCAGGCTGGCATTGGTGCCGCCGAAGCCGAAGCTGTTGTTGAGCACCGCGCGCACTTCACGCTTCTTTGCGGTGTGCGGCACGAGATCGACCCCCGCGCAGCTTTCGCTCGGATTGTCGAGATTGAGAGTGGGCGGCACGATCTGGTCGCGCAGGGCGAGAATGCAGAAGATCGTTTCCACCGCACCCGCACCGCCGAGCAGATGGCCGATGGCCGATTTGGTCGAGCTCATCGAGACATTGCCCATGGCATCGCCGAACAGGCGGCGCACCGCACCCAGTTCCAGTTCGTCCCCCAACGGAGTCGAAGTGCCGTGGGCGTTGATGTAGTCGATATCCTTCGGCTCGAGCCCTGCCTTGCGCAGCGCCATTTCCATCGAGCGGTATGCGCCCGAACCTTCCGGGTGCGGCGCCGTCACGTGATAGGCATCGCCCGAAAGGCCATAGCCGAGGACTTCGGCGTAGATTTTCGCGCCGCGCGCCTTGGCGTGTTCATACTCTTCCAGCACGACGACGCCCGCGCCCTCGCCCATCACGAAACCGTCGCGGGCTTCGTCATAAGGGCGGCTGGCCTTTTCCGGCTGATCGTTGAAATTGGTCGACAGCGCGCGCGCCTGGGCGAACCCGGCAATGCCAATCGGGCAGATCGTGCTTTCCGCACCGCCCGCCAGCATGATGTCGGCATCGCCGTCCTTGATCATGCGGGCGGCATCGCCGATCGAATGCGCGCCGGTGGAGCACGCCGTCACCACCGCGTGATTCGGGCCCATCAGGCCGTATTTGATCGAAACCTGGCCGGAAATGAGATTGATCAGGCGGCCGTGCACGAAGTGCGGCGACACGCGGCCCGGCCCCTTTTCGGCCAGCACCAGCGATTCCTTTTCGATCCCCGGCAGACCGCCGATGCCCGAACCGATCGAACAGCCCGCACGCAGGCGCGTTGCTTCGTCCATATCCAGCAGCCCGGCGTCTTCGATCGCCTGCCCGGCGGCATCGATGCCATAGACGATGAACGGATCGACCTGGCGCTGAATCTTGGGATCGACCCGCCCATCGGCATTGAAGCCATAGGGATGATCGGCCGGTTTCACCTCGCACGCGATGCGGCATTTCTGGTTGGACGCATCGAAACGGGTAATCGGGCCTGCCCCGCTCTTGCTGGCCAGGATATTCGCCCAGGTGGTTTCGACATCGCCCCCCAGCGGGGTGACAAGGCCAAGACCGGTTACGACCACACGGCGCATAATCTACTCTCCGTAAAGACCAACAGGCCCAACCCTATAGGGTCGAGCCTGTCGAAGCCCCGCCGACTGCCTGAACATTCTGGCCGACAGGCGAGTACGGCGGGAATGCGGGCAATCAGCCCTTGTTGTCGTCGATGTACTTGATCGCGTCGCCAACGGTGCCGATCTTTTCCGCCGCATCGTCGGGGATTTCGACGCCGAATTCTTCTTCGAAAGCCATCACCAGTTCGACGATGTCGAGGCTGTCTGCACCCAGATCGTCGATGAAGCTGGCATCGGGAGCAACCTTGTCGGCCTCCACGCCAAGGTGTTCGACGACAATCTTCTTAACGCGGTCAGCGGTATCGCTCATGTTATCCCTCTTACGTTGGGAGCTGGAATTGGCATTTGCCCTAAAGAGTGCCGCGCGCGCTGGCAAGGGGATAGCCCTTGCCGATGTGCAGTTTTCCTATGGCCAATGCGGCGCGCAACAACCGGAATCTCAGGCCTGCGGCTTGGGCGGTTCGACGATCCGCATATGCAGTTCGCGAAGCTGCTTCGGCTCGGCCGGGCTCGGCGCCCCCATCAGCAGGTCTTCGGCGCGCTGGTTCATCGGGAACAGCGTGATTTCACGCAGGTTTACCGCGCCGCACAACAGCATCACGATACGATCGACACCGGCGGCCATGCCACCATGCGGCGGGGCGCCGTACTGGAAAGCGCGGTAAAGGCCGCCGAAACGGTCCTCCACGTCCTGCTGCGACAGGCCGACTTTCTCGAATGCCTTGACCATGAGTTCGGGCGACTGGTTGCGGATCGAACCCGATGCGATTTCATAGCCGTTGCAGACGAGATCGTACTGGTAGGCCTTGAGCGTCAGCGGGTCCTGCCCTTCCAGCGCTTCCATGCCGCCCTGCGGCATCGAGAACGGGTTGTGCGCGAAATCGACCTTCTTGTTGTCCTCGTCCCATTCGTAGAACGGGAAATCGACGATCCAGGCGAGTTCGAACCGGTCGCGGTCGATCAGATCGAGCTGCTCGCCCACCCGAATGCGTGCCGCCCCGGCCAGCTTGGCGGCCTGTTCTTCCTTGCCTGCGGCGAAGAACACGCCATCGTTCGGGCCAAGGCCGAGCGCAGCGATCAGCGCCGCCGTCTTTTCCTCGCCGTGGTTCTTGGCGATCGGGCCGCCGGGCACGCCATCCTTGATGTTGATGTAGCCGAGGCCGGAGTAGCCCTCGCCCCGCGCCCAGTTGTTCATATCGTCGAAGAACTTGCGGCTGCCCGCCCCCGCGCCCGGCGCCGGGATCGCGCGGATCACACCGCCGTTGGCGACGATGCCGGCGAAAATGCCGAAGCCGGATTCGCCGAAGTGTTCGGTAACATCCTTGATAATCAGCGGGTTGCGGAGGTCCGGCTTGTCCGAGCCATAATCCAGCATCGCCTGGGCATGCGGGATACGGCGGAATTCGCCTGCCGGAGTGACCGGCTTACCATCCGCGAACTGGGCGAAAACGCCCTGGATGACCGGCTCCATCGTGTCCCAGATTTCCTCCTGGGTGACGAAGCTCATTTCCAGGTCGAGCTGGTAGAATTCGCCCGGCAGACGGTCGGCGCGCGGGTCTTCGTCGCGGAAGCAGGGCGCGATCTGGAAGTAACGGTCGAAACCGGCGACCATCAGCAACTGCTTGTACTGCTGCGGCGCCTGCGGCAGCGCGTAGAACTTGCCCGCATGGATGCGGCTCGGCACGAGGAAGTCGCGCGCGCCTTCGGGCGAAGACGCGGTCAGGATCGGAGTCGAATATTCGGTGAAGCCCGCCTCTTCCATGCGGCGACGCATGTTCGCGATGATCTTGGTGCGCGTGACGATATTGGCATGCAACGTCTCGCGGCGCAGATCGAGGAAGCGGTATTTGAGACGGATATCCTCGGGATACTCCTGCTCCCCGGCCACCGGCATCGGCAATTCTTCGGCGCGGCTCAGTACTTCGGCGCTGCGGGCGAAGACTTCGATTTCGCCGGTCGGCAGATTCGCGTTCACCGTTGCATCGTTGCGGGCTTTCACTTCGCCGTCGATAGTGACGACGCTTTCCACGCGCAGGCCATCCAGAATAGCCAGTGCCGGGCTATCCTCGTCCGCCACGATCTGGGTGATGCCGTAGTGATCGCGCAGGTCGACGAACAGCACGCCGCCGTGATCGCGCTTGCGATGAACCCAGCCCGAAAGGCGGACAGTCTGGCCCACCTGCGCCTTGGTCAAGGCACCGCAGGTGTGGGAACGATAAGGATGCGACATCGAAACTCTTTCCAATTGGCCTGCAATCGGGCAGGGGGAAAGCGGCGCTAACAGGGTAACACGGCGATTTTGTCAACCCGCGCCGGGTGGCCAGGCCATCCTTGACCATAAACAGAAACGAACAGAATGAAGATACATAAGCTTATTACCAAGACTGAAGATCTTGCCGATCTGTGCACCCGGCTCGCCGAGTCGGAATTCGTCACCGTCGATACCGAATTCATGCGCGAGAACACCTACTGGCCGGAACTGTGCCTGGTGCAGATCGCCAATGAGAAGGAAGCCGCCGCGATCGATCCACTGGCGAGCGGGCTCGACCTTTCCCCACTGCTCGACCTGCTGACGGACAACGAAGACGTTCTGAAAGTCTTCCATGCCGGGGGGCAGGATGTGGAAATCATCTACAATCTCACCGGCAGGACCCCTCACCCCATTTTCGATACGCAGATCGCGATGATGGCGATCAGCCAGTCGGAGCAGATCGGCTATGCCAATCTCGTCGAAAGCTGGCTCGGCCTGACGATCGACAAGGGCGCGCGTTTCACCGACTGGTCGCGCCGCCCGCTGACCGAACGGCAGATCGAATATGCCATTGGCGACGTGACCCATCTGGCGAAAATTTTCCCCAAGATGCTCAAGCGCCTGATCAAGACCGGGCGCGGCGAATGGCTCGATATCGAAATGGAATCGCTCGCCGATCCGGAAAACTATCGCAACGATCCGACCCGCGCCTGGCGCAAGATTCGCCCCCCCAGCCGCAATCCCCAGGTGCTCGGCCGGTTGAAAGCGCTGGCGGCATGGCGCGAACTCGAAGCGCAGGACAAAGATATCCCGCGCGGGCGGATCATGCGCGATGAAACACTGGCCGATCTGGCCAGCAATCCGCCCGCCAAGCAGGGCGAACTCGCCAAAGTGCGCGGCCTGTCTCAGGCATGGTCCGACAACGAGATCGGCAAGCGCCTGATGCGCACTCTGCGCGATGCCGAACCGCTCCCGCCCGAGGAAATGCCCGCCAAGACCCCGCGCGGGGCCCCGCTGGGCAAGGAAGGCGCACTGGTGGCCGATCTGCTTAAGCTTCTGCTCAAGATCCGGTCGCGCGAAATCGATGTCGCCGCGCGCCTGTTGACCCGCAGCGACGAACTGGAAGCGCTGGCGTCCGGCGTGCGCAAGCTGGCGGTGCTGGAAGGCTGGCGCTACGACATGTTCGGCCGCGATGCGCTGGAACTGGTCGAAGGGCGGCTGGCTTTCGCGGTACTCGACGGCAAGCTCAAGATGACCCATATCGACGAGATGACGGAAAGCATGGTCGGGACCGCATGAGCACCTATCTGCCGACGCTCAAGCAGTTGCAATATCTCGTTGCCCTGCATGAGCATGGCCATTTCGGCCGGGCGGCAGACAGTTGTTTCGTATCCCAGTCGACACTTTCGGCCGGCCTGCGCGAACTCGAATCGCTGCTTGGCGTCACTCTCGTCGAACGCAGCCGCCGCGTCGTGCGCTTCACGCCGCTCGGCAATGCCGTGGTCGAAAAGGCCCACCGTCTGCTGCGCGAGGCGGAAGAACTCTCCGAACTCGTCCAGTCGGCGGGCAAGCCGCTTTCCGGCGAGCTGCGGATGAGCGTGATCCCCACGATCGCGCCTTTCCTCCTGCCCCGCATTCTGCCCCGCCTGCGCAAGGACAAACCGCAACTCAAGCTGTTCCTGCGCGAGGAAACCAGCGCGGACGCCATCGAATCGCTGCACCATGGCCGGGCCGATTGCGTGCTGCTCGCTCTGCCTTTTGCCACCGGCGATGTGGAAAGCGCGAAAATCGGCGACGATCCGCTCTATGTGGCGTTTCCCAAGGGCGATCCGCGCGATCCACCCGCGGAAGTGCCGCCTTCGATGATCGATGAAGGCCGCCTGCTGCTGCTGGAAGACGGGCACTGTCTGAAGGAGCACGCCCTCGCCGCGTGCAATCGCCCCGAACTGCGCGCCAGCGCCACGATGATCGGCACCAGCCTGCACACGCTGGTGCAGATGGTCGATAACGGCCTCGGCCTGACCATCGTGCCGAAAATGGCGCTCGACGCGGGCATTCTGACCGGCACTGATGTGGTCGCAAGGCCGCTCAAATCCAGGAATGCCACGCGCGAAATCGCGCTGGTCTGGCGCAAGAATTCACCGCGTGGCGACGAATTCCGGATGCTGGCCGAAGAACTGAAGGATCATTGAGCCGACCCGCGTTCAATCCATGTGTTTGAGGCCGATCCGCAGATAATCCCAGCCGGTGATCAACGTCAGAATGGCGGCGGCCCACAGAGTCGTCAGCCCCACGGTATGCGGAACATTGGCCACGATAGTGCCCAGCACGACATTCCATTCGGGCAAGGCCCCGCCGAGAATCAACGCCCCCAGCGCGACAAGCTGAAACGTGGTTTTCCATTTGGCCAGCTTGCTGACGGGCACCGAGACTTGCAGGCCGCCGAGAAATTCCCGCAGCCCCGACACGGCGATTTCGCGGATCAGGATGATAAGCCCGGCAATCACGTGCATGTCGCCGACATAGGGCCCGCGCAGGATGCCCTGTGCCGTCAACACGAGGATAACCGCCGCCACCATGATCTTGTCGGCAATGGGATCGAGAAACACCCCGAGCCGGGATACCGCACCGCTGGACCGGGCGAGCAGGCCGTCGAAATAGTCGGTGATCGCCATCAGGCAATAAAGCGCGAAAGCAAGGCCATAGCCGATGCGCCATGTCGGCCACCACAGCAGGAAAGCCAGCAAAGGCACGGCCAGAATACGCGAAAGTGTAAGAATATTCGGTAGAGTGAGCATCAATCCGCGGTTCTCTAGTCCGTGCTTTCGTGCAAAAGCGCCCGAACCCCCTTGTCCATCCCGGCCACGGCGTTAGGCTTTCACACGAGCGAGAGGCATCTGGCAAGCATTCATGACAACATCGACGCATCTTCTGCGCCGGCGGCGCTTCCTTCCGCTGTTCGTGACTCAACTTCTCAATGCCTTCAACGACAATCTGTACAAGAACGCGATGGTGCTGTTCGTCGTCTACAGCGTCTACAATTCGGAGGCCGAGGAAGCGAAGTTCAGCGCAATCGCATCCGGGGTGTTCATCCTGCCCTTCTTCGTCCTCTCCGCCCTGTCGGGGCAACTGGCGGACATGCGCGACAAGGCCCGCATCATCCGCATTATCAAGGCCTGCGAAATCCCGATCATGATCTGCGGTGCGGCCGGTCTGCTGCTGGCATGGAAAGGGATCATGGTCAGCATGCTGGCCATCCCCCTGATGCTTCTGGCCCTGTTCGCGATGGGCGTTCATTCGACTTTCTTCGGCCCGATCAAATACGCCATCCTGCCGCAACATCTGAAAAAGGAAGAAGTTCTCGCCGGCACCGGCATGGTGGAAGCCGGGACCTATATCGCGGTTCTCACCGGCACGATTCTCGCGGGCTGGATTCCGGTCGAATGGGCAGCGGGCGCCGTGGTCATCACCGCGATGATCGGCTACGCCACCAGCCGTTCCGTCCCCCCTGCCCCGCCGATGATCGAACCGCAGCCGCTCGATCACCATGTCTTGCGCGCCTCGGTCGCGCTGGTGCGCAACACGATGCATGAACGCTGCGTGTTCTATGCGATTCTGGCGATCAGCTTTTTCTGGACCATCGGCGCGGTGCTGTTCATCCAGTTCCCGCCGCTGGCCAAGAACGTGCTGATGGCCAGCAAGGAAGTGGCCAGCCTGTTCCTGGTGATCTTCTCCGTCGGTGTGGCGGTCGGCTCGATGTCGATCAATGCCCTGCTCAAAGGCAACGTCTCGGCGCGTTATGCCCCGGCTTCGATCCTTGTCATGGCGCTGTTCGTGGTGGCCTTCCATCTCGTCTGCCAAGCCTGGGATGTCGACACCGGCGGGGCGCTGCTCGACGTGGGCGATTTCGTCCGCGAACCGCTTGCCATACCGTTGCTGCTGACGCTGCTGGGCATCGCTTTTTCGGGCGGCATGTTCGTGGTTCCGCTCTATGCCTTCCTCACCACCCGCGTCGATCCGTCGCAGGCCGCGCGGACGATCGCCGCCAACAACATCGTCAATTCGGGGGCGATGGTCGGCGGTTCCCTGCTGGCGGTCTCACTCAGCGCCATCGGCGTGGCGATTGCCGACCAGTTGCTGCTGAGCGCGGCGATGTGCGGCGTTTCCGCCTGGCTGGGGTACAGGCTCTACAAGGCCGAACGCGAAACCGCCTGCCCCGGCACGGTGCATTGAACCGTGCCGGAGGCCCGCGCCGAAGCGCCGGTCACAGGGTGAAAATGAGAACCGCCAGAAACGTGGCGCAATAGGTCACTGCGATATCGCGCAAATCCTGCCCACTAAGGCCCCACCAAAGCGGCTCCCCCGCTGCGACGGCGACAAGCCCGCTCTGCGGAATGCATAGCGCCCTGCTGACGCCAGCGGCATTTGACCGGGGTTGTCCGAAAGTGATCCGGGCGTGATTCATGCCCCGATCTTAACTTCCTGCTAACCATGGGGAAGAGGCATGACCGCGCCCGTTTCCCATGACTGTTGCAGTTTGGAACAGCGGGCGGTGCAACTCCGGTTTCAGAAACCGTCGCCGCGCCGGTTATTCGCCCGCCATCGCGAGAATCTTGCGCCATTCCTCCGGCTTGATTTCCGCAACCGACAGGCGCGACAGCCGCACCAGTTCGATATCCGCCAGTTCCGGATTTTCCTTGATCGCCTTGAGCGTGACCGGATGCGCAAGCTTGCGCACCGGCTTCACTTTGACCGCCGCCCATTTGCCCTCGGGGTCCGTCGGATCGGTGATGCCCGTCACGCTGATGGTGACGATTCCGACGATCTCCTTGCCGATATTGGAATGATAGAAAAACGCCTGATCACCCACTTTCATGGCGCGCATATTGTTGGCCGCGCGATGATTGCGCACACCATCCCAGGTCCCCTCACCCTCGGCGACAAGATCATCCCAGCTATAGGCGTCGGGTTCGGACTTCATCAGCCAGTAGCTTTTGCTCATACATGCTCCGGTTTCGCATCCGGCAGGCCGCGCGGCTTGCCCGTGGTGGTGTGATCGCAATGCCCCATGCGGAAAACCGGTTTCCACTTTTCCGCACGACGCTTAAACCCCGCGCCTTAACCGCAAATGGCCCCTATCTCCACATGACGCTTGAAACTCTCCCCATTCTCTCGCTCGCGGATGACGAGCATGCGTTTGCCGCCCGGATCGGCGAAAGCTTCGAACGGTACGGGTTCGCCATGGTGCGCGATCACGGGTTGGATGCCGGCATCGTCGCGAAAGGTTGGGGCCTGACTCGCGCCTTCTTCGCCCTGCCCGAGGAAACCAAGCGCCGCTATCACATCCCCGGCAATGCAGGAGCGCGCGGATACACGCCTTTCGGCCGGGAAACCGCCAAAGGCGAAACCATGGGCGATCTCAAGGAGTTCTGGCACGTCGGGCGCGACCTGCCCGTGGGGCATCCGCTGCTGACACCTTCCATGCCCGCCAATATCTGGCCCGATCAGCCGGAGGATTTCGCACCGTGCATGCGCGCCCTGTTCGATGAGATGGACCGCATCGGGCGCACGATCCTGTCACGGATCGCCATTTATCTGGGCCTCGCATCGGACTGGTTCGACGATGTGGTGGCGATGGGCAATTCGGTTCTGCGCCTGCTTCATTACCCGCCGGTGCCCGCATCGGGGCAAGGCGCGGTGCGTGCGGCGGCGCATGGCGACATCAATCTCATCACGCTGCTGCTGGGGGCGGAGGAATCAGGGCTCGAACTGCTGGATCGCAGCGGGCGCTGGCTGCCGGTTGCCCCGCCACCGGGCGCGCTGGTGGTCAATGTCGGCGATATGCTGGAACGGCTGACCAACCATAGGCTGCCCTCCACCATTCACCGGGTGTGCAACCCTTCGGGCCCGGCGGCGGAGCGCAGCCGGTATTCGATGCCGTTTTTCCTCCACCCGCGCAGCGATTTCATGATCGCCACGCTGCCGCAATGCATCAGCCGCGAACAGCCCGATTGCTACCCAGAACCGATCACGGCAGACGCTTTCCTCCAGCAGCGGCTACAGGAAATCGGGTTGAAATCGTGAACGCCAGCCAAGCGGGCCACTGGACGTAGCGCCTGTCAGCGCATAGATGCGCACGGCTATGCGCGTCCCTTTCATCAAGATGCACGGTCTGGGCAACGATTTCATCGTGCTCGACAGCCGCGGCGACACTCTTCCGCCCGTCGATGCGCGGGTGGCCGCGGCGCTTGCCGACCGTAAGACCGGGATCGGCTGCGATCAGCTCGTTCTGATCGAACCCAGCACCATCGCCGATCTTCGGATGCGCATTTTCAATCCCGATGGCAGCGAAGTCGGCGCCTGCGGCAACGCCAGCCGGGCCGTTGCCCTGTTGCAGGGACAGCCCTGCACGATCGAAACCGGCGGCGGACTGATCGAAGCCCGCCCCGCCGATGCGGGCATTGCCGTCAACATGGGCGCTCCGCGTTTCGGGTGGGACGAACTGCCGCTGGCCTACGCGATGGATACGCTGGCCATGCCGGTGGGCTGGGAAGAACTGGAAAGCCCGGTTGCGGTAAATGTCGGCAATCCGCATGTCGTGTTCTTCGTGCCCGATTGTGACGCGGTCGAACTCGATCGCCTGGGCCCGCTGATCGAAAACGATCCGCTGTTTCCCGAACGGGTGAATGTGAATGTGGCCACGGTGACAGGGCCGCAATCGCTGCGCCTGCGCGTGTGGGAGCGCGGGGCCGGGCTGACGCGGGCCTGCGGCACCGGCGCCTGCGCAACGGCCATCGCGGCCATGCGGCGCGGGTTGACCGGGCGCAGCGTCGAAGTGACTTTGCCTGGCGGCCCCCTCAGGATCGACTGGGACGATGACGACGCGATCATCATGACCGGGCCCGCCGTCGAATCCTTCCGCGGGGATTTCGCATGGGAGTATTACGCGGGGGACAGCCGCGCATGACCCGCGCCCGGCAGGCCGAAGTCATTTCCTTCGGCTGCAGGCTCAACCTGTCCGAAAGCGAAACGATCCGGTCCCTGCTGGCGCGGGAAAGCGACATTGTCGTGATCAACAGTTGCGCCGTCACCGCCGAAGCCGTGCGCCAGACCCGCCAGGCGATCCGCAAGGCCCGGCGGCAAAACCCCGCCGCCCGCCTGCTGGTGACCGGGTGCGCCGCCGATATCGAGCGCGAACAGCTGGCCGCCATGCCCGAGGTGGACGGGCTGATCCCCAACACCGACAAGCTCGATCCGCGCGCATGGAACGTGCCGCCCCGGCCCGGCCTCACGCCGCCCACGGCCCATACCCGCGCCTTCATCGCGGTGCAGAACGGCTGCGATCATGCCTGCACATTCTGCGTCATCCCGCAGGGACGCGGTCCCAGCCGTTCGCTCACCATTCCGCAGGTGCTGGCCGAAGTGGAACGTCATCTGACCATGGGTGCGCCCGAAGTGGTGCTCACCGGGGTGGATGTCACATCCTGGGGGCACGACCTGCCTGATCGGCCGCGCCTCGGCGCGATGGTCCGGGCTATTCTCGACGCTTTCCCCCGGTTGCAGCGCTTGCGCATGTCCTCGCTCGACGGGGTGGAAATCGATGGCGAACTGTTCGAACTGCTGGCGGGCGAGAAACGCGTGATGCCGCATCTTCACCTCTCCTTGCAGCACGGCCACGATCTGGTGCTCAAACGGATGAAACGGCGGCATTCGCGCGCCGATGCGCTCCGGCTGGTGGCAAGCCTGCGCGCGCGCCGCCCGGATATCGCCATCGGGGCCGATCTCATCGCGGGCTTCCCCACGGAGGACGCGGCTATGCACGCCGCCAATCTCTCCATCGTTGACGAACTGGACATCGTGCACGGCCATATCTTCCCCTATTCGCCGCGCCCGGGCACACCCGCCGCCCGGATGCCGCAGGTCAATCATGCCGTGATTCGTCAGCGGGCCGCCGAACTGCGCGCGGCGGTCGCCCGCGTGCGAGACAGATGGCTGAACGCGCAGATCGGCCAGCGCCTGCATGTGCTGAGCGAAGCGGACGGCACCGGCCACGCCGAGAATTTCGCCCGCGTCGCCATACCGGCAGGCACACCGCGCGGCACTATCCTGCCGCTCACACCCACACGACTGGAAGAGGGATTGCTCCAATGAGCAGCGAAAGCTGGACGGATCGCCTGCTCGGCGGCTTCCGCAAGACATCAGACAAGCTCTCGGGCAATCTTTCGAGCGTGGTCGGCACGGCGAAGCTCGACGATGCCACGCTGGACGATGTCGAAGATGCGCTGATCCTGTCCGATCTCGGCCCCACCGCCGCCGCGCGCATTCGCGCCCGTCTGGCGGAGCAGCGCTTCGGCCGCGATATCGACGAACAGGGCCTGCGCGAAGCGGTGGCGGAGGAAATCGCCGCGATCCTGCGCCCGGTGGCCAAGCCGCTGGAAGTCACTGCCTTTCCCCGCCCGCAGGTCGTTCTGGTGATCGGCGTCAACGGCAGCGGCAAGACGACGACCATCGCCAAGCTCGCCCATCTGTTCCAGGAAGAGGATTACGGCGTAATGCTGGCGGCGGGCGACACGTTCCGCGCGGCGGCCATCGGCCAGCTTGGCGTCTGGGCGGATCGCCTGGGTGTGCCGATCGTCAAGGGCCCCGAAGGCGGTGATCCGGCCAGCGTGGTGTTCGACGCGGTAAAGCAGGCCACCGCCATCGGCACCGATGCGCTGATCGTCGACACCGCCGGACGCCTCCAGAACAAGACCGAACTGATGGACGAACTGGCCAAGATCCGCCGGGTCCTCGGTCGGCTCAATCCCGAAGCGCCACATGATGTCGTGCTGGTGCTTGACGCCACCAATGGTCAGAATGCACTCTCCCAGATCGAGATATTCAAGGAAGTCGCCGGGGTGACCGGGCTGATCATGACCAAGCTGGACGGGACCGCGCGCGGCGGCGTGCTGGTGGCCGCCGCGGAAAAGTACGGTTTGCCGATCCACGCCATCGGCGTGGGCGAAACGATTGACGATCTGCGGCCATTCGACCCGGATCTGGTGGCCAAAGTGATTGCAGGGCTGGCGTGATGACGAAAGAAACCGACACGAAAAAAACCAAATCGGGCTGGCTCAATCTGCTGGTCGATTATGGGCCGCTGCTGGTTTTCTTTCTTGCCTACCGGCACTATTCCCCCGAAGGGACAAGCGATGCGGTCGGCGAAGTCTTTGCCGTGGTGCGCGGAACGATCGCGTTCATCGTCGCGGCGATCATCGCCCTCGCCGTCTCGAAATGGCGGCTGGGCAAAGTCTCGCCGATGCTGTGGCTGTCGACCGCGCTGATTGTCGGCTTCGGCTCGCTGACGATCTTCCTGCACGATCCCTTTTATGTCCAGATCAAGCCGACAGTGATCTACCTGTTCTTCGGCGTGGCGCTGCTGGTGGGATACTGGAAAGGCAAGGCCTTGCTGAAAATGCTGCTCGAAGCCGCGTTCGAAGGGCTCAACGATGCGGGCTGGATGAAGCTGTCGCGCAATTGGGGGTTCTTTTTCCTGTTCCTCGCCGCGCTCAACGAAACCTTGCGGATGACTCTGGAATTCGGCCCCTGGCTGGCCACGAAGCTGTGGGTCTTCATGCCGCTGTCGTTCCTGTTCACATTCTCGCAGATTCCGATGCTGCTGCGCCATGGGCTGGACGGGCAAGGCGAAGAGGAAGCCGAGCATCGCATTCCCCCGGCCTGAGCGCGTGCGAAACAATGTGACAAATTCGCACTGATCCTTAATATCTGCCCCACTCCGATCCGCACAAAAGGTCGCGGAGAAAGTAGAACAACCGGAGGGGGAGTATACATGGCAAAATTTTTCGGCAACTTGCATCTCGTGCTGCTGGTGGGGTTGGCTGCGGCAATCGCACTCATGGTCGCCTTCCAGCTTACGGCGCCAGTCGATCCCAATTCGATTCTGCGCTGGCTTCATCTGTTCTTCGGCATCGTCTGGATCGGCCTGCTCTATTACCTGAATTTCGTCCAGGTCCCGACCATGCCGACAATCCCGGATGAACTGAAACCCGGCGTTTCCAAGCATATTGCGCCCAAGGTGCTGTTCTTCTTCCGTTACGGCGCGCTGCTGACGGTTCTGACCGGCCTCGCCATCGCGCATGTCAGCGGTTACCTCGGGCAGGCGCTGTCTTTCTCAGGCCAAGGCAACGTCAACCTGATCGGCGTCGGCATGTGGCTGGCCCTGATCATGGCATTCAACGTGTGGTTCATCATCTGGCCGGCCCAGAAGAAAATCCTCGGCCTCGTCGAAGCGACGCCGGAGGAAAAGGCCGCCGCCGGCCCGCGGGCCCTGATCGCCAGCCGGACCAACACCCTGCTGTCCCTACCCATGCTCTATGCGATGGTCAGCGCCAATCTCGGTTGATCGATAGCAGGACGAAAAAGGGGCGCCCCGCTATGCGGCGGCGCCCCTTTTCGTATCGGAACGCTCAGATTTCCACCTGGCTTCCGAGTTCGACGACCCGGTTGGTCGGCAGGCGGAAGAAATCCATCGGCGACGCCGAATTACGCATCATCCAAGCGAACAGCTTTTCCCGCCAGATCGCCATACCGGGGTTCTTGGCCGACAGCAGCGTCTGCCGCGAGAGGAAAAAGCTTGTCTGCATCATATCGAACGGCCCGCCGCAGATATGGCGGTTCTGGAGCGCGGTGGGAATATCGGTTTCCTGCATGAAGCCATACCGCAGGATCAGGCGGAAGAAGCCATCTCCCAGATCCTTGACCGAGCACCGCTCCTTCTCGGAGATATACGGCACATCGGCGATATCCACCGTCAGGATCACCACCCGTTCGTGCAGCACCTTGTTGTGCTTGATATTGTGCAGCAGCCCTGAAGGCACACCATCGGTGCTGGAGGCCATGAAAATCGCGGTGCCCGGAACCCGTACCGCGCTGCTCGCCGACTTGATGAACACTTCCATCGGCAGGCTGGCTTCGGCCATGCGGTCGCGCATCAGCTTGCGCCCGCGCGCCCAGGTGGTGAGCATGGTGAAGGCGACCGCACCGACCAGCAGCGGGAACCACCCACCATCGGGGACCTTCATGAAATTGGCCGCGAAATAGGCACCGTCGACAATGAAGACCACCGCCAGCACCGGCAGGGCCAGCCACCATTTCCACTTCCACACCGCCAGCAGGACCACCGCCAGCAGGCAGGCATCGATCAGCATCGCGCCCGTCACCGCGATCCCGTAGGCGGAGGCGAGATTCGAGGAATTCTGGAACATCAGCACCAGAACGATCACTGCGATCATCAGCGCCCAGTTGATGACGGGAATGTAAATCTGCCCGGCTTCGGTCTCATTGGTATGGCGGATCGACAGGCGCGGAATGAAGCCGAGCTGGATCGCCTGATGCGTGATCGAGAATGCGCCCGTGATCACCGCCTGGCTGGCGATGAAGGTGGCGAAGGTGGCGAAAATGACCAGCGGCAGGCGATAGGGTTCCGACGCCAGCATGAAGAACGGGTTCTGGATCGCTTCGGCAGCAGCCGCCGCATCAAGGCTGAGGATCATTGCCGCCTGACCGAAATAGTTCAGCAGCAGGCAGGGCATCACGAAACCGAACCAGGACAGGCGCAGCGGCCCCCGGCCGAAGTGGCCCATATCGGAATAGAGCGCTTCCGAACCCGTCACCGCCAGAACGACAGAGCCCAGCGCAAGGAATGCTAGCAGCCGGTCGCTCATGAAGAACTGGAATGCGTAATACGGATTGAGCGCCACCAGCACTTCGGGCGAGGACACGATATGGATGATGCCCAGGATGGCCAGGATCACGAAATAGGTGATCATTACCGGCGCGAACAGCTTGCTCACCTGCTCCGTCCCGCGTTTCTGCAACAGGAACAGGCCCACCAGCAGCACCAGCGCGATCGGCAGGACAAGCGGCTGGAGCTTGCTTTCGACGACTGTCAGCCCTTCGACGGCGGACAGCACCGAAACGGCGGGCGTGATCATGCTGTCGCCATAGAACAGCGCGGTGGCGAACACGCCCAGAATCACCACCAGCCAGCCGTAGCCGGACCCGCCGATAAACCGTGACAGCAGCGCCACCAAAGCCAGACTGCCGCCCTGCCCCTTGTTGTCGGCGCGCATCAACAGGCCAACATACTGGATCGACACCACCAGGGTCATCGACCAGAAAATAAGGCTTGTCACCCCCAGCACATGCAGGTCATCCAGCGCCAGCGGATGGGGGCCGACGAAAGTTTCACGGAAAGAATAGAGCGGGCTCGTCCCGATATCGCCGAACACGATACCAATCGCCCCGAACGCCATCTTCGCGATATTCGATTCGCGGCTGTGGCCATTCGTCTGGGACGGCAGCGAAGGAGGAGGAGAATCACCCAAATCGGCGGAATCGGTCATCAGGAAGTAACGCCCCTGTTGCCACTATCCCCACGCAACCGGATGTCCAGCGGAGGGGCGGTGGCGCTTAGCAGCATGCCTATCACGCCGCAACAGCGGAAGCTACTGCCCTGCGATGCGCCGCATCAGTCCTTCCAGCGCGCCGATGCGTTGCTCCAGATCCGCGCGCCACGCCGCATCAGCCGGAGTCTTGCGCAAGGCTTCGCGCCACAGCTTGTCCGCCTCGATCAGCCGGCCGCCACGAATCATCGCCACGCCGAGGAAAAAGGCGGGCGCGGCGCTGTCCGGCGCTGCTTCGCCCGCCTTGCGATAGGCGTAAAGCGATGCGGGCGTCAGTTGCCCCTCGGCCTGTTCGACCAGGGCATTGGCCATCGCCAGCCAGGCGTCGCTGTCCTCGGGGTTTTCACGCACGGCCCCGCGCAGGATTCCCGCAGCCTTGGCGTAATCGCCCCGTCGGGCAAAGCCATCGGAAATGATGGCGAAATTGCTCTGCGGCGCACCTTCGGCGAAGCTATGCCGTGCGGCCACCAGGGCCGAACCGTCCTCGGCCGCGGCGATTGCAGCATTCTTGGGCTGGCCTGCCTGATAGGCTTGCCCCTGCCAGGCATAGCCCGCCAGCCCCAACATCAGCGCCACACCGAGAAGCGCCCATTGCGGCCGGGGCACGCGGAACAGCAGAACCGCCGCCGCCCCCGTCGCCAGCGCAAGGGCGATCACCATGGCCCAGATCATGCGCGTCTTCCCAGCTTGCGCCAAAGGACGAGCCCGATCACGCACAGGAAAATCAGCGGAACCACGAACAGCGGCCACGTCGCCCCATCGAAACGCGGGGCGAAGCTGACATAATCGCCATACCGTTCGACCAGCCAGGCGCGGATAGCCTCCGGCTCCTCACCCGCCGCAATCCGCAACCGTACCTGATGGCGCATGTCGCCCGCCATCGAAGCGTCGGAATCCGCGATCGACTGGCCCTGGCACTTGAGGCACCGCAGCGTCTCCATCAACGCCTTGGCTTTCGCCTCCTGCGCCGGATCGTCGAGCTGGCGATAGGCGTAGGGTGCGGGCGGCAGCGAATCCTGCGCCATCGCCGGAATGGTCCCCAGCGTCATCCAGAGGATAAGGAACAGGGCAAGCGAAGCTCTCACTTGCTCGCCTCCTTCAGCTTTTCGATCAGCATCGGCACATGTTCCGCCCGGATATCGCCGATATGCTGGTAACGGATCACCCCCTTGCCATCGACGACGAAAGTTTCGGGAATGCCGGAGGAGCCGATGCCCATCTGCACCGTGGACCGATCGTCCGCCCCGATACGGCTATAGGGATTGCCATAACGGGCGAGAAACTGCGCAACATCGTCCGGGCGGTCTCTGATCGCCACGCCGACGATTTCTACCCCCTGCTTGCGCAAGGCTTCGAGTTGCGGCGCTTCGGCCGCACAGGGTACGCACCAGCTCGCCCAGATATTCAGCAGGCGGGCCTTGCCGTCCGCCATGTCGGTGTTGGCCAGACCCGGAACGTCCGCTGCCGCCCGCAGCGCGAATTGCGGCAGCGGTTTGCCGATCATCGCGCTTTCCACTTCCCTTTCCGCGGGATTGCGCAACTGCATGGCGAACAGCACGACAAAGCCGAGAAAGAGCGCCAGGGGCAGCCAGATCATCCATTTCCTGCCCATCACGCCCCCCGCACTTTCGCGAGTTCGTCCTTGCGGCTGGCGATCTTGCCCAGCGCGGCACGGCGGCGCAGATCGGTCGCGACCCGGCCGATGAGCGCCAGCAAGCCACCCAGAGCCACCAGCAGGCCGCCATACCAGATGCAGGTCACGAACGGTTTCCACCACAGGCGCAACTGCCAGCGGCCATCATCCGTTTCATCGCCCAGAACGGCATAGAGCTGGCCGTTCCACCGCGTCAGCAACGCGCTCTCGCTGGTTTGTTGCGGCGGGGTCCAGAAACTGCGGGCCTGCGGGGCCACAGCGATAGCTTTGCCATCCCGATAGCGGGCGCTCAGCCGCCCTTCGAGCGCGGTCCAGTTCGGCCCCGCGACAGGCTCTACCGCATCCAGCCTGACTTGCCACGGCCCCACCTCGGTCACCTCGCCTACGCGGGCGGCGGCAAGCTTTTCAACGGTCAACGCGCTGTCAGCCGCCATCCCGAACAGGCACAGCCCCAATCCGAAATGTGCAACAACCATGCCCCACACGGCCAGCGGCAAGCGCAGAAGATTGCGTCCGCGCAAGGGCAGGAGGCTGGCAACCATCAGCACCACCGACAAAGCCAGGCCGATCAGCGGCAACACTCCGAACGGCCGCCAAACCAGCAGGCCAATCAACAGCGCGACGAACAGCAGGCCACCGGCAATAAGGGGCCCCCGGACCCGCGCCACCCGGTCACGCCGCCAGCGCAGCAGCGGCCCGATGGCCATCACCACCAGCATCGGCACCGCGAAAATCGCACCGACCGGATTGAAATAGGGCGGTCCGACAGAGACTTTCACACCGAAAGCTTCCGTCAACAGCGGATAGAGCGTGCCCAGCAGCACGATCCCGAGCAAAGCGGACAGCATCACGTTGTTGAACACCAGCGCACCTTCGCGGCTGGTGACGGAAAACCGTTCCCCTTCCGCGATTGATCCGGCCTTGAGCGCGAACAATGTCAGCGCCCCGCCGATATAGATCGCCAGCAGGACAAGGATGAAGCTGCCCCGTTCCGGATCGACGGCAAAGGCATGAACGCTGGTGAGAATGCCCGAACGAACGAGGAACGTGCCGACCATCGACATCGAGAACGCCACCACACCCAGCATCACCGTCCACGCCCGTAGTGCATCGCGGGCTGCCAGGACGCTGACCGAATGGAGCAGCGCCGTCCCGGCCAGCCACGGCATCAGCGAGGCGTTTTCCACCGGGTCCCAGAACCACCAGCCGCCCCAGCCCAGCTCGTAATATGCCCAATAGCTGCCGGCCGCGATGCCGATAGTGAGGAATATCCACGCCCCCAGCACCCACGGGCGCATGACTTTGGCGAATGTGGGGCCCACCTGCCCGGTCAACAGCGCGCCCACGGCAAAACTGAACGCGACGGACAGACCGACATAGCCGAGATAGAGCGTCGGCGGATGAAAGGCGAGGCCGATATCCTGCAACAGTGGATTGAGCCCCATCCCTTCCGCAGCCGGTCGCGGCAAGCGTTCGAACGGATTGGAGGAGAACAGCAGGAACGCGTAGAAGCCGAGCCCGACAAACGCCTGCGTTGCCAGCGTGGCAAGGATCGTCCGCTCCGGCAGGCGCCGTTCCAGCAGGGCGATCAGCGCCCCCATCCCGGCCATAACCGCCACCCACAGCAGCATCGAGCCTTCATGGTTGCCCCATGTGCCGGCCAGCTTGAAAATAAACGGCTTTGCCGAATGGGAATTGGCCACCACCAGCTTGACCGAAAGATCGGTTCGGATGAACAGCAGCATCAGCGTAGCGAAGGACAAGGCGGTTAAAACGCCCTGCAGGATTGCCAGCGGGCGCGTGAGGCCCGCCAACCCTTCCCCGCCGCGCAGAGTTACGATGCCGGCGAACAGTTGCAGGCCCGCCAGTGCGGCGGCCAACCACAATGCGGCGAGGCCGAATTCCGCGATCACCGGGTTTCCGCCACAGCCGCCTGGGCCTGTGCTTCCGTCATGTCCTTCAATTCACGGGGAACATAGTTTTCGTCGTGCTTGGCCAGCAGATTGTCCGCCACGAAGATTCCGCTGCCATCCAGGCGGCCTTCCGCGACCACGCCCGATCCTTCAACGAACAGAGCGGGCACAATCCCCGCATAACGCACCGGCCTCCGCGCTTTTCCGTCACCGACAACGAAGGCGATCGTCACCCCGTCCGCCATGGTCTTGATTGAGCCCTGCTCCACCATGCCGCCCAGACGCACGGCCTGCCCCACCTCTGGTGGATTCTCCGCCATTTCGCTGGGCACGTAGAAATAGTTGGCCTGGCTGCGCAAAGCCCATGCCGCCAGCAAGCCCGCGCCGATCAGCGCGGCAAGAGCGATCACCACCAGCACGAGCCGCTGATGCTTGGCCTTGATCCCGGTGTTCATCGTCTCTTGATCCTGTCGCGCCGCGCTTCGGCCCGGCGCATGGCCAGCCAGCTCCACCCGGCCACGGCGAGCGTGCCGACAACTCCGATGGCATAGGCCGCGAGGACGAATGTCCACTGATCGAGCGCTTCACGCATAGACGCTCATGCCTCCAGCGCTTTACGGCGCAGCCGCGCCTCTGCCTGGATGTTGGCCAGCAAAGCCCGCATCCGCGCCAGGACGATGCCACCGAACAGCAGCGAAAAACCGAGCATCGCGGCCAGCAGGGGCCAGAGAAACACCGGATCGATGGCCGATTTTCCGACAGTGATGCTGGGCGGTTGATGGAGCGAGTTCCACCACACCACCGAACGGTTGATGATCGGCACATTGATCGCACCGACCAGGCCGAAAATCGCCGGAATCCGGCTCGACGCGCCATCCCGTTCCGCCGCGCCCGCCAGCGCGATATAGGCGAAATAGAGGAACAGCAGCACCAGAAAGCTGGTCAACCGGCCATCCCAGACCCACCATGTGCCCCATGTCGGCCGTGCCCAGATCGAACCGGTCAACAGGCAGATCGCGGTGAAAGCCGCGCCGGGGACCGCCACCCCTCGCGCCGCGATGCTGGCCAGCGGATGCCGCCACACCAGTTGAACCAGGCTGGCGATCGCAATCGCGGCCCATCCCCCCATGCCCAGCCATGCAGCGGGCACGTGGATGAAGAGGATGCGCACCGTATCCCCCATCAATCGATCCGGCGGCACGACGAAAAAACCCCAGGCGAGCGCCACGGCAGCGATCAGCAGGCCGCTGCCGAACAGCAGCGGAGTCAGCCAGCGCGCCAGCTTCAAAAAACGGGTCGGATTGGCAAAACCGTGCATCATGAGACCTAGGCTGCGACCCTTGGCAGGTGCGGCCCGGATAGACAAGTGCGACCGGATTGTATCACCGATTAAGGCCGTAATTGCCCGCCTTGCGGTGCTCGTTCAGGATTGATGCGGTTCACTTGAACCGAAGGAGCACCGTTACAAATACGGAGCACACCGCAGAAAAGCTGGGGCGACCGAGGGGTCTCGAACCCCCGACCTCCGGTACCACAAACCGGCGCTCTAACCAACTGAGCTACGGTCGCCACTCCAGCATCGCGCCATTCGCAAAGGGAACGGCGTCGGCGGCGAGCCTCTGGCATAGAGCGCGCGCTTTGGGAAGTGAAAATCGCGTATCATGCACAGGGAATTATTTGCGCGGGCGACCGGGCAAGCTATCCCTGTTGCATGACGCGACCCGGCGACACTTCGGCGCAACGCCTGCTTACGTGGCCCGGTATCCGGCGCACGCCAACGCCGCTGCTTGAACTGTTCACCATACCGCGTTTTCTCGATGCGGCGCATTGCGCAGGGCTCATCGCGCTGATCGACGCCAACCGCCGCCCCTCCACCATTGCCGACCCCAACGGCGACGCTTACTTCCGCACCAGCGAAACCTGCGATCTCGATCACGGGGAACCGGCGGTGACCATGCTGGAGGAGTTGCTGTTCCATCTCAGCGGAATCGATCCCACGCACGGGGAGGCGCTGCAAGGGCAACGCTACGATGTGGACCAGGAGTTCAAAGCCCACACCGACTATTTCGAGCCTGGCGGCATGGATTACCACCGCTATTGCGCAACCGCCGGGCAGCGCACCTGGACGGCGATGATCTATCTTAACGAGCCCGTTGCAGGGGGTGGCACGCGCTTCAAGCAGATCGGCAAGACGTTCCAGCCGGAAACCGGGAAATTGCTGATCTGGAACAATCGCCATGCCGATGGGCGGGTGAATCCGGTCACGCTTCACCACGGCATGAAAGTGCGCAAGGGAATCAAATACGTGATCACCAAATGGTATCGCGAATATCCGTGGCGATGATTGCCCAGTGAAGGCGTGTATGAAATGCCGGACAGGAACAAAAAAGGCGGCCCCAAGGCCGCCTTTTCGGTAATCGATGCAGTCGCGCGTCGCTTACTGCTTCTTGAGCGAGAGGCCGCCGAAACGCTTGTTGAAGCGCGCCACCTGGCCACCTTCGTTGACCACGCGGTTGCCGCCCGTCCAGGCCGGGTGGCTGGTCGGATCGATTTCCAGCGCCAGCGTGTCGCCTTCCTTGCCCCAGGTCGAGCGGGTTTCGAACACGGTGCCGTCGGTCATCTGCACCTTGATCGTGTGATAATCTGGATGGGTATCGGCCTTCATGGCGATCATGCTCCGTAAACGCGAGCCGGTTCCGACCGGCTCTTCGGATGGATAGAATGCGGCGCCCATAAAGGCGAGCGCCGCGAAAAGCAAGGATTACTCCCCTTCGGCGGGGGGATCGGCAATCATCGCGGTGAACTGCACTTCGCAGGCCACTTTGTCGCCCAGCATGGCCTTGCCCCAGAACTTGCACACCCGTGCGCGCTTCTGGACAAAACCGACATGCAGATCGAGCAGACAGCCGGGTTCCACGGGATTGCGGAACTTCGCATCCTCGATCGCCATGAAATAGACCAGCTTGCCCGACCCGGCGAGTTCCAGCGATTCGATCGCCAGAATCGCCGCCGATTGGGCGAGCGCTTCGATGATCAGAACGCCCGGCATGATCGGCCTTCCAGGGAAATGCCCCTGGAAGAACTGTTCGTTGAAGCTGACCGCCTTGACCGCGTGAATTTCCTCACCGACCGTCAGCTTCTCCACCCGGTCAACCAGAAGGAGAGGATAACGGTGCGGCAGAGCATTGAGAATCTTACGAATATCGTAAGATTTGACTTCGCTCATCAGATTGCCCCCGCCAAGCTCTTAGCGGCCGCTGGTGGCCGGTTGAGTCGCCGCCGGAGCAGCCGCAGGTGCGGCAGCGCCCTGCTGTTGCTGCTGCGCGGCCTGCTGCTCACGCATCTGGCGCGGCAGCCAGCCCTGCGGCGGCACCAGTTGCGCCGACGGCAGCACAGCGTTCAGTTCGTTCAGCACCTGCTGCGTCAGATTGTAGCCTTCGTCAGCGTGCAGCACCGAATCGGGCGTCAGGACCAGACCGATCTTGCTCTTCGACGCGGCGGCCTTGATCGCTTCATCGATCTTGTCGTTGATCTGTTCTTCGACATAAGCGCTCGACAGCGCCACCGGCTGCAGGATCGACTGGATCTCACGCTGGCCGTTCTGTTCGATCTGCTGGATCGTGTTGGCCTGCTGCTGCAGCGAAGGCACATTCGGATTGGCCGCCTGGCTTTCGGCGTTGAACTTGTCGACCAGCGGCTTGAGCTGCGCTTCAACCTGCGCCTTCTTGGCCTTCGCCGCGTCAAGCTGCGCCTTGTACGTTACCGGACGCTGCTGTTCCGCGTTCTTGTACGCGTTCGAATTGGCGATCACGGCGCTGTAATTGACGATACCGATACCCTTGACGACCTGCGCGGCGGCAGGTGCGATGGCGATGGGAGCAGCCGAGAGAACGAGACCGGCAGCAACGGCCGATTTGAGAAGAAGCTTCATCAGAATTGGGTCCCTACGTTGAACGAGAATGCCTTGGTGTCATCGCCCTTGACCTTGAGCAGAGCCTTGGCGAAGTCGATCCGGAGCGGACCGAACGGTGAGTTCCAGTTGACGCCCACGCCGATGCTGACACGCGGCCGGGGCGTATTGCCGAGAAATTCTTCCTTGAACGGATAAGCCGCAATCACGTTTTCCGTCTTCCCGTCCGGAGCCAGCTTCTCGGTCGTATAGATTGGCGTATCAAGCTGCTTACCGTCAGCACCCACGTATTGCAGGTAGAGCGGCGTTTCGAGACTGCCCGTCTTGGGCGTCGTCAAACCCCAGACAGCGCCCGCATCGACAAAGATGGAGGGCCGCAGACCCATTTCACGGGCGCCGCTACCCATCGGAATTTCAAGCTCCGCCCGAGCGACGTAATAAGCGTGACCGCCCAGTGCGTCGTCGGTTGCATCGCTGCGGCTGGTATTGACCGTGCCATCGTCATTCAGGCGATAACGGATAACGCGCGGGCCAACGCCGCGGATATCGAAGCCGCGAATCTGAGGCTCGCCAAGGAAGAAGCGGTCCGTGATGCGAACATCGTCAACACCTTCGCCGCCGCGCTTCTTGAACGACTTGATATAGCCGCCTTCGGCCGAAACCGAAAAGATGAAGCCACCGCCCACCGGCCAGTACTTCGAAGCCTGCCCCGTAAAGCGGGCATAGCGCACATCGCCGCCCAGCCCCGCGAAATCGATACCCACGGTGACATTGTGGCCGCGCGTCGGGCGATAGCGGCTGTCGCGCGTGTCATAGACCAGCGACGCACCGATCATCGAGCTGAGATCCTTGCCCAGGGCATCGCACAGATAACGGCCCGCCAGCAGCGGATCGCACTGCTTCACACCCGGCGTTTCACGATCGGTGTAGAACTGATCGTCCAGCGAAACGTCGTCATAGTTCAGGGTATACCGCCCGATGGCCGAAAGATATTCGGTCAGCGGCACGCCCACACGGGCTTGGAAACCGGTCGTCGAACGCTTGTAGGTCGTGTTCCGCTTGCTGCCGAAATAGTTCCAGCTGTTCATGTCGCGGCGATAGACATCGAGACCGAACGACACGTTGTTGTCGAACAGGTAAGGCTCCACGAAACTCACCTGCGCAGCCTTGGTGTAGCGCGAGAAGTTGAGGCTCAGGCCCAGCGTCTGTCCCCGGCCGCGGAAGTTGTTCTGGCGGATCGAGCCGGAAAGGATGAAGCTTTCAAGGCTGGAGAAGCCCGCCGAAAGCTGCAATTCGCCGGTCGGTTTTTCCTGAACGTTCGCTTCGAGCACGATCCGGTCGGGCGCACTGCCTTCCTTCTGCTCGACTTCGAAGTTCTCCTGAAAATAGCCCAGCGACTTGATGCGGTTGGTGGTCCGCTTGATCTTGAGAGAGTTGAACGCGTCGCCTTCCGCGATACGGAATTCGCGGCGGATCACCTTGTCCTGCGTCAGAGTGTTGCCGTTGATGTTGACTTTCTCGACATAGACGCGCGGCGCTTCGGCCAGCGTGAAATCCACCGACATGGTGAGATTGTCTTTGTTGCGGCGGAAATTCGGCCGCACATCGGCAAAGGCATAACCCAGCGAACCGGCGGCTTCGCTCAGGCTCTCGACCGTGTCTTCGACTTCCTTGGCGTTGTACCAGTCGCCTTCCTTCATCGGCAGCTTGGCGGTGAGATCCGCGCTCTTGAAGTCGCGAAGCTGACTTTCCACGTTGACGGGGCCGAACTTGTACCTGTCGCCTTCCTCGACGACGTAGGTGATGATGAAGTCCTTCTTGTCCGGGGTCAGTTCGGCCACGGCCGAAACAACGCGGAAATCGGCATAGCCTTCCGTCAGGTAGAACTGGCGCAGCTTCTGCTGGTCGAAAGCCAGACGATCCGGATCATAGCCGGTGTTCGAACTGAACAGGCGGAAGAAGCGCGCCTGCTTGGTCACCATCTGCTCTCGCAGGTCGCCGTCGGAGAATTTCTCGTTGCCGATGATGTTGATCTGGCGGACCTTGGATTTCGGCCCTTCGCTGATCTCGTACACGATATCGACGCGGTTCTGCTCAAGCTCGACCATCTTCGGTTCTACAGTGGCGGCAAAGCGGCCCTTGCGCTTGTACAGTTCGATGATGCGGGCCACATCGGCGCGCACTTTGGAACGGGTGAAGATCTGCCGCGGCGCCATCTTGATCTCTGGCAGGATCTTGTCGTCCTTGATCCGCTTGTTCCCTTCCAGGATGATGCGGTTGATGATCGGGTTTTCCTTTACCTGGATCACCACATTGCCGCCTTCGTTGCGGATCGACACGTCCGCGAACAGTTCGGTGGCGTAAAGGTCCTTGAGCGCCTGGTCGGCGGCGGCCTGGGTATAGGGCTGCCCTTCGCGAAGCTGGATGTAGCTGAGGATCGTCTGCTGCTCGAGGCGCTGCGACCCCACGACAGTGAGCGAACGGATCGTTTCCGCATCGGTTGGGGCCGCGCTCAACAGCGGGGGAGCGGTCTGCGCATCCTGGGCATATGCGGCAACAGGCACACCACCGAGGATCGTTCCGCCCAGCAAGATCACTGCCAGACGCGAAGCGTTGTAATTATTGCCCATGCGGCTCAAGTCCCGTCCAAAGTTCGACACGGTAATTCCCATCGTTCGACGGCTGCCCCAATACGGCAGGGCAACCGCAGCAAACAATCGCCGCCCTGTGCCCGATCAACAGACACCAATCAAGCGGAAGCACATTACGATTGCCTGCCTTGCATTCCTTTCCCGGCTAGCTCCCGAAGATCGGCAGCGAGATCAGGTCGTTTATCGTCACGAAAAGCATCAGGGCCAGCACGAGCGCCATGCCGGTCCGAAATGCCCATTCCTGACTTTGTTGGCCAAGCGGCTTCCGGCGAACCGCCTCCACGGCATAGAAAGCCAAATGCCCGCCATCAAGGGCCGGGATTGGCAAGAGATTGATGAATGCCAAGTTAATTGAAATGAGCGCCACAAAGTACGCAAAAGCACGCCATCCAAGCGTCAACTGCTCGCCGGAATACTTGGCGATCTTGATCGGTCCGCCCAGTTCCTCGACCGAGCGCCGCCCGGTCACGATCTGGCCGATCCCCTGGACCATCATCACCACGATATCGCCCGTCTGGCGCACGCCCAAAGTCACCGCTTCGACCGGCCCGACATCCTGCAATCGCCCGGTGACGGACGCGACACCGAGGCGGCCGATACGAAATTCGTTGCCGAAGCGGTCACGCTCCACAACTTCGGGGACACGGAACGGAACATCGAAAGTCCGTTCCTCGCGCGTTACCGTCAGCACCATGTTCGCGCCGGGATTGGGCACCACACGGTTGCGCAGATCGTCAAAACTGGTCACCGCCTTGCCATCGACGGCGGCGATGCGATCCCCCGGCGCCAGCCCCGCTTCGGCCGCGGCGGAACGTTCCGCCACCGCGCCGATCACCGGCGGCACCACCATTTTGCCGTATGCGAAATTGAACGCGGCCAGGATCGCCACCGCCACCGCAAAATTGGTGAATGGCCCCGCGGCGACGATCAACGCGCGCTGCCACAAGGGCTGCGCCTGGAACGTCTGCGCCCGTTCCTTCTCGGGCAAGGCCAGCCATTCCTCGCTCGGCTGGCTGGCGGGATTCATATCGCCTGCGAACTGGACATAGCCGCCAAGCGGCAAGGCCGAGAGCTTCCACCGGGTTCCACGGCGATCCGTCCACCCGAACAGTTCCTTGCCGAAACCGATGGAAAACGCCGTCGCCTTGACCCCGCACCAGCGGCCCACAAGATAGTGGCCGAGTTCGTGAACCGTCACCAAAGGCCCCAGCACCAGCAGGAAGCCGACGATCATCACGAAAATAGAGGGGGATTCGGTCAATTCAGGCCTGCTCCAGCAATGCACGCGCGCGCAAACGTGCTTCATGGTCGATTGCAAGCACATCGTCCAGCGATGAAGGCGCAGATGGCACCCCCGCCGCGAGCACGCGTTCGACATTTGCGGCGATACGCGTGAACCGGATCTGTCCGGCGAGGAACGCGGCGACCGCAATTTCGTTGGCTGCGTTCAGCACGGCAGGCGCCGCCCCGCCCGCCTGCGCCGCCTCGCGCGCCAGCCGCGTGGCCGGGAAACGCACCTCGTCAGGCGCGAAAAACGTGAGTTCGGCCAGGGCTGCCAGATCGAGCGATGGCATCGGCGTGTCCATCCGCTGTGGCCAGGCAAGGCAGGACGCGATCGGCACGCGCATATCGGACGGGCCAAGCTGCGCGAGGCTGGAACCGTCGCGATATTCGACCAGCGAATGAACGACGCTTTGCGGATGCACCACGATCGAAAGCCGGTCGAGCCCGACCGGGAACAGGTGCCAGGCCTCGATCAGTTCCAGCCCCTTGTTGAACATGGTCGCGGAATCGACGCTGATCTTCGCGCCCATGTCCCAGTTGGGATGTTTCACCGCCTGCGCGGGCGTGGCCGCATCGAGTTGTTCCTGCGTCCAGGTGCGGAACGGGCCGCCGCTGGCCGTCAGCGTGATACGCCGGACATCGGTCGGAGCGTTGGCGCCGAGGCACTGGAAAATCGCATTGTGCTCGGAATCGAGCGGCAACAGCGTTGCCCCGTACCGTTCCACGGCGGCCATCATCACGTCGCCTGCGGAAACCAGCGCTTCCTTGTTCGCCAGGGCCACGGTCTTGCCCTGCTCGATCGCGGCCATGGTCGGTGCCAGCCCGGCACAGCCGACAATCGCCGCCACTGTCATATCCGCCCCTGCCGCCGCGGCGGCACAAAGCCCCTCTACCCCGCCCGCAGCGGCGATACCGCTTCCCGCCAGCGCCTCGCGCAATTCCGGCAGGCGCGTTTCATCGGCGACAACAGCCATTTCCACGCCGAATTCCCGCGCCAGGCGCGCCAGTTCAGCGGCATTGCCGTTGGCGGTCAGCGCAACGACGCGCCACGCATCACGATTGCGGCGAATAAGGTCCAGCGTCGATGCGCCGATCGAGCCCGTGGCTCCGAGGATGGAGATGGTTCGCATCACGCTATCCGCAAAAGGGGAACAAGCACACCGGCGATAATCGCCACGGGCAACAGGCCATCGACGCGATCGAACACGCCGCCATGGCCGGGAATGAGCTGCGAACTGTCCTTGACGCCCGCGCGCCGTTTCAGCCAGCTTTCAAAGAAATCACCTGCTTGCGCGGCCACAGCCAGAATGGCCCCGATGGCGAAGCTTCCCGCATGGGTCACTAACCCGGCACCGCTTCCAGCAGGCATGAGCGTTCCCGTTGCGCGGAAGTGCTGCAAGACGGCCAGTGTAAAAATCCCGGCGGCGATCATGCCGCCGACCAGCCCCGCCCAGGTCTTGGACGGGCTGATTGCCGGGGCGATCTTCGGCCCGCCAAACGTGCGCCCGGAGAAATAGGCCCCCGTATCGGTGCAGACCACCACCCCGATCACCCACGCGACCATCGGCAGCGCCAGAGTCATGAGCCCGAATGCAGCCAGCGCGATATAGAACGCGCCCAGCCCGAGGGAGAGCAGGCGCAACCCGGCGCCCATGTCGATACGGGCGATCAGTCGGGCCATTTCCGCCAGCGTCACCAGAGCAACCGCGCCGACGAACGCCTTGAATGCCATGCCGCCGAGCCAGACCGCGCCCCCGGCAACCGCCAGCATGACCACCGCCGAGGCGAAACGCACCGGCAGATCGCTTTTGGCCTTGGGGGAAACCGGCGTATCAGCGCCCGCCATAGCGGCGCTCCCGCCCGGCGAAGGAGGCCAGCGCGTCTTCCAGATGCGCGGGCGTGAAATCGGGCCAGAGCACGTCGGTGAACCACATTTCCGCATAAGCGGCCTGCCACAGGAGGAAATTGGACAGGCGGATTTCGCCCGACGTGCGGATCAGCAGATCGAGCGGCGGCAGATCAGCCGTATCGAGATGCCGCTCGATCGCCTCCACGGTTACCGCGCCTTCGGCTGCGGCGGCAGCGGCCGCCCGGGCGATTTCCTGCTGCGACCCGTAATTGAGCGCCACGGCCAGAGTGCCCGCGCGCCCTTGCGCCGTATGCGCCAGCGCCTGATCGAGTTGTTCGACAAGGTCCGGCGACAATGCTTTGTAATCGCCGATGATCTTCAACCGGATACCGTTGGCGATCAGATCCTTGAGATCGCTTTTCAGAAAGCGCTTCATGAGCGCCATCAGGTCGTCGACCTCATCTTCCGGCCGCTTCCAGTTCTCGGACGAAAAGGCATAGAGCGTCAGCACGTCCAGCCCGCTGCCCGGCAACGCCCTGACCAGCTTGCGCACCGCTTCCGCGCCCCGCTGATGACCCATGGCGCGCGGCAGGTGGCGCTTCTTCGCCCAGCGCCCGTTGCCATCCATGATAATGGCCACGTGGCGCGCGCCATCCGCGCGCCGCGCAATCGGACGCGCATCAGGGCTCTCTGTGGCGCTCTCACTGTCATCCAGCGGAGCCAGCGAAGGCTGGCGCTCGTTCACTGGCTGAGGATTTCCTTTTCCTTGTGCTCGGCGGCTTCGTCGGCCTGCTTCACATACTGGTCGGTCAGCTTCTGGACTTCCTCTTCCTTGCGCTTGCGATCGTCCTCGCTGATTTCCTTCTTCTTCTCATCGTCCTTCAGCGCTTCCATACCGTCGCGGCGCACGTTGCGGATCGCGATGCGGGCCTTTTCGGCATACTGGCCCGCCAGTTTGGCCAGTTCCTTGCGCCGTTCAGCGGTGAGATCGGGGATCGGCAGGCGGATGTTCTGGCCGTCGGTCATCGGGTTGAGGCCCAGACCAGCCTGACGGATGGCCTTTTCCACCGGGGTCATGTTCGACTTGTCCCACACCTGCACGCTCAGCATACGGGGTTCGGGCGCGGACACGGTGGCAACTTGGTTGAGCGGCATCATGGCGCCATAGACCTCGACCTGAATCGGATCGAGCAAAGTGGTGTTGGCACGCCCGGTGCGCAGGCCCGAAAGATCGCTCTTGAGCGCTTCCACCGCGCCGGACATCCGGCGTTCGATATCGGCCTTGTCGTATTTTGCCATGGTCAGCCTTCCTTCTGCACTATCGTCTGGACGCCCCGCCCTTCCAGAACCCGGGCAAGATTGCCCTTCTCGCGGATCGAGAACACCACGATGGGAATGGAATTGTCGCGGCACAGAGCCACGGCGGATGCGTCCATCACCTTCAGATTATCTGCCAGAACCTTATCGTAACTGACTGTATCATATCGCTTTGCCTGCGCGTTTTTCTTCGGATCGGAATCATAGACCCCATCCACGCTGGTGCCCTTGAACAGGGCATCGCAGCGCATTTCCGCCGCGCGCAGGGCTGCGCCGCTGTCAGTGGTGAAATAGGGGCTGCCGACACCGGCCGCGAAAATCACCACCCGGCCCTTTTCCAAATGCCGTTCCGCGCGGCGGCGGATCACCGGTTCGCACACCGTGTCCATCTGCACCGCCGATTGCACGCGGGTGTGCACGCCCAGTTGCTCCAGCGCGCTCTGCATCGCCAGCGCGTTCATCACCGTGGCAAGCATGCCCATATAGTCGGCCTGCGCCCGGTCCATGCCTTGCGCCGCGCCGGCCATGCCGCGAAAGATGTTGCCGCCGCCGATCACCAGGCAGATTTCCAGCCCGGTATCCTTCGCCGCTTTCACTTCCTTCGCCAGTTCGGCCACGAAGGCCGGATCGATGCCAAATTGCTGATCCCCCATCAGCACTTCGCCCGAAAGCTTGAGCAGGACGCGCTTATAGGTCGGTTTGGTCATCGGACGGGAATCTCACTCGGAACAGGCGTCGCCCTTATAGAACGACAGATGGCGGTGCCAAGGGGCGGACACAGCGGTTTTCAGGCACAAAAATCCCCGCGCGACGCAGGCCGCGCGGGGATCTTCGTATTCAATCGTGCGGATCAGCCGGCAACGGCGGCAGCAACTTCCGCAGCGAAGTCGGTCACTTCCTTCTCAATGCCTTCACCGAGCTGGAAGCGGACATAGTCCTTGAGCACGATCTTCGTGCCGGCGGCTTTGCCCGCCTGCTCGACGACCTGTGCGATCGGGGTCTTGTTGTCCATCACGAAAAGCTGGCTGAGCAGCGCGTTTTCCTTGGCGAATTTCGCCACGGCGCCTTCGACCATCTTTTCCTGGACGTTTTCGGGCTTGCCGCTTTCGGCAGCCTTTTCCTGAGCAATCGCGCGTTCGCGGGCGATCACATCCGGATCGAGGCCGTCAGCGTCGAGCGCCTGCGGGAAAGCCGCCGCGATGTGCATGGCAAGCTGCTTGCCGAGCGGTTCGAGCACGTCCGCGCCCGCATCGCTTTCCAGCGCCACCAGCACACCGATCTTGCCGAGATTGTCGGCAGCGGCATTGTGCATGTAGGGCACGATCACGCCCTGGCTGACCGAAACGGTCTTCATGCGGCGAAGCTGCTGATTTTCACCGATGGTCGCGACGTTGTTGGTCAGCTTTTCGCCGACCGTGCCGCCATCGGGATAAGCCGCGGCCTTGAGCGTTTCGACATTGTCGCCGTCCACGCCCAGCGCAACTGCGGTAGCCTTGCGAACGAAGTCCTGGAACTGATCGTTCTTCGCCACGAAGTCCGTTTCCGAGTTCACTTCGACAGCCACGCCGCGAGTGCCTTCGACGGCCACGCCGACGAGACCTTCGGCCGCGGTGCGGCTGGATTTCTTGGCGGCAGCGGCCAGACCCTTGGCGCGCAGCGCGTCAACCGCGGCTTCGAGATCGCCGTTGGTTTCGTCCAGAGCCTTTTTGCAGTCCATCATGCCGGCGCCGGTGCGCTCGCGCAGATTCTTGACGTCAGTGGCAGTGTAAGCAGCCATGATAATACCTCGTTAAATGTCGGACGCCAGGCCGCCCCTGGCGGCCCGGCGCATTACCCGGCAATCGTGCCGGATCGATTACGCTTCCGCCGAAGCGACATCTTCCGTCAGGGGCTCGGCCAGTTCACCGATGTCCGCACCCGAATCGACCACCGCTGCATGGCCACCCTTCTGGGCTGCCTGGGCCACCGCTTCGCAATAAAGGCGAACGGCGCGGCTTGCATCGTCGTTGCCCGGAACCGGGAATGCGATGCCCGAAGGATCGACGTTCGAGTCGAGAACCGCAACGACCGGAATACCCAGAACGTTGGCTTCCTTGATCGCCAGTTCTTCCTTGTTGGCGTCGATCACGAACATCACGTCCGGAATACCGCCCATGTCGCGGATACCGCCCAGCGACAGTTCGAGCTTGTCGCGTTCGCGGGTCATCTGAAGGACTTCCTTCTTGGTGAGACCGGCGGTGTCGCCGCCCAGGCGTTCTTCCAGCGTCTTGAGGCGCTTGATCGACTGCGAGATCGTCTTCCAGTTGGTGAGCATGCCGCCCAGCCAGCGGTGGTTGACGAAGTGCTGCCCGCAGCTGCGCGCAGCCTGAGCAATCGGTTCCTGCGCCTGGCGCTTGGTGCCGACGAAGAGCACCTTGCCGCCTGCCTGCACGGTGGCCGAAACGAAATCGAGCGCGCGCGCGAACAGCGGCACGGTCTGCGACAGATCGATGATGTGCACACCGTTGCGGGCGCCGAAGATGTACGGCTTCATCCGCGGGTTCCAGCGGTGGGTCTGGTGGCCGAAGTGCGCGCCGGCCTCGATCAATTGCTGCATGGTGACGGTAGGAGCCGCCATAGATAAATTCCTTCCGGTTGTACCTCTGGAAAGCTGGAACCGTGCGGATCACTTCCGCTGCGGCACCGGTATGTGCGCTTTCCATGTGGATTTTCACCTCCGCCTGAAATGCCGGGAATCGCCATTTCTCAAGCAGAAGCGCGCGCCCCTTACCCCCATTCCCGGCAGAAATCCAGAGGATTGCGCCGAAAAACGGGAACCACCACTCCGCTCAAGCGATCCGGTATATAGAATCCGGCAAACCTGCGGAAAAATGGTGTGTTATTCCGCAGCCTGCGCCGGTCATGGGATTGCATAAGGCTGGGCCATGCAAATGACGCTTGACATTCTGGAACAAATGGAGAACATTGTTCTCATCGAAGGACGGCCTCTCATAACAGGCATCAGATTTATCCACAAGCCGTCCACAGCTTCTCCACGCCGTCGGGCCGGGAAAGGAACAGGACAATGATCACATTTGCCGTTACCGCGCTGTTTGCCGTCGCCGCTTTCGTCGCACTGGCCGTTATCGCTTCGTCACTGCATCGTGCCTGCACCGTCTATCGCGGATTGCAGCATGCGCTGGCCCACTGCGATGTACCGCAGGCCGTGATGGTCCAAATGAAGGGGCAGGAACAATACACCGTTCCGGCGCCGCGCATGGTCAGGTTGCGCCTCGCCGATCCGGCGCGCCGCGCCGTCAGTCGGCCGGCGCCGCAATCCGGGTGGCGCGCTGCCGCCTGACCCGTGCATAGCTGATCCAGCCGTAAGGCATCAGCACGAGATACCCCACGCAGAGTACGGCCAGCGTCCACCACGGCTCGGTCAGCAGGGCAGCGAACACCAGTCCCGCCAGTGCCAGCATTTCCAACCGGATGCTGCGGCGGGGGCGAAGCGAAGTCCAGCTCAGCGTCGCCAGATTGGAAATCATCAGGAAAGCGATAGCCGCCACCCAGACCGCTACGGCCAGCGGATCGCGGAACTCCTCCCGCCCGCTGGCCATCCAGAGATAGAGCGGCAGGAAGGCCAGCCCCGCCCCGACCGGAGCGGGAACACCGGTCAGGAACCCGGCCGACTTGTGCGGCTGATCCTCCGTATCGATCCGGGCATTGAAACGGGCAAGCCGCAGCACGCAGCAAATCGCCAGCCCCAGTGCCGCGAACCAGCCGAAGCGCGGCAGATCGTGCAAGGACCAGAGGAACAGGATAAACGCCGGGGCCACGCCGAAAGACAGCGAATCCGCCAGACTGTCCAGCTCCGCGCCGAACCGCGATTGCGCACGCAGCAAGCGGGCGATGCGGCCATCGATCCCATCCAGCAGCCCCGCAAGGATCACTGCGATAACCGCCATTTTCCAGTTGCCGTCAATCGCGAAGCGGATCCCCGTCAGGCCGGAACACAGCGCGGCGACGGTGATCGCATTCGGCACCAGGGCCCGCAAGGTCAGCCCCTGCGGCAATCCCGTCAACCGGTTTTGCCGCTCCTCGTCGCTCACTGGGCAACGCCTTCGAGATGGCATTGCTGGCCCAGTTCGGCGAGCACGGTTTCACCGGCCACGACTTTTTGTCCGAGAATCACTTTGGCGTCCGTGCCTTTCGGCAGATAGACATCGACCCGGCTGCCGAAGCGGATCAGGCCGACGCGCTGGCCCACCGCCATGGTATCGCCCGGCTTGACGAAGGGGACAATGCGCCGTGCCACCAGCCCGGCAATCTGCGTGAACGCGATCGACACGCCATCGCTGCGTTCGACCAGGATATGCTGACGCTCGTTCTCTTCGCTTGCCTTGTCGAGATCGGCGTTGAGGAATTTGCCCGGCAGATAGATCAGGCGGCGCACGGTGCCGCTTACAGGTGCGCGGTTGATGTGCACATCGAACACGCTCATGAAAATGGAGATCCGCGTCACCGGCTCGCTGCCGAGCCCGGGACCGCCCATGCCGTCGGGCAATTGGAGCTCGCGCGGCGGTTCCACCTGCTGGATCAGGCTGACGAGGCCATCCGCCGGGGAGACCACGAAATTGGGGTTCTGCGGGACGACTCGTTCAGGGTCGCGGAAGAAAGCCAATATCCCCAATGTCAGCACCGCCAGCGGCCACGCGATCGTTTCCCAGGCGAGAAACGCCGTGACCGCGCAGACAACCGCTGCAATCAATGCGAATTTGCGACCTTCGGGATGAATGGCTGGCCAACGCCACGCCGCTTCACCCCGACCCTTGTTATCTGATATTTCACCTGGCATCGCCCTCGTCTAGGCGCTGCCGGGCAAAACCTCAATAAGCCGTGCCGTTCCCGCGGGCAGATGAGCGGTTCACGCCGCCGGCCATTTCCGGAAAGCCCGGAAATTCAACCCGATTGCGCCAGCTTCCGCCCGATCTCGCCCAGCAGCGGAAACGCGTCGCCGCGCCGCTTGGCCTGTTCCGAAGATGCGGTCCCGCGCAAATAGCGCCCTTTGATCCCATGCAGGATCGCGCCCAGCCGGAAGAAGTTGAACGCCAGATAGAAGTTCCAGTTCGCGATATCGCTCCGCCCTGTCAGGCTGCAATAGCGGGCGAGATAGGCATCTTCGCTGGGAATATTGAGAGCGGCGATATCCGCATCCCCCAACCCCGCCACGACATGCGGCGGCATATGGTACATCATCGCGTGATGGCCGAAATCGCCAAGAGGATGGCCCAGCGTCGACAGTTCCCAATCGAGCACCGCGAGAATGCGCGGCTCCGCGGGGTGGAAAATCATGTTGTCGCAGCGGAAATCGCCATGGATCAGGCTGGTTTCATCACCCGCCGGGATATGCGCGGGCAACCAGTCGATCAGCCATTCCATATCCGCGCTGCGGCCCGCTTCGGGATCGTCGAGATATTGCCGGGTCCAGCGCGAAATCTGCCGTTCGAAGTAATTGCCCGGCTTACCGAAATCGCCCAGCCCGATGGCTTCGTGGTCGATCGAGTGCAACTGGGCCAATGCCGACACCATCGCATCGAAATAGGCCGGGCGCTCCTCCCCACCGACTTCAGGAAACGTCGCATCCCAGAAATTGCGGCCCTCCACCATTTCCATGACGTAGAACCATGTGCCGATCACGTTCTCGTCGGTGCACAGGCCGTAAAGATGCGCCACCGGAAAGCCCGTCTTCCCCAGCGCGCCGATCACCCGCGCCTCACGATCGATGGCATGCGCGCCCTTGACCAGCTGACCCGGCGGTTTGCGCCGCAAAACATAGGCACGCCCGGGCGTAATGAGCTTGTAAGTGGGGTTGGATTGCCCGCCCTTGAACTGTTCCACTTGCAGCGGCCCGGCATAGCCTTCGACATGCTCTTCCATCCAGCGGGCGAGCGCCGCCGTATCGAATGCAAAGCCTTCACGCACCGCCGCTGTGCCGCCGAATGTTTCCTGATCGTTCATTGCGTCCTCATCCTCCTCGCCTGCCGCCTAAGCAAAATGTGCGCCCTTGCGCCAGAACCAAGACACGGCAAGCCAAGCTATCCATGCGGATATGCAGCCGGGCAATCCACAATTGAAAATGTCTTCCCCGCTACAAGATATTGCAAACGCTGGATTTTTATACGGCACAGAAAAGCGTTTCCCACTTCTCAACCCGATGCATTAGGGTTCGCACCAAATTGATCGGATCAAAAAGGAAAACGCGGAAATGCATGATCTTTCCGGACGTATTTGCCTGATTACGGGCGCCTCCTCGGGAATCGGCGCCCATTTCGCCCGGCTTTTCGCGCGCCATGGTGCTGCGGTGATTCTCGGCGCACGGCGCCGGGATCGTATCGAAACACTGGCCGAGGAAATCGCAGCCTCAGGTGGGCGCGCCCTGCCCGTCTCGCTCGATGTCGTCGATGAAGAATCCCTCGCCGCCGCGCTCGACCAAGCGGCAGCCGCCATCGGCCCGGTCGATACGGTTATCGCCAATGCCGGCATTTCCGCCCCCGGCCGTTCCACCGACATGGCGCTCGACACCATACGTTCGGTTTTCGACACCAATCTGCTCGGTACCTATCTCACCGCCCGCGAAAGCGCGAAACGCATGATCGCCGCCGACAGCCGCTCCAGCGGGCGTGGGCGCATTCTCCTGATCGGATCGATCACCGCCATGCAGACCGGCCACGGCGAATCCGCCTACGCCGCGAGCAAGGCCGCCGTGGCGCATCTTGGTCGGAATCTCGCGCGTGAGTGGGTGCGGCAGGGTATCAACGTCAACGTCATTCAACCGGGCTACATCCAGACCGAACTGGCCAGGGACTGGTTCCAGAGCGAGGAAGGCAAAGCGCAGATCGCCGGATTCAACCGCAGACGGCTCCAGCCGATCGAATCGCTCGACGATATGGCGCTCTATCTTTGTTCGGATGCATCGGAGCACATGACAGGCGCTGTCATCACTATCGACGACGGGCAGTCGGCCTGAATCGCCCTGCGCGCCTGCCATTGGGCGGGCACGCCATCAGACCTGTTGTCGAAGAGACCGGTGGTGGACAGGGCTGGATTCGAACCAGCGTACGCTTGCACGGGCAGATTTACAGTCTGCTGCCTTTAACCACTCGGCCACCTGTCCACACCAGTGTCGGCTGCGGGATAACCCGCGTTGTTGGTGCGCCCCGCAAGGGGCTGTCCGACCGAGGACCGCCCCAATGGCGAAGCGAGCCTTGCCTGTCAATGGGGGTGCTGGCAGGGAGCGGCGGAAAGTTTGCATCCAGGGAGTTTTCATGAACACGAACGGTTCCAAGCGCGCATTGCGCGGACGTGCGGGACGCATGCAGGGCGGGCGCGGCTCGGGTCGCGCTTCCAAGGGCATGGTCCGCCTGTGGGGCCGGCATGCGGTCGAAGCGGCACTGATGAATCCGAACCGGCAGCACCGCAAGCTGTGGGCCACGCGAGAGGGAATCGATTCCCTGTGCGGCGATCTGCCCGAAGGTTTCCCGGTGGAATATGCGCAAGCCCAGGATCTCGCCCGGCTGGTGGCGCGCGATGCGCCGCATCAGGGCCTGGTGCTGGAATGCGAACCCTTGCCCGATCTGCATCTCGACGAGGTATTGGATGCCGAATCGGGCCGCCCGATCGTGGTGCTCGATCAGGTCACCGATCCGCACAATGTCGGCGCGGTCCTCCGTTCGGCGGCGGCGTTCGACGCCTGTGCACTGGTAACGCAGGATCGCCATGCTCCGCCGGAGTCGGGCGTGATCGCCAAGTCGGCTTCGGGCGCGCTCGAAATCGTGCCGTGGGTGCGCGTGGTCAATCTGGCCCGCGCGCTCGAACAGATGGCCGATGCCGGTTACTGGCGCATCGGTCTTGCCGGCGAAGCGCAGGCGACTCTTGCCGAAGCCATGTCCAGCGGCGCCGTCGCGCTCGTGCTCGGCGCCGAAGGCGAAGGCATGCGCCATAATATCAGCGAACATTGCGACACTCTCGCCCGTTTGCCGATCAGCCAGGCGATGGAAAGCCTGAACGTATCCAATGCCGCGGCGATCGCCTTGTACGCGGTAGCCACCACGAAGGGGACCTCATGATCGCTCTGCCCGCTCTCACCATCCGCCGCGCTGCCGCGGCGTTGCTCGCCTGCGGGCTGGCGGTTGCGCTGGCGGCCTGCTTTGTCCTGCCGGGCCAGTTCACGTCCACGCTCGATATCCGCAAGGATGGCCGCTTCACTTACAGCTATCAGGGTGAAATCTTCATGTTCATGTTCAGCGAACTGAACGATGCCGCCAAGCCCGAAGAGTTCTCCCCCTCCGCCTGCTTCGACGGCGATACCGGCGAAGAACGCAAATGCAGCACGAGCGAACTGGCCGAGCAACGCAAGGAATGGGATGAAGGCGCGGAACGGCGCAAGGCCAAGCAACAGCGCGAGCTGGAAGAAATGCGCGCTTTCCTCGGGGGAATCGATCCGAGCGACCCGAAAGCGGCCGAAAAGTTCGCTGAAAAGCTGCAACGCCAGGCCGGTTGGCGGCGCGTGGTCAGCAAAGGCAACGGTCTGTTCGATGTCGACTTTGCGATCAACGGCATGCTGACTTACGATTTCGCCTTCCCCACCATGGAGCAGGTGAACAATTCGATGCCGTTCCTGCAGCTTTCCGTCCGCAATGACGGCACGGTGCGCATGGATGCGCCGGTGTTCGGGACCAAGGCGAATGATCCGCTGCGGCTGATGATGGGCCAGAATTTTCCCGGTTCCGGAGAGGAAGAGAAAATTCCCCATGCCCCCAAAGTGCGCGGGACTTTCACTTTGACCACCGATGGGCAAATCCTGTCCAACAACACCGATCAGGGGCCGCAGGCGGATAGCGCGGGCCAGAAGCTGCACTGGACGATTGGCGAGCAGGACAATCTCGCCGCGCCGATGGCGTTGATCAAGCTGAGCCGGTAACGGATGATCCAGGATGCGTCCGGCGTGGCGCATCCCACTGCAACAAACAGGCGGCGCGACAGATTATCGCGCCGCCTGTTTTTCAAGTCATATCGCCAGTTACAAAAAAACCGCGCGCGGCCGGTGCCACGCGCGGTTCTTATACTTGAGGCGCGATAGCCGATGAGTCTTAGTTGACCGCGTCCTTCAGGCCCTTGCCAGCCTTGAACTTCGGCTGCGTGGAAGCCTTGATGGTCATCGCTTCGCCGGTGCGCGGGTTACGGCCGGTGGAAGCCTTGCGCTTGGCGGTCGCGAACGTGCCGAAGCCGACGAGGCGCACTTCGTCGCCCTTTGCCAGCGCTGCGGTGATCGCATCGAACACACCTTCGACAGCCTTGGTCGCGTCACTGCGGGAAAGGCCGCTCGAATCTGCAACAGCGCTGATCAGATCGTTTTTGTTCATGGTCTTGATAAACCCCCTACCTAGAGAAATTGGTGAGCGTTGAAGCGCCTCTCCAACGGGCCGGGAATTGAGCGGGTTTTCCTGATCCTGTCAAAGGCAAAAACCGCCAAAAAGTGCGGTTTTCAACCGATTCACCATGATTTTCGACGAACCGTTTCAAGCAACAGGCCATTAAATGGGCGGCAGGGGCCCGCAAACCCCTGCCTTTTTGGCTGCGATTCGCCGTTTTGCGCCGAATCAATGGGCGGTTTGCGCCGCCGGGCCGCCAGGGGCCGCCGGGGCCGGCTGGCTCGCCAGATCGTCATCCTCGGTCCATTCGATCGCGACCAGCCTTTCGGTCAGCGCACGTTCGAGCACCTGATCGACGTGCGAAACCGGAATGATCTCCAGCCCCTGCTTCACGTTGTCGGGGATTTCGACCAGATCCTTCACGTTCTCCTCGGGAATGAGCACGGTCTTGATCCCGCCGCGCAGCGCCGCGAGCAGCTTTTCCTTGAGGCCGCCGATCGCCAGTACCCGGCCACGCAGCGTGACTTCGCCCGTCATTGCCACATCGGGCCGCACCGCGATCCCGGTGAGCGTCGACACGATCGAAGTGACCATGCCAATGCCCGCGCTCGGCCCATCCTTCGGCACCGCTCCTTCGGGCAGGTGGATATGGATGTTCTTGCGCTGGAACAGCGACGGCTTGATCCCATAGGCAGGCGCGCGCGCCTTGACGAAGCTGAACGCGGTCTGGATCGACTCATTCATCACTTCGCCCAGCTTGCCAGTGGTGCGGATTTCGCCCTTGCCCGGGGTCGTCACGCTTTCGATGGTCAGCAATTCGCCGCCCACTTCCGTCCACGCAAGACCGGTGACCGCGCCGACCTGCGGCTCTTCGTCGGACATGCCATGGCGGAATTTGCGGACCCCGGCGAATTCACCCAGATTTTCCGGAGTGACCGTAACCGCCTTGGCCTTGCCTTCGAGAATCTTGCGCAATGCCTTGCGCGCCAGCCGGGCGATTTCCCGCTCCAACGTGCGCACGCCCGCTTCGCGAGTGTAATAGCGGATCAGATCGCGCAGCGCGTCTTCTTCCAGCGTGAATTCGCCAGCACGAAGGCCATGCTGTTCGACCTGCTTGGGCACCAGATGGCGCTGGGCGATCTCGACCTTCTCATCCTCGGTGTAGCCTTCGAGGCGGATGATCTCCATCCGGTCCAGCAAAGGCTGCGGCAGGTTGAGGCTGTTTGCCGTGGTGACGAACATGATGTCCGACAGATCGTAGTCCAGCTCCAGATAGTGATCCTGGAACTTGGCGTTCTGTTCCGGATCAAGCACTTCGAGCAGGGCCGAAGCCGGATCGCCCCGGAAATCCTGACCGAGCTTGTCGATCTCATCCAGCAGGAACAAGGGATTGGACGTCCCCGCCTTGCGCAGATTGGTGACGATCTTGCCCGGCAGCGATCCGATATAGGTCCGCCGGTGCCCACGGATTTCCGCTTCGTCGCGCACACCGCCGAGCGACTGGCGAATGAATTCGCGCCCCGTCGCCTTGGCGATGGACTTGCCGAGACTGGTCTTGCCGACGCCCGGCGGGCCGACGAGGCACAGGATCGGCCCCTTCAGCTTGTTGGTGCGCGCCTGCACCGCGAGATATTCGACGATGCGTTCCTTCACCTTGTCGAGCGCGTAGTGATCCTCGTCGAGGATCGCCTGCGCCTTGGCGATGTCCTTCTTGAGGCGGCTCTTCTTGCCCCACGGCAGGCCGAGCAGCACATCGAGATAATTGCGGATGACCGTCGCTTCCGCGCTCATCGGCTGCATGGTCTTAAGCTTCTTAAGCTCTGCCGTGGCCTTGGCCTTGGCTTCTTCCGACAGCTTGAGCGTTTCGATCTTCTGCTGCAGTTCGGCGATTTCGTCCGCTTCGCCTTCATCGCCCCCGCCCAGCTCGGACTGGATCGCCTTGAGCTGTTCGTTGAGGTAATATTCGCGCTGCGTCTTCTCCATCTGCCGCTTCACCCGGCCACGGATCTTGCGCTCCACCTGCAGGACAGACAGTTCGCCTTCCATGAAGGAATAGACCATTTCCAGCCGCTTGAACGGATCGCGTTCGGTGAGCAGCGCCTGCTTGTCGGAAACCTTGGCGTTGAGATTGGCCGCAATCGTATCGGCCAGCCGCGCGGCATCCTCGATCTCGCCAAGCTGCTCGCCCAGATCTTCGGGCAGCTTCTTGTTGAGCTTGGCATATTCGCCGAACTGTTCGATCACGCTGCGCATCATCGCCGACACTTCGGTGCCGCCGACCGCTTCGCTATCAAGCTGTTCGACCTGCGCGACAACGAAGCCCTTCTCGTCACGCATGTTGGCAAGCCGCGCGCGGCTGTGGCCTTCGACCAGCACCCGCACGGTGCCATCGGGCAGCTTCAGCAGTTGCAGCACCTGCGCGATCACGCCGACATCGTAGAGATCGTCCTTGCCCGGATCGTCGCACCCCGGATCGAGCTGGGCGACCAGGAAGATTTCCTTGTCGCCCTGCATCACGTCTTCCAGCGCGGCGACCGACTTTTCGCGTCCGACGAAAAGCGGCACGACCATGCCGGGGAACACCACAATGTCGCGCAGAGGAAGGAGAGGATAGAGATTCATAAGTTCGCAAATCCAGTGTTCATCGGGCGGCAGAGCGCCGCGAAAGGGAAAAGCCCCTTGGTTTGACGCGAATATGGGGAGCCACCCGGTGGCGTGCAATGGCCCGCTGCCCATCACTTGTGGATGGATGGACTGGCGCGCCGCGCAGGAACGGGGGAGTTGCACGATGGCACGAAGTGGAAGAGCCCCATCAACCGCCCCGTTGCACGGTTCCAAACACGCCCCCGCGCAGCACTACTTCCTCACCCTGAGCAGGGTTTGGGGCCTGGGGCAGCCACAGCCGTCAGGCGGCGGTCCGACGACGGCGCCAGAAGACCAATCCGCAGAGCGCCATGGCGAGAAGCGCCAGCATGCCCGGTTCGGGCACTTCCGTCCCGCCGCTGCTGGAACCGCCGCTCGATCCGGTCGGCGGCGTTTCGGGCGGGACATAACCGCCCTTGTATGTGCCGACATGCATTTCGCCATTCTGGTTCAGATTGCCAAAAACAGCCGATCCCTGGATGTAATTGGCAGTGCTGGCATCGGCTTTCGGCGCCAGAACGCTGCCGCCCCAGGCGGTGGTCAGCGTCAGCTTCTCCGCCTCGGGGAAATTCCAGATAACCTTCTCGCCGAGATTGTTCGTCCCGCCGAGGAAATTGTCGTTGAGATTGATCGAGGCGCCGCTGACATTCACGATGACGGTGCCGGCCCCGTTTACGTTGAACTGGATTTCACCGATCTTGTTGAGCTGATCGGAGGTGATGTTGAACACCGCCATCCCATCAGCGCCCGGCTGCGCGTTGAATATGCCGCGATTGCCGGAAATCTGCATGGTGCTGTTGGCCGAAAGCGTGCTCATTTCGTGCGACAGGTTGTTCATGCTGGTGGTCAGCAGGCTCTTGTCCTGTTGCAGCTTCTGGATGAAGCCCGGATTGGATGCCGCCAGACCGCTATTCACGGTGTTCTGGTTGACGTTGGTCTTGGAGATGCTGCCGCCCACCTGCACCGTCTGCGGGCTGCCGTTGAGATTGAAGCCGCTGCTGACATTGCCGCCGACAATCGCCCCCGAACCGTTGTTCAGGTTCTTCGCGCCGCCCGTCACGTCACCGACGACGATCAGGCCCGGCTGCGCGCTGGGCGAAGGCGTGCCCGGCTTGATATTGTAGTTGGAGGAATTGCCCGTGAGGTTTCCGCCGACGAACGTGCGGCCTTCCACTTCGGAACGGGATGACAGGTTGCCCAGAACGATGAGATTCCATTCGCTCAGCGCATTGATACCCGAAGGCGTATCGGCCTGCGCCGGTACGGCCAGCACGGCAGAACAAAAAAGCAGGGCGACGCTCTGCGATAGGCGAAGACGAATCATCAAAATCTCTGGTCCTGAACAGTCGCGGCCGTTGTGCCCACACCGCCCTGACAACCGGTTAACAAATGCGCACTTCCTATCCGGGAGAGCGCATAGGCACCGATCATCTCAGGCGATGCAGATGTCCGACAAACTGCGGCCTGTTAGGAAGATACCGCGAATATGCCAGAGACTCTTCTAATCTGTCGTATTGCGGGACAAATCAACCAAGGCCGGGAAAGTTAAAACCCGGCGGAAGGCCCAGCCCTTGCTGCATCTTGCCCATTTCATCGTTGGCGACCCGATCGGCCTTGGCCCGCGCATCGTTGAACGCGGCAGTGACGAGATCTTCGAGCATCTGCTTGTCCGCAGGCACGATCAGGCTGTCATCGATCGACACGCCAAGAATGCGGCCCTTGGCCGTGCAACGGATTTTCACCAGGCCGCCGCCCGACACGCCTTCCACTTCGAGCGAGTCCAGCTTGGCCTGCGCCTCGTTCATCTGCTTCTGGATCGTCTCCGCCGCCTGCTGCGCGGCCTGGAGCATTTCTTCCATCGATTTCATCTGTCTAACCTCAAGCTCTCTTGGACCATTGACGGCCTTGCCGCTGATCGGCGCCGTCTTCCTTGATGATTTCCGCCTCGGGGAATGCGGCTCTGGCCGCTTCCACCAGCGGTTCACGCTGCAAGGCCGCATCCGCTTCCGCCTTGCGGGCATCGGCCAGTTCGCGCAGCGAAGGCGCGCCTTCGCCGGTGCCCTGTTCGACCAGCCACTTTTCACCCGTGGTCTTGTACAGCACATCGCGCAATTCGCCGATCGGATCGACCGCAAGGCCGGGCATCAACGCGAACACCAGCTTGCCCGGTGTGAGTTCGATCACCCGCAGCCAATCCCGCATCAACTGCGCGATACGCAGATTTCCCGCCCGGTCGACCCGATCGACCAGAGTTTCCCAATCGAGTGCGGCAACCGGCGGTGCCGGCGCGCCCGCTTCGCCGCCGCCCGATCCCGGGCCCGATGCAGCAGGCGCCGCAGAGGCGGCAACGCCGTTTGCCGCCAGTTCCTCCAGCTTTTTCACCAGCGAACCGGGGTCCGGCAGATCGGCCGCATGGAGCACCCGCAGCAAGGCCATTTGCGCCGCGACTTGCGGATCGGGCGCGTTGCGCACTTCCTCGTGCCCTTTCAGCAGCAATTGCCACAGGCGATGAAGCTGGGCCGCATTCAGTTTCTCGGCCCAATCCTCCAGCGCGGCCCGCTCCTCCGCCGTCGGCGCATCGGCCCCGTTGCGCCCGATCTGCGCCACGGTGATCCGGTGCACCAGATCCATCAGCGAGCGCATCAGCGCCAGAGGCTCCACCCCCAGCGCATACTGGCGGTCCATGCCATCGAGCAATGTCGCCGCGTCGCCTTCCATGATGGCGGCGAACATCGCGCGTTGCGCGCTCTTGTCGGCCAGGCCCAGCATGTCGCGCACGCGTTCCGCCACCACCCGGCCGCCGGTATCGAGATCGGCATGGGCAATCGCCTGATCGAGAATCGACAGGCCATCGCGCACCGAGCCTTCCGCCGCGCTCGCGATCAGGTGCAGCGCTTCCGCATCGGCTTCCACGCCTTCCTTCGCACAGATGCCGGCGAAGTGATCGCGCAGCATGGCGGTGGGGATACGGCGCAAATCGAACCGCTGGCAGCGCGACAGCACGGTGACGGGCAGCTTGTCCACCTCCGTCGTCGCGAAAAGGAATTTCACATGCGCGGGCGGTTCCTCAAGCGTCTTGAGCAAGGCATTGAAAGCATTGCGCGAAAGCATGTGGACTTCGTCGATGATATAGATCTTGTAGCGCGCGCTGACAGCGGCATAGCGCACCGCCTCGATGATTTCGCGCACGTCGTCCACGCCGGTGTGGCTGGCTGCGTCCATTTCGATCACATCGATATGGCGGCCTTCGGCAATCGCCTGGCAGGGTTCGCACCGGCCGCAGGGATCGATGGTCGGCCCGCCCTGCCCATCGGGCCCGATGCAGTTGAGCGCCTTGGCGATCAGCCGCGCGGTCGATGTCTTGCCGACGCCGCGCACCCCGGTCATCAGGAAGGCATGGGCCAGCCGGTCCCGCTCGATCGCGTTGGCCAGCGTGCGCACCATCGCTTCCTGCCCGATCAGCTCGGCGAAGGTCTGCGGGCGGTATTTGCGTGCGAGCACGCGATAGGGCTGAGCACTTTGTTCCGCAGGCTGCGAAGGTGCGGGCGGCGGAACGGGCGCAGCGGCAGCGACAGGTTCTTCCACCGGAACTTCGGGCTCCACCGCCGCAGGCGTTTCCATATCGGCCGGAGAGGCAGTATCCGCCGCTTCGGGTTCGTCAGCCTGCGCAACCGGGGGCTCGTCGGCCTTCGCGGCAACGGGCGCCTCAGGCTCTACCGCCCACGGCAGCGCCTCTTCCTTCACCGCAGGCGCTTTAGAATCGGCCTCCACCTTGGGCGGCGGCGCGGGTTCGCCAAGGTCGAACATCGACACCTGCCCTGCCGCTTCCAGCTCCGCAGCCGAAGGTTTATCCGGGAGAGCATCCTCGCTCTCGTCGTCGCGCTCCGGCTCGTCGCCAAACATGTCGAATGAATCGCCCATCGGGGGCAAGGTAAGACCTCAAGTCACGATTGTCAGGAGGCAAGCCCGCAAAGGGTGCTGCAACTTGGGGAAAAGGAGCCGGGCGACCCGCCGCAATCCGTTGTGGCTGCTTCCTTCCGGACCTGACCAGGTTGGCGAACGCAAACGCCCGCCCGACTCCCGGTGGGCCATATGGCGGCAGTTCCGCAATGACGCAACCCCTCCCCTCAAGGGAGGCGGCAATTAACGGAAATTGTCCGCGTACGCCTGGATTTTCAGCCGCTTGGGCGGCGTGGCGGCAATGCGCGCGGCGATCCCGTACTTCGCGGCATAAGCCTGCGCTTCTTCCTTGCTCGCGAATGTGAGCTGAACTTGCGCCTGCGTGTCGCCGCTGCCCGCCCAACCCATCAGGGGATCGGGCTTGCGCGCTTCGGCCGGGACGAATTCGAGAATCCACTGATCGACAAGCGCCTTGCCGGATTGCATGGCGTTTTTCGGGCGTTGGTAGATGCGTGCAGACATAGCCGCGCAGTGTCCCGAATCGCCGCCGAAATCAAGAGTGCTTGCGCCGCTGCGTTCAACGGCGCGAATTTTCGAACGCGTTCTTCGTTTTCAGGCTGGGCGCTTCGGCCCAGGGTTCCTCGGGCCAGCGATGCTTGGGATAGCGGCCTTTCATATCCTTGGCCACATCGCGCCAGCTTCCGCGCCAGAACCCGGGCAGGTCCCGTGTGGTCTGGATCGGCCGGCCGGCGGGGGAGGTCAGTTGCAACAGCAGCGGTGTGTGGCCCACCATCGGATGCCGGTCCAGCCCGAACAGCGCCTGCACCCGCACTTCCACCGCCGGGCCGCCTTCGTGCGCATAATCGATGGGGTGATGCGTGCCCGCCGGGCTGATGAATTCGCGCGGGGCGATCCGGTCCAGCTTCTGGCGGCTGTCCCAATCCAGCCGGGCGAGCAGGGCATCGGTCAGCGCGCTTTTGGACAGCGCCAGATCGCGCCGCCCCGCGAGCAATGGAGCGAGCCATTCCTCCGCTTCCGCAACCAGCATTCCCGCCGCCAGCGCATCGAGCCCGGCATAATGGGCTCGCGCCATCAGCGCGGGCGGCAGGAGTTCGGCCAGCCGGCCTTTCGCGGTTTCGAGCAGCAATGCGGCGACGGCGGCGGAATCCGGTTTCGGATCGGGCCCGCTGGCCAGCGTGATGGCGCCGAGCCTGCGTTCCAGCCGCGCTTCGACGCGCCCTTCGCTGTCGTTCCAGCGCAGAGTGGAGCGGCGCTCCATCATTCCGCCGAGCCAGCGGTCGACATCGTCCGCCGTCAGCGCCACGCCCGCCATGATTCGCGCGCCTTTGGCCTGCCCCTGAGCATCGCCGATCGCCAGCCATTCGCTGCTCGCCAGCGGCGATGCGGGATCGAGGATATAGCCTCGCCCTCCGGCTGAGAGCCACTGTTCGCCCGAAGCATCGCGGCGGCGCGCGACATTGTCCGGCAAGGCCATCGCCAGCAGAACGCCGAGCGGTGGAGCGCTGCCTTCGATAGGCGCAGGACGGACGGAATTTGGAGAGACCGGCCCGGGATTGGTGGTCAAGGAACTGGCGGGCTGGGACTGGGGATCGCTGCCCCCGCCCCGCTCGTCCTGAGCCTGTCGAAGGGCGCGCGCGCGCTTTGCCCAACTATCGGCCAGCTTGCGCGAAGCCTGCGCCCGTGCGGAGCGGTCGCCATCCCAACGGGCAAGGCGCTGGGCAAGGTCTTCCCCCCGCCCGCCGAGCCCACGTTCCTGCAACAGCAGCGCCAGCCGCGCCGCCTGCTCCGCCGCGCCGTGTTCAGCGCCGAACAGCACCATCGCCGCTTGCGCCGGGTCCATCGGCAGGGTGGCGATCTGCCGCCCACGCGGGGTGATCCGATTGTCTTCATCCAGCGCCCCCAAGGCGCGCAAGCGGGCCCGCGCGCCGGCAAGCGCCGCATCGGGCGGCGGATCGAGCCACGGCAGGCCCTGCGGATCACCCGCGCCCCATTGCGCCAGCGCCAGCGTGAGCGGGGCGAGATCGACCGTCACGATCTCCGGCGGATCGAATTCGGGGCGGCCGGGATGCGCGGCTTCGGCCCACAGGCGATAGGCCACGCCCGGCGCCTGCCGCGCGGCGCGGCCCGCGCGCTGGGCGGCGGCGGCGCGGCTTGCCGTCACCGTCACCAGATGGCTGACGCCCGCCGCCAGATCGTATTCCGCCCGGCGCGACAGCCCGGCATCGACCACCACCGAAACCCCGTCCAGCGTCAGCGAAGTTTCGGCAATCGCCGTCGCCAGCACGATCCGCCGCCGGCCTTGCGGATCACGGCGGATGGCGGCGCGCTGGCCCGCTGGTTCGATCTGGCCGTGGAGAGGCAGGATCGGCACATCGGGCAAGCGCGGGGTCAGCCGTTCCGCCGTTCGCTCGATCTCGCGCACGCCGGGCAGGAACGCGAGGATATCGCCCTGCTCCTCCCGCCACGCGGTCAGCACAGCGCTCGCCATCGCGTCCTCGATGCGTTTTTCAGGCGACGCACCCAGCCAGCGGATCGCCAGCGGATAGGCCTGGCCTTCGCTTTCGATCGCCGGCGCCCCGTCGCCCAGCAAGCGGGCGAAGCGCGCGCCATCGATCGTGGCCGACATCACGCAGATGCGCAGATCTTCCCGCAGGATCGCCTGGCTTTCGAGCGCGAGCGCCAGCCCCAGATCGCTGTCGAGATGGCGTTCATGCGCTTCGTCGAACAGCACGGCGCTCACGCCGGTCAATTCGGGATCGTCACAAATCCGCGCGACGAAAATCGCTTCCGTCACCACCAGAATGCGGGTTCCTGCCGAGCGTTTGCTATCCAGGCGGGTGAGATAACCGACCGTTTCGCCCGGCTTTTCGCCCAACAGTTCGGCCATCCGCTCCGCCGCCGCGCGCGCGGCCACGCGGCGCGGAGACAGCAGGATGATCGTGCCGGTGCACCATTCCTCTCCCAGCAGCGCCGGGGCCACCGTCGTCGTCTTGCCAGCGCCGGGCGGCGCGATCAGCACCGCCGAGGATCGCCCGCGCAAGGCGGCGAGCAGATCGGGCAGAACGGCGTGGATGGGCAAGGCCGAACTCATCGCCTCATATTCCGTTCGTGCTGAGCCTGTCGAAGCACCGTTCTTTCCTTCGATGCAGGGCTGAAGCGCAGGAATGGCCCTTCGACAAGCTCAGGGCGAACGGCCTTGGGGATCAATATCCCCGGCTGACGGCGAATTGCGCCGCTTCGGCCATGGCCGCGCGGGCCTTGCTGTCGGGGAAAATCGACAGCGCATCGATGGCCCGTTCGACGAAATGGCGCGCGCGCTGGCGCGTGGCGTTCACGGCATCATGCCTGCGGATCAGTTCGATCGCATGAGCAAGATCTTCATCCTCGTTGCGGAAACCGGCGATGGCTTCCTGCCAGAACCGGCGTTCTTCCTCATTCCCGCGAGCATAGGCGAGAATCACCGGCAGCGTCATCTTGCCTTCGCGGAAATCGTCGCCGCGTTCCTTGCCCATTTCGGCGGCATCGGAATCATAATCGATCGCATCGTCGACCAATTGGAAGGCAATGCCGAGATTTCGCCCGTAATCGTCCAGCGCCCGCTCTTCCGCCTCGTCCCGTTCAGCGACCACCGCCGCAATCCGGCTGGCAGCGGCGAACAGAGCGGCGGTCTTCGCGCCGATAATGCCGAGATAGCGTTCCTCGCTCGTCTCGATCACGCGCTGCGCGGTCAACTGGTCGACTTCGCCCTGCGCGATGACAGCCGAAGCGCTGGACAGGATTTTCAGCACTTTGAGGCTGCCATCCTCCACCATCAGTTCGAAAGCGCGGGAAAACAGGAAATCGCCGACCAGCACCGTGGCCGGATTGCCGAACACCAGATTGGCCGCTTCCTTGCCCCGGCGCGTTTCCGAACCGTCCACCACATCGTCGTGCAGCAGGGTCGCGGTATGGATGAATTCCACCGCCGCCGCCAGCTTGTGATGGCGCGTGCCCTGATACCCCACCAGGTCCGCCCCGGCGAGTGTCAGCATCGGGCGCATACGCTTGCCGCCACCCGAAATCAGATGGCCGGCCAGCGCCGGAATCAGCGGAATTTCGCTTTGCATCCGATCGAGAATCACCGTGTTCACCGCGTTCATCGCAGTGGCGGTCAGCGACAGGATCGGAGCCAGCGACGGCTCTTTGCGTGGCAGGGGGACAACCTCGGCGCTCATTCTCCGCGCCATGGGACGGATGGCAGCGCTTGGCAAGCATGGATTGCGGCTGTAGCTAGCCAGCCATGACTCAGACGCCAGCAGAAGACCCCGTCCTTGCCGCATACCGCAAGAGCATCGACAATATCGATGCCGCGCTGATTCACATGCTGGCGGAGCGGTTCCGCATCACCAAGGCCGTCGGCGAACACAAGGCCAAGACCGCTCTGCCCGCCGCCGATCCGGGGCGCGAACAGCGGCAGGTGGAACGTCTGCGCAAGCTGGCGGAAGATGCCGATCTCGATCCGGAATTCAGCGAGAAATTCCTCCGCTTCATCATCGATGAAGTGATCCGCCATCACGAACGCGCCAAAGCGGAACAGTAAACCGCCTGCCCAGCCCGGCACCGCGCAGCGCGGGACAAATCACACCGCCGCGCGCGGCAGCCGGACGATGACCATCAGCCCGCCGAGATCCTCGCTCTCGCCAAGCTTCACGCTGCCGCCGTAGATTTCCACCACATCGCGCACGATGGCGAGGCCGAGGCCGGTGCCCGGCTTGCCCGTGTCCAGCCGCGCGCCGCGATCGAATATCCGCGTCCGTTCCGCGTCCGGGATGCCTGCCCCATCATCTTCGACCAGCACGGTGCACAGCGCCCCGCCCGGTTCGGCATCGACTGTCACGAACACGCTGCCGCCGCCGTATTTGGCCGCGTTTTCGAGCAGATTGCCGAGAATTTCGTCCAGATCCTGCCGTTCCAGGGACACCATGGCCTGGCGATTGCCTGCCACATCGAAGCGGCATTCCTCGTACAGGCGCGCCACCGCCCGTTCCACGCCGGCGACGCTATCCCATACGTTGGCCCGCGCCTGCCCCGCCGCCCGGCGGCCCACGGCCCGCGCCCGCGCGAGATGGTGATCGATCTGGCGGCGCATGACATTGGTTTCGCGCAGCACCGTTTCGGCCAGATCGGGCGCATGGGCGCTGGCGGCGTTGGTCACCACCGTCAACGGCGTTTTCAGCGCGTGGGCGAGATTGCCCGCATGGGTGCGCGCTTCTTCCGCCTGCCGCTCGGTATGCGCCAGCAGAGCGTTCAGTTCGTCCACCATCGGCTGCACTTCCAGCGGCAGCGGATCGGTGACGCGGTTGGTCCCCGTGGCGCGGATATGCTGGATCGCCAGACGCACCCGGCGCAGCGGCACCAGCCCATAGAAGGTCTGCAACATGGCGAGGACGAACAGCCCCAGCCCGAGCACGACAAAGCTCCATACGAGGATCGAGCGGACCTGTCTGATCTGCAGGTCCAGCTCGTCCCGCGCGGCCGCGACAGTAAACCACCACCGCGTATCGCTGCCGGGCAGAACGATCGAACGCTCGATCACGCGCAGGGGTTCGCCGGCAAACTGGTTGCTGTTGTAGAACAGGACATCGTGCCCGGCGGGCCCCCTGCCCACTTTCAGGCTGCGATCCCACAGCGAGCGCGAAGGGAAATCCTCGTGCCCCTTGCCGCTGATCTGCCAGTAAAGCCCGCTGTTGGGTTCGAGGAAGCGCTGGTCGCCCAGCGGGCGATTGAAGAACACTTCGCCATCGGGGCCGATTTCTGCCGCACCGATCATCGCGGTGAGCATATATTCGAGCTGTTCGTCGAAATTCTTCTCGATCAGGCCCGCCAGCGTGCGGTCGAGCGCGACGCCGCCGAGCAGCAGGAGAATGGAAATCCACCCCGCCGCGATCAGCATCATGCGCCGCGACAGGCTGCCCGTATGGCGTTCCCGGCGCGGGGCGGGCACAGCGCCGTCTTCCACACCGGGCTCTGCCGGGGGATGATCCCCCGTGCGCCCGGTGCCGGCTACACGCCCGGTATCAGGCGCGGGGCGTTTCGGCGGGGTCGTCGAGACTGTATCCAAGGCCACGGATCGTTGTGATGACATCGGCACCCAGCTTCTTGCGGATGCGCGTGACGAAGACCTCGATCGTGTTCGAATCGCGGTCGAAATCCTGATCGTAAATATGTTCGATCAGTTCGGTGCGGCTGACCACTTTGCCCTTGTGGTGCATCAGGTAGGACAGCAGCTTGTATTCCTGCGCGGTCAGCTTCACCGGCTCGCCCGCCAGTGTCACCCGGCCCGAGCGGGTATCCAGCCGGACATCGCCCGCCGTCAATTCCGAGGAGGTGTTGCCCGAAGCGCGGCGGATCAGCGCGCGCAGGCGGGCGATCAGTTCTTCGGTCTGGAACGGCTTGGCAAGGTAATCGTCCGCCCCGGCATCGAGCCCGGCGACCTTGTCCGACCAGCTATCGCGCGCGGTCAGCACCAAAACGGGGAAACTGCGCCCTTCGCGGCGCCACATGCCCAGTACGGTCAGCCCGTCGATCTCCGGCAGGCCGAGATCGAGAATCACCGCATCGTAATCCTCGGACGCGCCGAGAAAGTGGCCATCTTCACCATCGGTGGACAAGTCGACGGCATAACCGTTCTGTTCCAGCGTCGATTTGAGCTGCTGGCCCAGCGTGGGTTCGTCCTCGACAATCAGGATGCGCATGCCTCAACCCTCATCTGCAAGTTGCGATTTTTCAAGTGGGACCTGGGACACAAGCCGTCAAGCGGCCTGTCGCGATCCTGCACAGCCGCAGCGGGCAGGACAGGGCCGGACGCACCGCCCCTGCGTCAGTTCGACCGCCTGATAACGCGGCCCGAACGGGCATCGATATCGACGAAGACCACCCGCCCATCGCGGATGAACTTGAGCCGGTAGGCCATGGCGCCCGCATCGTATTCTGGGCCGAGGTACTGCATCCCGCGCATTTGCGGCAGCACCATGCCTTCGATATCCCGCAAGGGCCGGACGTTGCCCGCTTTCATTTCCCGTCGGACCTGCCCCTGATCGTCATGATCCTGGGCATGGGCCGCGGCAGCCGCCAGCGGGGCGAGCGATACGGTGCAAGCCGCTGCACCGGAGAGGACAAGGACGATAGCCTTTCGCATAACGTCCTTGTGCCTATCTCCCAAGGCTTGAACAAGTTGTGAATGATACCAGCGGTACTCATTCAGAAATGTTTGCCCGCTTTATTCGGTATCAGCGCACCATTTCATATTTCACCGTTACCATGACCGAAGTGCCGACAAGACCCGGCTCGACCGGGGTCGGCGCGGCGGCGGCCTGAGCATCGAATGCGGCAGTCTTCGCCAGCATCGGCATCGGCCGCGATTGGCCAACCGTTTCGTTTATTTCGAGCAGGCGGATATCGCTGTATCCGGCCATCCGCGCGTAATCGAGCGCCTGTGCGCGGGCGGTTTCCATCGCTGCCTTGCGCGCCTGATCCTTCGCGGGCTTGTCGTTGTCGATCGCGAAATTGGGCCCGTTGAGATCGGTCGCGCCCGCCGCCACCAGCGCATCGAGCACCGGCCCGGCCTTGTTGACGTCGCGAAGGGTGATGTTGACGGTGTTCGATGCGCGATAGCCACGGAACACCTGTTTCTGCTGGCGCTGGTCATAATCGTACTGCGCATTGAGATTGATTCCCGCCGTCTGCACATCGTCCTTGGCGATACCCAGTGCGCGAATCCTGGCGATCACGCTATCCATCGCCTTGGCATTCTGCTGCATGGCGGCCACCGCAGTGGGCGCATCGGTGGAAACCCCGGCGCCGACCGTGACGATATCCGGCCGCCCCTTTACGGTTTCGCTGACGCCCAGCTCGATCACCGGCCCCTTGGCCGCGATCTGCACTTCGGCGGCCATCGCCGGTGAGACAAAGGCCGTGGCGGCCAGAAGCGGCAAAGCATAACGGATCATCACAATACTCCCTGTGTGGCGCAGCCCCGCTGCGAATAAGGATAGGTACGCATCGGCAAGCAGTGCAGTTCCCACGCCGAGCCGTGCGTGCCGGATAGGCATGCCCAGATTAACGCAGGCAAGATGGAAAACCCGCAATTCGTTCAGCCAGGTTAACGGCTGCACGGCACTGGCGGCCGCGCGCTATTGGGCCTTCGCGCTCACGCACCCGTCATGCAGCATCCATTCGCCCCACAAACCATCGGATGAATCGGCGAGATGGACCCCGAAACAAGTTCGGGGTGACGAAGGGCGAATTGTCGGCGCAAAAAACCGGTTCCCACTTTTTCGCGCGATGCGAAGTCCCCCTCATCGCATCGCTAGCGCAAAAACCGGTTCCCACTTTTTCGCGCGATGCTCTATGGGGCCCGGCATGGCGCAACCCCCTATTCTCAGTTGGGAAGGCCTCGGGCTCATTCAGGGCGCGGGCTGGCTTTTTCAGGATATCGACCTCCACATCGCACCGCGTGATCGGCTGGCGCTGATCGGGCGCAACGGTGCGGGCAAGACGACGCTGCTCAAACTGATCGCCAATCATATCGATGCGGACAAGGGCAAGCGCACCGTGCAGCCCGGCACCCGCGTGGTGATGCTGGAGCAGGAGCCAGACTTTTCCGGTTGCGAGACTCTGCTCGATTTCGCGCTCCACGGCGCGGATGCCCCGGCGCAGCACGAAGTGGAAGCGATTGCCGGGCAGATCGGCATCGACCTGTCGCGCACAGCGGCCAACGCCAGCGGCGGGGAAAAACGCCGCGCCGCGCTCGCCCGCGCACTGGCGATGGAGCCCGACCTGCTGTTGCTGGACGAGCCGACCAACCACCTTGATCTCGCCGCGATCGACTGGCTGGAAGACTGGCTGGGCCGCTACAACGGCGCGTTCGTGGTCATCAGTCATGACCGCACGTTCCTCACCCGGCTGACCCGTGCGACGCTGTGGATCGACCGCGGCTCACTGCGGCGCAAGGAAGTCGGCTTCGGCGGCTACGAAGCGTGGGAAGAACAGGTTTTCGCCGAAGAGGCGCGCGCGGCCGAAAAGCTCGATGCCAAGCTCAAGATCGAAGCCCACTGGCTCGAACGCGGCGTCACCGCGCGGCGCAAGCGCAATCAGGGCCGCCTGGAAAAACTCTACGCCATGCGCGCCCAGCGCGCCGCGATGCTGACCCCCACCGGCAATGCCAAGCTGGCGCTGGCCAACGACGATTCGAAAACCAAGTCGGTGATCGTGGCCGAACACGTCACCAAGCGTTTCGGCGCGGGAGAGACAGCGCGCACGATCATCAAGGATTTCTCTCTGCGTATCCAGCGGGGCGACCGGATCGGCGTGGTCGGATCGAACGGCGCGGGCAAATCCACGCTGCTTAAGCTGCTGACCGGCGAACTGGCGCCCGATGAAGGGACAGTTACACTGTCCAAAACGCTGAACGGGATCATGATCGATCAGCAGCGCAGCCTGCTTTCGCCCGAAAAAACGGTGCGTCAGATATTGGCCGAAGGCGGCGACTGGATCGACGTGCAGGACACGCGCAAGCACATCCAGGGCTACCTCAAGGAATTCCTGTTCGATCCCGCCATCGTCGATATGAAAGTGGGCGTGCTCTCGGGCGGCGAACGCTCGCGCCTGCTGCTGGCGCGCGAATTCGCCCGCAAATCGAACCTGCTGGTGCTGGACGAGCCGACCAACGATCTCGATCTCGAAACGCTTGATCTGCTGCAGGAAGTGATCGCGGATTATGATGGCACCGTGCTGATCGTCAGCCACGACCGCGATTTCCTTGACCGCACGGTTACGGTCACGCTCGGCCTCGATGGCAGCGGCACGGTGGATGCGGTCGCGGGCGGCTATGCCGACTGGGAAGCCAAGCGCAAGCAGCGCACCGCCCCCGCCAAAACGAAAGCCAGGGCCGAAAGCGCCACCCCGCCCCCGCCGCCGCAGAAGAAAACCAAGCTGAGCTACAAGGACCAGCGCGACTACGATCTGCTGCCCGGCCGGATCGAGGAACTGGAGGCGCAGATCGCGCGCGACGAGGCCGCGCTTGCCGACCCCGCGCTCTACACCAGCGATCCCGCAAAATTCGCCGCTCTCACCGCCGCCATTGCAAAGGCGCGAGACGAGAAGGACGCGGCGGAAGAGCGCTGGCTCGAACTCGCGGAGATGGTCGAGGCGCTGTGAGGGGGCGGCGCGCTGCCCCTGCCTTGCGCCGCGCCGCCGCTTTGCGCCTGACCACCGGATTTCTGCACGAGATAGAGCAGTTACTCCTATATCCACCCGTTCAGCCTGAGCCTGTCGAAGGCCACGCACTGACAATTGCCCGATCAGATTTGCCGATCTGATGCCATGCCATGCGCTGATGCGCTGTGCTGGTATAGCCGCTTCGTCCGACGCCAGCGTTAGGTTCAGAAAATCGATCGCCCGTGGCCAGCGTGGTGCGTGGCCTTCGACAGGCTCAGGCTGAACGGGTCTTTGCATGAGCCGGAAACTGTCACAATCGCCGATGATCGGTTTGCGGTGCCCTGCCCTGCCACTCCAATCGGCAGCAGAGCCACGATTGCGGAACACGCCGTATCATCCTGCTTCGGGACTGTAATCTGCAATCTCCTTCCTATGTAGGGACCAGCAAAGGAACCCCGGAGCAAGCGGCCGGTGTTTGGATGCGGTCCGCATTCCCCGCAAGGACAGGCCTTTCTTGAATCATACCGTGAACACCGCCACCGATTTCCGCCCGATGGACGCCCTGCACGAGTCCATCGCCGCCTGCCGCATCTGCGCCGGGCATCTGCCGCATGGGGTGCGGCCGGTGGTGCAGTTTTCGCCCGGCTCGCGGCTGGTGATCGTGGGGCAGGCGCCGGGTTCCAAAGTCCATGCCAGCGGCATTCCATGGGACGATGCCAGCGGCCAGCGGCTGCGCGAATGGACCGGGCTGGAACCCGAACGGTTTTACGATCCGGCGCTTGTCGCCGTGGTTCCGATGGGGTTCTGCTATCCCGGAAAGGGCAGCAGCGGCGATCTGCCGCCCCGCCGCGAATGCGCGCCGCAATGGCACGATACGGTGATGGCGGCGATGCCCGACAAGCGGTTGACGCTGCTGGTCGGCAGTCATGCGCAGGCATGGTACTGGCGCAAGCAACGGCCCGGTTCGGGCGCCGTATCGATGACGGAGCGGGTCCGCGCTTTCCGCGACGCCCCGCCGGGCTTCTTTCCCCTGCCCCATCCTTCGTGGCGCAGCACCCTCTGGATGCGGCGCAATCCGTGGTTCGAGGAAGAGGTTCTGCCCGAACTGCGGATCCGGGTCGCCGCCGCGCTGCGTGACGACGCGCGCCCTGCGTGAGCGGAAGCAGAGCACGGCCAGCCCCTATTCTGCCCGATCATGGGAGCCGGTAGAAATCGGCCACCCGGTCAAGCGCCAGCCGCAGCACCAGCTTGCCGCTGCGCACCGGCCAGGCGAGCGCCCTTTCCGCATCGGGCACGGTCTCACCCGCGCAGACGACGCGCCACAGGATGTCCTCCAACCCGCGCCCGGTGGCAGCAATCGCCCCGTCGAACCGCGCCTTGGCGGCAATCTGGCGCTCGGCAGACGTCAGCGCGGCATCGGGCCCGCCCCTGATTCGTACCGGGTCCCATCGCATCGTCACCTGGGGGGCCAGCCGAGCCCGTTCGAAATCGCCGCGCAGCATTTCTCCCGCGGCCAGTTGCCGATCATCCAGATGGCCTCGCGCATGCAGCCAGGCTAGCGGCGATTCGGCGAGATTGACCGTCACCGAACGGCGGCGCTTCCCCGCGCTTTCACGGCGACGGGGGCCTTCGGCGGTCAGTTCGCGTTCGACAAGCAGAGGGCGCATGGCAAATCCTTTCCTGCGGTGATGGAATGTCTGCTTGCCAAATTCCGGTTACTGTAGGAAAGTGAAAAAACCAATTTGGTTAAATCAGGTGATTTTCCATGATCAATCGCATCCGGGCCATTCGCAAGGAAAAGGGCATGACTCTGGCCGATGTGGCCGCCGCCTGCGCCCCGCCGACGACCGCGCAGACCATCGGCCGGCTCGAAACCGGGATGCGCAATCTCTCGCTGACATGGATGAACCGCATCGGCGCCGCGCTGGGGGTCGAGCCGGAACTGCTGGTGCGCGGAGAGGTGGCGGCACAGCCACAAGTCGTTGCCCGGCTGACCGATTCGGGCGCGGAAGCGCTCACCGCGCCGCGTGACGCGATCCTGCCGACCGAACTGGCCGCAAACGCCGCCCTGCTCTGCCTCGCCATCGAAACCGGCGCGGGGGAATATCGCGCGGGCGATCAGTTGTGGCTGCGGCAGATTCCGCCGGAGGAAGCCGCACAGGCGATCAACCGCGATGTCCTCGTCCCGCGCAAGGGCGGACGGTTCGCTTTCGGCCGCCTGATCGACCGGCAGGGCGCTCTCGTCGGCCTGCTTCCCCCGGGCATGGGCCAGCGGCAGATCGTGGTCGACAATCCGCCGTGGCTGGCCGTGGCCGAAATGCTGGTGCGCAAGCTGTGACCACCGCCCCGCGCCGGGTGCTGTCGCTCGCCACGCTCTATCCAAACCGGGCCCAGCCCCGGTTCGGCACTTTCGTCGCCCGCAGTCTCGAAGCGCTCGCCGCGCGGGGGGATTGGCGGGTCACGGTCATCAATCCCATCGGCGTGCCGCCTCTTGCCCTTGGCCGCTACCGCACGCTGGCCGCCGCGGCGGTCAGCGGGATCGAGCACGGGGTGGAGGTCCACCGCCCGCGCTACACGCTGATCCCGAAAATCGGGGGGCGGTTCAATCCCGGCGCGATCGTCCGCAGGACGCTGCCGCTGATCCACCGCCTCCATGCCGAGGCGCCGTTCGATCTGGTCGATGCGCAGTTCTTCTACCCCGACGGGCCCGCCGCCGCCGCCATCGCCCGGGCGCTGAATCTGCCGCTTTCGATCAAGGCGCGCGGTGCGGACATCTCCTATTGGGGTTGCAAGCCCTTTGCATTGCCGATGCTGCGCGCCGCCGCCGCACAGGCCGATGGCCTTCTGGCGGTAAGCGACGCTCTGGCGCGGGATATGGCCGCTATCGGCCTGCCGCGCGAAAAGATCGCGATTCACTATACCGGGCTCGATCGCACGCGTTTCCACCCGCGCGACAAGGCCGGGGCACGCGGCTGGATCGCCGGTAATCTGGGGCTATCGATCCCCGCCTCGGCGCCGATTCTCGCATCGGTCGGCGCACTGATTCCGCGCAAGGGGCAAAGCTATGTCATCCGTGCCCTGCCCGCGCTGGCAGACGCGCATCTGCTGCTCGTCGGCAAGGGAGAGGACGAGCCCACGCTCCGCGCATTGGCCGCCAGCCTGGATGTGGAGGAGCGCGTGCATTTCCTCGGCTCGCTCGATCATGAAGCCCTGCCGCAGGTCCTCAGCGCCGCCGATGCCATGGTCCTGCCATCCGCGAGCGAAGGCCTGGCCAACGCCTGGGTGGAAGCGCTGGCCTGCGGGACACCGCTGGTCATCACCGATGCGGGCGGCGCGCGGGAACTGGTTCGGGATCGCAGCGCGGGGCTGATCGTTGCCCGCGATCCGGACGCGATTGCCGAAGGCGTCGCCGCGTTGCTTGCCGCACCGCCTGCCCCGGATACGGTTGCGGCCAACGCCGCGGCATTCAGCTGGGATGCGAATGCGGCGGCGTTGGCCGAATATTACAACCGTCTGACCGGGGCACGCTAGGCCCCCCGGCGCGTCGGGTCAGGCGTTGCGCGGGACGACGTCCTTGTCATCGCTCGCCTTGTCCGGGACAAAGCTCGACTGAGTCACGCCCAGCCAGATCAGGATCGGCGCGGACATGAAGATCGAACTGTACGTCCCGACGAAAATGCCGAGCGTAATCGCCGCGGTGAAGCCGAAGATCACGTCCGGCCCGAGCAGCAGCAACGAGACCAGCATGATCAACACCGCCAGCGAAGTGGCCACGGTGCGTGACAGCGTTTCGTTCACCGAGAGATCGAGCAATTCGGGCATCGGCATCTTGCGATACTTTTTCAGATTCTCGCGGATGCGGTCGTACACAACGATCTTGTCGTTCAGCGAATACCCCAGCAAGGTCAGCAATGCCGCAACGATGTTGAGATCGAATTCCATCTGCGTCAGCGAGAACATGCCGATCGTCAGCAACAAGTCCTGCAACAGCGCGAACAACGCGCCGACGCCGAACTGCCATTCGAACCGCACCCAGATGTAGATCGAGATCCCGATCATCGCCAGCAGCAGCGCGAACATGCCCGTCTTGAACAGTTCGCCCGAAACCTTGCCCGAAACCGAATCGACCCCGTCGATCCGCACGCCCGGATAGGTCTGCCTGAGCGTGGAGGTGATCTTGTTCGCCATCGCGTCGGCCAGTTCGGCGTGCTCTTCCGCACCGTCCGGCAATTTCATCCGGATCGACACCTCGTTGGGCTTGCCGAACTGCTGGATGATCGGCTCGCCATAACCGAGACTGCCGACTTTCTGGCGCAATTCCGCCACCGGGGCTTCGCTGCTTTCGACGAAAGTCGCGCGGATCATCTGCCCGCCGACGAAGTCGACGCCCAGATTGAGACCGTGCGTGAACAACAGCACCACCGCACCGATCATCGCCAGGATGTTGCTGATGAAGAACGGCCACTGCCAACGCAGGAAGTGGATGTTGGTGTTATCGGGAACGAGCTTGAGGAGCTTCATCGGTCCTCTCCTCTCACAGGTTCAGGTCAGTGGGCCGCGCCTTGCGCAGCCAGGTGGCAATCCACATCCGGGTCATCGTCACGGCGGTGAAGACCGAAGTTACGATACCGATCATCAGCACGACGGCGAAACCGCGCACCGGCCCGGAGCCGAACAGGAACATCAGCACCGCCGCGATGACATTGGTGATGTTCGCGTCGAAAATCGCGCGGCTGGCTTCCTTGTAACCCAGTTCCACCGACTGGACCACACGGCGCCCTCGCTTGCGTTCTTCGCGTATGCGCTCGTTGATCAGCACGTTGGCGTCCACCGCCGCGCCGATAGTGAGCACGAAGCCTGCGATACCCGGCAAGGTCAGCGTCGTCCCGGCGATGCCCATGACACCGATGATCATGAGAACGTTGAGGAACAGCGCCCAGCACGCATAGATGCCGAAGCGGCCATACGAGAGAATGATGAACGTCATCAGCGCGACCGAGCCGACGAGCATCGCGATCGCGCCCTTCACGATCGAGTCCGCCCCGAGGTCAGGCCCGACAGTGCGTTCTTCGATCACTTTGAGATCGACCGGCAGCGCGCCGGACCGCAGCGAAATGGCGAGCTGCGTGGCGCTTTCGACCGTGAAATTGCCGGAAATCTGTGCGCTGCCGCCCAGAATCGGTTCGTTGATGTTCGGTGCGGAAAGCACTTTGCCATCAAGGATGATTGCGAACGGGCGGTTGACGTTTTCGGTCGTCAGCTTGGCGAAGCGCGAGCCGCCCTGCTGATTGAACGTGATGTTCACCACCGGCTGATTGCCCTGCTGCGAGAAGCCCTGCTGCGCGTTGGTGAGATTGTCCCCCTTGATGCCGCCCAGCCGCTTGACCGCGATATGCGTCGGCTGCCCCGGCAATGCATCGGCATAAGGAACGATTTCGCTGCCCGGCGGGGCGACACCCTGCGCCACATCGCTGGGTAGCGCGGTCGTATCGACCAGCTTGAATTCGAGCTTGGCGGTCTGGCCGAGGAGGTCCTTGAGCTGCTGGGGATCCTGCAGGCCCGGAACCTGGACCACGATTCGGGTCGCGCCCTGGCGGATGATCGTCGGCTCGCGGGTGCCAAGAGCGTCGATACGCTTGCGGACGACTTCGGTCGCGCTGTCCATGGCGTCGGTCACGGCCTTGTCGATCCCGGCCTGGCTCGGCGTGAGAATGAACCGCTGGCCATCGACCACTTCGATCCGCCAGTCGCGCTGGCCGGTCATGCCTGCCCCGGTGGTCAGCGGCAGAATCGCTTCGCGGGCGGCATCGACCTGTCCGATATCCTCCACCAGGAACGACAGGCGTCCGCCGGCGCTGGAGAAATCGCCGATGCGCACGCGCGGTTCGGCATTGCGCAACGCGCCGCGAACCGATTCTTCCATGCTTTCAAGGCGCTGCTTGGCTACTTCCCGAGCGTCCGCTTCGAGCAGGATGTGGCTGCCACCAGCAAGGTCGAGGCCGAGGTGGACCTGGGGATTCGGCAGGAACGATGGCCATGCCCCGCCCGACACCGATACCAACGACGGCAGGGACGCCACCGCGAAGAACAGTGTCACGAACCAGAGCCAGGCCCTTTTCCAGGGAGGAAAATCGAGCATCTGTCAGTGCGTCTCAGTCGTTGGCCGGGGCGGTGCCGCCCGGCGGGATGATATCGCCGATGGTGCTTTTTACCGCTTTCACGCGGACACCCTGGCCGAGTTCCAGTTCGGCGTAGTGATCGTCGACCTTGATGATCTTGCCGACCAGCCCGCCAGCGGTGACGACCATATCGCCCTTCTTCATCGCCGCGATCTTCGCGCGATGTTCCTTCTGCTGGCGCATTTGCGGGCGGATGATCAGGAACCAGAAGATCACGATCATGCCGAGGATCGGCAACCAGCTGATCCACGCAGGCGGGGCGTTGCCCCCGGCGGAAGCGGCTGCGGACAAGATATCAAGCATCGATATACACCCTCGGAAAATATGTCAGTCCCGGTCGAACCGGGCGGGATATTGCCCTTCGAAGCGGCGCAGACAAGCACCACCCACCAGAAGGGTGCGCGCCTAGCAGCAAAGAAACTGGCTGGCAACGCGAACGGCGCGGCCCGCAGGCCCGCGATTTTCGGCTCGTGCACAAGCGATGCGCCGGCCATGCAACGGCAAAGAAATCGCAATCGCGTTCCAGAGTGCTTGCCATGCCCGAAACGGATGCCTATAGGCGCGCCTCCACTGCTCGGGACGTAGCGCAGCCTGGTAGCGCATCACACTGGGGGTGTGGGGGTCGGAGGTTCGAATCCTCTCGTCCCGACCAGTGGAATTCTTATCCGAAGAACCACCCCTTTTCCCTGCCGCGCCGCATCACGGCGCCGCGCGGGCGATTTTCATTTTCCTACACGAACCTATCTGGTTATCTGTTTGCGCGTTTCTCCATTCAGCAGGGATTCGCGCTCATGGCTATTTTCGAAGCAATCGTCGGTCCGCTCGCCTCCATCATCGACAAGGTCATTCCCGACAAGGAAGCGCGGGAGCGCGCCAAGCTCGAACTGGTGAAGCTGCAAGGCACGCAGGAACTGGAAACGATCCAGGCCCGCCTGTCCGCTATCGTCACCGAGGCCGGTTCGCCCGATCCCTGGACCAGCCGCGCCCGGCCCAGCTTTCTCTATGTGATGTACGCGATGATCCTGTGGGCCATTCCGATGGGCCTGCTCAGCACTACGCGGCCGCACACCGCCCAGGCCATCGCCGCCGGGATGAACGCCTATCTCAACGGCCTGCCCGAGCCGCTCTATGCGCTGTTCGGCACAGGCTATCTCGGCTACACCGCCGCGCGCCAGTGGGGCAAGGCCAAGGGCGTCGACAAATAGCCTCGCGCGCCGCTATGGCGGCAACGCATCCTTATCCGGCACTTTTCAGCAACGGGGCACGCAATGGCCAAACCTGTCGTCTATGTCCTCAACGGGCCCAATCTCAATCTGCTCGGCACACGCGAGCCTGAGATTTACGGCACGACCACGCTCGACGATATCGCCGGAATGCTGGAAGATCGGGCACAGGAACTGGGCTGCGAGATCGAAATGCGCCAGTCCAATCACGAAGGCCACCTGATCGACTGGCTGCACGAAGCCCAGGCCGAAGGCGCGCGCGCGGTGCTGCTCAACGCGGGCGCCTATACCCACACCTCGATCGCGCTGCACGATGCGATCAAGGCCATCCGCACCCCGGTGATCGAAGTGCACCTGTCGGAACCCAAGGAACGGGAAGCCTTCCGCCATATAAGCTATGTCGGATTGGCGGCGTCCGATTGCGTTTCGGGCCATGGGGCGCAAAGCTACATAATCGCCCTCGAAAAAGCGATGAATCCGTAGAATAACCGCAGACGACGCGGGGATTTTACTTACTCCCCTCTTGCCAGCACCGCCGACGGGCCGCATAGCGGCCCCCGGTATTGAAACGAGCAAGAGGGACGCATGTCCGAATCCAAGGATTCCGCCGCTGGCCGCGGCATGAGGATCGACAGCACGCTGGTCCGCGAACTGGCGGAACTGCTGGCCGAGACCGGGCTGACGGAAATCGAGGTTGAAGACGGCGATCGCAAGATCAAGGTCTCGCGCGCGGCCATGGCCGCCGCCGCAACGCAATTCATCGCCGCGCCCGCGGCGCCCGCTCCGGCGGCCGCACCTGCCGCCTCCGCGGCAGAAGCGCCGACAGCCGCGCCCGCCATCGATGGCAACGCGGTGAAATCACCGATGGTCGGCACCGTCTATCTTTCGCCCGAACCGGGCGCCAGCGCCTTCATCAGCGTGGGCAGCCAGGTCAAGGCAGGCGACACGCTGCTGATCGTGGAAGCGATGAAAGTGATGAACCCCATCACCGCCACTGCTTCCGGCACGGTCAAGGCGATCCTCGTCGAAAACGCGCAGCCGGTCGAATTCGATCAGCCGCTCGTCGTCATCGGCTGATCGGACGCACTGCCCATGGCCATAACCCGCATTCTCATTGCCAATCGCGGCGAAATCGCGCTGCGCATCCATCGCGCCGCACACGAAATGGGGATCGAAACGGTGGCGGTGCACTCCACCGCCGATGCCGACGCGATGCATGTGCGCCTTGCCGACAGCGCGGTGTGCATCGGCCCACCCGCGGCGGCCGACAGTTATCTGAACGTGGCCGCGATCATTTCGGCGGCGGAAATCAGCCGCGCGGATGCCATCCATCCGGGCTATGGCTTCCTGTCGGAAAACGCCAAGTTCGCCGAGATCGTCGAAGCGCACGATATCGCCTGGATCGGGCCCAAGCCCGAACATATCCGCACCATGGGCGACAAGGTCGAAGCCAAGCGCACCGCCGGTGCACTGGGCCTGCCGCTCGTCCCCGGTTCGGACGGCGCCATCGAATCGATGGAAGAAGCCAAGCGGGTCGCGGCGGAAATCGGCTATCCGGTGCTGGTGAAGGCCGCATCGGGCGGCGGCGGCCGGGGCATGAAAGTCATTCCCGACGAAGCGAGCCTCGAAAGCCTGGTCAGCCAGGCCAAGAGCGAAGCCAAGGCCGCGTTCGGTGACGATACGGTCTATATCGAAAAGTATCTCGCCAATCCGCGTCATATCGAATTCCAGATTTTCGGCGACGGGCGCGGCAATGCAATCCATCTGGGCGAACGCGACTGTTCGCTCCAGCGCCGCCACCAGAAAGTCCTGGAAGAAGCGCCCTCGCCCGTGATTTCCGCCGCAGAACGCGAACGGATGGGCGGCATCGTTTCCAAGGCGATGGCCGACATGGGCTATCGCGGCGCGGGCACAATCGAGTTCCTGTGGGAAAACGGCGAGTTCTATTTCATCGAAATGAACACCCGCCTGCAGGTCGAACACCCGGTGACCGAAGCGATCACCGGCCTCGATCTGGTGCGTGAACAGATCCGCATCGCCGATGGCAAGCCGTTGTCGGTCACGCAGGATGAAATCCGCTTCACCGGCCATGCGATCGAATGCCGCATCAACGCGGAAGATCCCTTCACGTTCGCTCCCTCGCCGGGCGAAGTGACGAGCTACCATGCGGCCGGAGGCATGCATGTGCGCGTCGATTCCGGGCTTTATGCGGGCTACCGTATTCCGCCCTACTACGATTCGATGATCGCCAAGCTGATCGTATATGGCCGCACGCGCGAAGGGTGCATCATGCGCCTGCGGCGCGCGCTGGAAGAAATGGTCATCGGCGGTGTCAAAACCTCGATCCCGCTGCACGCGGCGCTGATGCAGGAACCCGATTTTCTCAACGGCGACTATTCGATCAAATGGCTGGAGGAATGGCTGGCCCAGCGCTAGCCTTGGTAAGAGCGGTTGCGGACCTGCCCTGAACGAGATCAGGCACGGGACGCCCGCTCTATTCCATCGTTCCTGATGCCGATCGCGCCGTATCGGGTCTTGGCCCCTGTGCGCGAAATGCTTTCATCACTCTGCGCCGATCCGGCCTGCCCTTTGGGCTTGTAGCGGTGCTGGCGCTGCTCCCCGGTGCGACCCTTGGGGCTGTGCAGCAATTTATCCACAAGTTAATATAGTTAACCGCACCTCATTCCAGCGGCACGCCGGGGAGTTGTTTTGCTGTGCGAATCGTCAACGAGGTCTTGACGCTGGCGACATTGGGCGCGGGTGTCAGCTTGCTGGTGAGAAATTCCTGGAAGCTTTGTAAGTCGCGGCTGACAATTTTAAGAATAAAATCGATTTCACCGTTCAACATATGACATTCGCGCACTTCGGCCAGCGCTTTCATATGATCTTCGAACGCGCGCAAGTCCGCCTCGGCTTGGCTCTTGAGACTGACCATCGCGAAAACGGTAATGGAAAAGCCCAGTTTTGCGGGGTCCAGCTCGGCATGATAGCCGCGGATAACCCCCGCATCCTCCAACGCTCGCATCCGTCTCAGACACGGCGGCGCGGTAAGCCCTACGCGCTTCGCAAGCTCTACATTGGTAATACGCCCTTCTGCTTGCAGTTCTGCCAGCAGATGGCGATCAATTTTATCAAAATTGTCCAACTGACATGCCCTCACTTCTCGCCGCCGGTGCGGCGCCCCGTATTCTTCATAACACAATTTATTCACAATCTTGTGTGTATAGAACAAGCTTAACGCACGGTGTCCCGCTTTGCGACGTGAAAGCGCGCCTTCATGCGGCCTCGGGCAAGATGTGATATCGGCGCGTAAACTTGATTCACTGCGCCGGATGGCGGGTCTGGAACTGAATAGACGCTATGTATTTCGATGATCGCCTTGCCACCGTGTTGCGCACCGGAATCGGCGGCGATCGTGCATTGCGCACGCAATTCCGCCAATTGCTGGACCTGCTCGGCACGTTGCCCGACGGGGCCGATGGCCCGCTGGTCGATGCGGCTTTCGCCCGCCTCGCCCTGTTGTCCGGGGAACTGCCCGCCGCGCTGCGCGGCAACATGATCCGCGAACCCGGTTTGCGACTGGTCAGCGCGCGGCTGATCGCCACTTTGGCAACGCAGGAAATCGAAGTCGCATCCGCCGCCATGGCCGCCGCCCGGCTCCCCGACTCGGCATGGCAAGCGCTGATTCCCGATCTTCCGCTGACAGCGCGCGGTTTCCTGCGGCACCGCCGCGATCTGGGCGATGGCGCCAATGCCGTGCTTCAGCAATTGGGCGTCATCGATCTGGTGCTGCCGGGCCCCGAAGTTCTCGAACTGTCGGCCCCGCTCGAACTGCCCCGCTCATTTATAGCGGAAGCCCCGCCGGAAACGCCGGAACAACCCGCACCCGCAACGCAACCTTCCCTGCCCCCGGCAGTCGAGGAGGCAGTCGAGGAATGTGTGGAAGCAGCACCTACTCCCGCCGCGCCTGCGGCTGTGGAGGAAACTGCGGCCTCCTCCCTCCCGCAGGCGATGCCGGTGGAGGAGGAGGGCGCAAACGAAACCATCGCCATCGGCACGCTGGTGCGCCGGATCGAAGCTTTCCAGCGCGCGCGCAATGGCCAGACGCTGCACGGCCCGCGTGCGATGCCGTTCAGCGCCCCCCCGCATGAAGGCGCGGATCAGGCCGGGGAACCAGCCCGCAGCGCATTCGATTTCGCCACCGACGCCAACGGGCGGATCAACTGGAGCGAGCCCGCTTTCGCCCCGATGGCTGTCGGGCTGGCGCTTGCCAGCGAAGCGGCCGAATCCCCCGCCCAGCTTTCCGCCGTTGCCCGCACGGCATTGCGGCAGCGCCAGCCCTTGCGCGGCGCGCCTGTCGCCATCACCGGCGCGCCGGCGATTTCCGGCGCCTGGCGCATCGATGCCTATCCCCGTTTCGACCGGGATACCGGGCACTATCTTGGCCATTATGGGCGGATGCGGCGAATGCCCGCCGCCAAGCCCGCCGTCCGCCCGCAAACGGACCAGACTGCCGACCGCATGCGGCAGATTCTCCACGAATTGCGCACGCCGGTGAACGCGATTCAGGGCTTTGCCGAAATCATCCAGCAGCAGCTCTATGGCCCGGCGCCGCACGAATACCGGGCGCTGGCGGCCACTATCGCCAGCGATGCCGCGCGCATCCTCGCCGGGTTCGATGAGCTGGACCGGCTGGCGCGGCTGGAAAGCGGCGCGCTCGAACTGGACGAAGGACAGTGCGACATCGCCGCGATTCTGGCGATGCTGACCGAACAGATCCGCCCCGCCCTGCTCCCGCGTAGCAGCGAAATCACTGTCACCGGCACGGAAGGTCCGCTGCCCGTTCCCATGGCCGCACACGATGCCGAACGGCTGTGCTGGCGCCTGATGGCAACGCTGGCCGGGGAAGCCAGCGCCGGGGAAGAAATCGCGCTGCATGTCACGCATGAGGAAACCGGCGCCCTGATCGCCATCGATCTGCCCGCCAGCCTTGCCGGGACGGCGGATATCTTTTCCGCCTCGCTCCAGGGCAACCAGCGGACGATCAGCGCGGGCATGTTCGGCAGCGGCTTTACTTTGCGGCTGGCCCGGGCGGAAGCGCGCGCGGTGGGCGGCGATCTTGCGCGCGAAGGCGATACGATCCACCTTTGCCTTCCGCTTGTGAACGGCAAAGACGATCAGCCGGACGAAACCCGGACTGGCGCCGAACCGACAGGAGCGATCCCCGCCTGAACGGGCCAACCGGAAGCGGGCCGTGTGCGATGCGATCCATCACCGATCTTCCTCCTCCGGCGGCCATGGCGCGCTTCCCGGCGGGCTTCGGGCCTCGTTTTCTGCTGACGGTCGATACCGAGGAAGAGTTCGACTGGAACGCGCCGTTCCGCCGTGGCGGCCACGGTCTCGATCATGTGCCTCATCTGCGCAAGTTCCAGCATTTCTGCGACGGGCACGGCGTCGCTCCGGTCTATCTCATCGATCACCCCATTGCGACATCCCCCGCCGCAATCGAAATCCTGCGCGAGGCGGCGCGCGATGGCCGGGCGGAAATCGGGGCCCAACTGCATCCATGGGTCAATCCGCCGTTCACCGAAGAACTATGCGATTTCAACAGCTTTTCAGGCAACCTTCCTCCTCAACTGGAGCAAGAGAAATTCCGCGTCCTGCATGATTGCATCGCCGGGGCGATGGGGGCGAAACCGCTGATCTATCGCGCGGGGCGCTATGGCCTGGGGCCCCATACCGCCACCATCCTGCGCAGCGCGGGGATCGCGGTCGACAGTTCGGTGAGAGCGCGTTTCGATTATACAAGCGCCGGGGGCGTGAATTACCGCCATCATCCTGCCCATCCCTATTGGGCGGATGACGAGCGCACGCTGCTCGAACTGCCGCTGACCACGGTTTTCAGCGGCGGCTGGCGGCGCATGGGGGATCGGCTTTATCCCGCGCTCTGGCGCATGCCGATGCTGCGGGGAATCCTCGCCCGGTGCGGACTGCTCGAACGCATTCCGCTGACGCCCGAAGGCATCACCGTGGCCGAAGCGAAACGGGGCATCGACGCCGCTCTGGCGGAAGAGTTGCCGCTGCTGGTGTTTTCCTTCCACAGCCCATCGCTGCATCCGGGAAACACGCCCTATGTGCGGCACGAGGAAGACCTGGCCCGCTTCTACAACTGGTGGCGCGAAATTTTCGCCTATCTCGCCCAGCAAGGGGTGCGGCCAACCAGCATTTCCGCCATTACCGACGCCGTCCAGCGTTGAAGGAAAACAGGGGGTTACCAGGTACAGCTCGCACCCGATCCGATGCTGTTACTGAGAGTACGAGACGACCACCGACGTCTGCCCCTCATCCGGCGCGGCGGTGATGGAGGCCTTCTTCCCGTTGCCTTCGGCAGAGATCATGCTGACTTCGGATGTCGTCATATCGGACGCGATGGTCAGCCCGGCAGCAGTGAACTTGTCCTTGTAGAACGCCGCCACCTTGTCGATGCCATCCTTCGTCGTAAGGACGATATTGGTCCGGTTGCGATCGTCCTTGCGCGTGGTCAGCGCCGTGGTGATCGTCGATCCGGGGTACTGGGGCGCATAGTCCGGCATCTGGGTCTTGGCCGCAGCCGCGCCGTCCGCGGTTGTAATCGAACCTTCGGCGTTGGAGATCGTCGCCGTGCCCGCCTGTTCGTTGCTGGTGAACGTCGTATCGCCGAGCGTCACCGTATCGTCATCCGAACCGCAAGCCGCCAGGGCCAGAGCCCCCAGCACAACAATCGCGCGCATCCCATTCTCCTCATTTTCGCGTACCGATCCCTACCCGGCGAGGGCCGAGCCCGCAAGCCAACGGGCAGAATCCGGCGATCCGGGAAGGCTGGAAGTGGCGGCACAAGCCATGGCCAAGATGTTGAAATATTGGTCGGGGAGACAGGATTCGAACCTGCGACCCTCTGCTCCCAAAGCAGATGCGCTACCAGACTGCGCTACTCCCCGACACCAGGCCGGCAATGGTGGGCCCGGCAGGATTCGAACCCGCGACCTAGCCGTTATGAGCGGCCAGCTCTAACCGCTGAGCTACAGGCCCGGCCATTGCGTTGGGGGGCCTAGCCCGGGCGGCAATCGCAGGCAAGTGGGATGCTTGCAGTTGGCCGCGCTTTTTGCAGCTATCTCGCGCCGAAGCACGCCATTCCCCCGCCGCGGTCAGCGGTTCCGGTTCAGCGGATCGAGCGCCGATGGCCGCCTGGCCGGTGCGGATGCCGGGGTGATACCGCCCTGCATGGCCTGCAACGCGGCAATGCGCTTTTCCGTCTTCGGATGGGTGGAAAACAGTTCCGACAGGCCCACCGGAACGATGTAGAGCTGCGCGGCGGCGGGATTGCGTTCCACCACCGGATTGGGGATGCGTTGCGCCGCGCCGCTGATCTTGGCCAGCGCGGAAGCCAGCGCGGCGGGATTGCCGGAGATTTCCGCCCCCGCCCGGTCCGCGCCGTATTCGCGCGTGCGGCTGATCGCCATCTGCACGATCATCGCCGCGAACGGCGCCATCACCACGGCGAGAATGCCCGCCATCGCATGGCCGCCATTGCCACGATTGCCGCCGAACAGCAGGCCGAAATTGGCGATCATCGAAATGGCCCCGGCGATCGTCGCCACCATCGTCATCACCAGTGTGTCGCGATTGCGGACATGGCCCAGTTCATGCGCCATCACGGCGGCGACTTCCTCGCGGCTCAACATCCGCAGCAATCCGGTGGTGGCGGCCACGGCCGCGTTTTCCGGATTGCGGCCGGTGGCGAAGGCATTGGGCGCATCGGTTTCGACGATATAGACCTTGGGCATCGGCAGCCCGGCATTGCGGGCCAGATCGGCGACCATGCCGTAGAATTCCGGCGCACTGGCGGCATCGACTTCACGCGCATCGTGCATCCGCAGCACGATCTTGTCGGCATTCCAGTACGTGAAGAAATTCATGCCCGCCGCGGCGATCAGCGCGATCAGCGCACCGCCCGAACCGCCGAACGTATAGCCCAGCACCATCAACAGCGCGGTCAGCGCCGACAGAAGCATCGCGGTCTTGAAACCGTTCATCGTTATCCCTTGCCCATGGCAAACAACCCTTGACGGAAATTTAGGAACCCGTGCCGGTTTGACAATGGCCGCGAACCCATTTCCTTTGGCGAGCCATCAAACCACAGGATCGATGAATGCGGCGTGTCTATCTGATTGCGGGAATGACCAGCGTGGTGCTCGGCGTGATTGGCATCCTGCTGCCGATCATGCCCACGGTGCCGTTCCTGATTCTCGCTGCGTGGTGTTTCGGCAAATCGAACCCGGCGTTCGAGCAGCGCCTGCTCAACCATCCGCGTTATGGCCCGCATATCCGCGTCTGGCGCGAACGGCGCGCCATCGCCCGCATCGGCAAGGTCGGCTCGACCATCGCCTTTGCGGGCAGCATCGCGATGGGGTTCTACTTCCTGACCTGGCCCTGGCCGCTGTTCCCGGCTGCCATCGCCGTGATCGTGCTGAGCTGGATCTGGACCCGCCCGGACGCCTGAGCGCCCATCATGCGTTGCCCACCACGAAGCACGCCAGCGCCACCAGCAATCCGGCGAATCGGTTGGAACGGAACCGGGCCAGCGCGTTATCGCCATCGTCCGGCTTCAGCGTCGCCACCTGCCAGGCGAAATGGAGCGCCGCCGGGGCCATCGCCAGCAGGGCCAGCGGATCGCCGCGCAGCAGCCACAGCGCCAGAGTCCACAGCGCCAGCGCCAGCGCATAGCACAGGCCGACCCCGGCCCGAACATGCCGCCCCATGCGCAGCGCGCTCGACCGGATACCGACCAGCGCATCGTCTTCCCGGTCCTGCAAGGCGTAGATCGTATCGTAGCCGATGCACCAGAACATCGCCCCGGCATAGAGCGCAGCGAGCACTTCCCAATGATCGCTGCGCAGCGCGACCCAGCCCACCGGCGCGCCCCAGGTGAACACCAGCCCCAGCCATGCCTGCGGCCACCAGGTGATCCGCTTCATGAACGGGTAGGCCGCCACCAGCGCCAGGCTGCCCAATGCGACGAGCTGCGCCTGCCAGCGCAGTTGCAGCAGCACGGCCAGCCCGATCAGACACAGCACGCCGAGCCACGCCCAGGCCAGCTTGCGACTGACCCGGCCGCTCGCCACCGGGCGGCTGGCGGTGCGGGCCACCTGCCGGTCGAGATCGGCATCGACGATATCGTTGTACACGCACCCTGCCCCGCGCATCGCGATGCTGCCGAGCAGGAACCAGCCAAGCAGCGTCCATTGCCAGCCCGCACCCGCCAGCCAGGTGCCCCATACGCAAGGCCAGAACAGCAGCCACCAGCCGATCGGCCGGTCGAACCGCGCCAGTTGCGCCAGATCGCGCGGCAATTGCGGAAGGCGGGCGACAAAGCCGCGATGCTGGCTATCGGGAACGATGGCGTCTGTCATGGCCGCTCCCCCGCCCCCATCGCCCGGCGCGATTCGCCCGCGCCACCGCCCTTCGCCCGGGGGCAAGTTGACAAAGTTGACACGGTACAAAGAGACGAATTCGGGACGCTGCTTTCGGCCCGGGAAAGCGGGGCGGCAGAGAGGGGGGTATGGCTGCTCATCCCCTCCCCTTGCCATAGCCTGCCCGTGTAGGACAGAGATGTAAGGCAAGACAGCTTCCCGCTTTCGCCCCGGCGCCAAGGCGGCTAACGCAGCGGGATGCCCGCTACTCCCGCATGGCCTCCGAAAAGCGCCCCGCGCCTGTTTGTCCCGCCACCGCTGGCGCAAGGCAGCCAATGCGTGCTGGAAGGACAGCAGGCGCATTATCTCGCCCGCGTGATGCGCGTGGGGCCCGGCGACGCCGTGATCCTGTGCGATGACCAGACCGGCGAATGGGCGGCGCGCGTGGTGAGCGCGGGCAAGCGCGAAATCGTGCTCGAAACCGTCGAGCGGCTGCGGGCGCGCGAAGATGTGCCCGATTTCTGGCTCTGCGCCGCACTGCTCAAGAAGGACCGGTTCGATCTGGTGCTGGAAAAGGCCACCGAACTGGGCGTGGCGCGTATCCAGCCTGTCGTCACCCGCCGCTGCGTGGCGGACAAGCTCAACCCCGAACGCGCGCGCACGATCCTGACCGAAGCGGCCGAACAATGCGCTCGCACCGCTCTGCCCGAACTGGCGGAGCCGATGAAGCTGGAACATCTCCTCCGGCAGTGGCCCGAAGGGCGGACGCTGCTCTTCGCCGATGAAACAGGCGGAGAACCCGCCGCCGCGATGTTCGCCGCACATCACGGCCCGGCGGCGCTGCTGATCGGGCCGGAAGGCGGATTCGACGAGGCCGAACGTGCGGCAATCCGCGCTCTGCCCACCGCCCGGCCGATCACGCTCGGCCCCCGTATTCTGCGGGGGGAAACCGCCGCCATCGCCGCCGCCGCGCTGTGGATGGGCACCGCTGGGGACTGGAGCACAAACGGAGCCGGGGATTGGCGAGCGGCATCCCGCAATTAAGGCTTTCCTCCGCCCGCCTGCTTGCCTAACGGCGAAAGCATGAGCACCCGCACCGCGTCGGACGGAGAAGATCCGCGAATCGAAAGCCGCGACCAGTTGGTGGCGCCCTTGGCCGCTGGCGAAAAACCGCGTGAAAGCTGGCGTATCGGGACGGAACACGAAAAGCTGGTGTTCAACCGGCATGATCGCCACGCCCCCTCCTATGACGAGCCCGGCGGCATTCGCGATCTGCTCTTGGCCCTGCGCGAATTCGGCTGGGAGCCGATCGAGGAAAACGGCACCGTCATCGCCATGAAAGGCGCGGACGGCACGGTGAGCCTCGAACCGGCGGGCCAGTTGGAACTGTCCGGCGCGCCGCTGGAGAACCTGCACGAAACCTGCGCCGAAACCGGCCGCCACCTGCAACAGGTGAAAGCGATCGGCGAACGGTTCGGCCTCGGCTTCCTCGGCCTCGGCATGTGGCCGGACAAGACCCGGGCCGAACTGCCGATCATGCCCAAGGGCCGCTATGACATCATGCTGCGGCACATGCCGCGCGTCGGCAATCTCGGCCTCGACATGATGCTGCGGACCTGCACCATCCAGGTCAATCTCGATTATTCCAGCGAAGCGGACATGGCCAAGAAGTTCCGCGTCGGGCTGGCGCTGCAACCGCTGGCAACCGCGCTATTCGCCAATTCGCCGTTCACCGAAGGCAAGCCCAACGGGTTTCTGTCCTATCGCAGCCATATCTGGTCGGACACCGATCCGCACCGCACCGGCATGCTGCCGTTCGTGTTCGAAGACGGTTTCGGCTATGAACGCTATGTCGATTACATGCTCGATGTGCCGATGTACTTCGTCTTCCGCGACGGGAAATATATTGACGCGGCGGGGCAGAGCTTCCGCGATTTCCTCAGGGGCGAACTGCCCGCGCTGCCCGGCGAGTTGCCGACATTGAGCGATTGGAACGACCACCTCTCCACCGCTTTCCCCGAAGTGCGGCTGAAAAGCTTCCTCGAAATGCGCGGGGCCGATGGCGGCCCGTGGAACCAGATTTGCGCCCTGCCCGCCTTCTGGGTCGGCCTGCTGTATGACGATGGCGCGCTCGATGCGGCGTGGGATGTGGTGAAGCACTGGTCGATGGACGAACGCGAAGCGCTGCGCAACGCGGTGCCCCGGCTGGCGCTGGACGCGCCGCTGCCGGGTGGCGGCGTGTTGCGCGACCTTGCCGGGCCGG